>NZ_JAMJPH010000025.1:0-194154 GCF_023554635.1 Nocardioides bruguierae
GCCAGGACCGATGCTCAGGAACCAGCTCCCAGAAAGCTCTCTCGACGCTCCGCCGTACCCGCGGCCGGCCTCCGACACCCATACACCCCTCCAGGGCTAGGTGTTGCGACCACCGCATGAACCCAAGCCGATGTCGACCTGCACAACGTCACGGACTATCCGCCTCCCGGCGGGTCGGTGACTCGGTAGTGTCCGGCTCGTGACCGCACAGATGTACCTGCCGGCGTTCCTGGTCAAGCAGCGCTTCGCCATGACGGCGAACCGCTACGAGCTCGTCGAGCTGCGGCCCGATGGCTCCGAGGGGCGCAGCATGGGCATCGCCCAGCAGAAGCGGATGGCCCTCAGGGAGCAGGTCACGTTCTTCGCCGACGAGGCGCGCACCCAGCCGGTGTTCTCCTTCAAGGCCCGCCAGCGGCTCGACCTCGGTGCCGGCTACGACGTCACGGACGGCGCCGGCGCCCCGCTGGGCTACTTCAAGAAGGACTTCGGGGCCAGCCTCCTGCGCACCACGTTCCACGTGGAGGGGGCCGGGGTCCGCGGGTCCGGGCAGGAGCGCAACCAGACCACCGCCATCGTGCGCCGGTTCATCGAGCTGCCGTTCATGTCGATCCACTTCGACTTCACCAACGCCGAGGGCGGCCCGCTCATGCACGTCGACCGCGAGCTCAAGCTGCGCGACCGGTACGTGGTGCGGGTGCCCGACGACCGGCTCGACTTCCGGGTCGCCGCCGCCATGGCCGTCGGCCTCGACGCGCTCATGCAGCGCTGAGCCGGCACCGACGCCGAAGCAGAGGAGACCGAGTGCTGCACCCGCAGGCCCGCGCCGCCGTCGCGGCGTACGCGAGCGAGACCAAGGTCCACGACGACGACTTCGACATCGACGCCGCCCGCGCCGAGGCGCGCGCGCTCGCGTCACGCCGGCCCCGGGAGGCGGTGGCCGAGGTCCGTGACGTGGACGCCGGCGGCGTGCCGTGCCGCCTCTACCGGCCGGTCGACGCCCGGCCGGGGCTGGTGCTGCACCTGCACGGCGGTGGGTTCGTGATGAACGACGTCGAGGTGCACGACGCCGTGTCGCGACGGTTCGCCAACCGCCTGGGCCACCCGGTGCTCAGCATCGACTACCGGCGCCCGCCCGAGCACCGGTTCCCGGCCGCGCCCGACGACGTCGACACCGTGCTCGCCTGGCTGGCCGCCCACGCCGAGGACGAGGGGCTGACCGGTCCGCTGGCCGCGCACGGCGACTCTGCCGGCGGCAACCTGGCGCTGGTCGCGGCGCTGCGGCACCCGGGGCGGTTCGCCGCGATCGCGCTCACCTACCCCTTCCTCGACCCCGAGGGAGGCTTCGAGAGCTACCGCACGGCCGCGGACGGGTTCCACCCCGACGAGGCCCGGTGGTACTGGGACCAGTACGCCGCCTCGTCCGCGGACCTGGTCGACCCGGACCTCGCGCCGCTGCGCTCCACGCGGCTCCACACCCTGCCCCCGACGCTGGTGACCACCGCCGAGCACGACCCGCTGCGCGACGAGGGCGAGCACCTCGTGACCCTGCTGGCGGAGGCGGGTGTGACCGTCACCGGCACCCGCTACCAGGGGCAGGTGCACGGCTACTGGCGCCACCCGGACGTCTTCGACGCCGCGGCGCCGCACACGGCCGCCGTCGCCGGCTTCCTGGCCGAGCACCTGCGGCCCGCGCCACCGCCGGCCTGACGCGCCGGTGACGGCTCGGCCTCCCGGGTGCGGGACGCCAGCCTGGGAGGTGGCAGGATCGGCGGCATGCGCGTGCACCTGGGCTCCGACCACGCCGGCCTCGACCTGAAGAACCACCTCGTGGGCTGGCTGACCGACCACGGCTACGAGCCGGTCGACCACGGCCCGTTCGTCTACGACGCCCTCGACGACTACCCGGTCTTCTGCCTGCGCGCCGCGGAGGGCGTGAAGAAGGACCGCGACGCCGGGCTCGACAGCCTCGGTGTCGTCATCGGCGGCTCGGGCAACGGCGAGCAGATCGCCGCCAACAAGGTCGAGGGCATCCGCTGCGCCCTGGCCTGGAGCGAGGACACGGCGAGGCTCGCGCGCCAGCACAACGACGCGCAGGTCGTCTCCGTCGGCGGCCGCATGCACTCGCTCGCCGACATGACCCGCTTCGTGGAGCTGTTCCTCGCCGAGCCGTTCAGCGGCGACGAGCGCCACGCGCGCCGCATCGCGCAGCTGAGCACCTACGACGTCGACGGTGCCCTGCCGCCGCTGCCGGAGTCCGCCCAGGGCCTCGGCCCGGACGCCTGAGGGGCGGGACGTGCCTGAGGGGCACACCCTCCACCGGCTCGCGATCGACCTGACCGACGCCTTCGGCGGCTCCGTCGTCGCCGCCTCCAGCCCCCAGGGGCAGGGGAGGTTCGAGGACGGGGCGGCGCAGCTCGACGGCCGCGAGCTGATCGCCGCGGACGCGTGGGGCAAGCACCTGTTCGTCCGGTTCGCCGGCACCGAGCTGGTGCTCCACGTCCACCTGGGCCTCTACGGCAAGCTGCGCATCGCCGGCGCCGACGAGCTGCCCGACCCCGTGGGCCAGGTGCGGCTGCGGCTGGTCACCACCGACCGCTCCGACGGCCGGGTCACCTGGGCCGACCTGCGCGGCGCCACCGCGTGCGAGCTGCTGACCCCCGAGGAGCGCGACGCCCTGGTGGCGCGGCTGGGTCCCGACCCGCTGCGCGAGGGGGCCGACGCGGACCCGCACCGCGCCTGGGCGCGCATCGGCCGCAGCCGCAAGAGCATCGCCGCGCTGCTGATGGAGCAGGACGTGGTGGCCGGGATCGGCAACGTCTACCGCGCCGAGCTGCTGTTCCGGCACCGCGTCGACCCGTTCCGCGAGGGCCGCAGCATGCGCGTCGGCCGCTGGCAGGAGATGTGGGCCGACCTCGTCGAGCTGATGCACCTCGGCGTCGCGGTGAACCGCATCGAGACCGTGCGCCCCGAGCACGAGGCGGCCGCCCGGGCCGCCGCCAAGCAGTACGAGGGCGGACGCCGGCGGCGCAGCGGGCTCTCCTACGTCTACCGTCGCGACGGTCAACCCTGTCTAGTCTGCGGTACGCAGGTGAGGACAGAAGTGCTCGTGGCGAGGAACCTGTTCTGGTGCCCTCGGTGCCAGCCGCGGTTCCGTTCCCGGGCCCAGCGGTGAGCACCCGCCCCTCAGGAGGGATCGAGATGACGATCGCCTCCGAGAGCGTCCAGCCGGCCTCGCACCCGCGCGGCGTCCTGGCCCGCCAGCGCCGGTGGGTCGGCCTCGCGCGGGACCGGGTGGCCCTCGGCGCCCGACGCGGTGTGGTGCGTCGCTACGGCCCCGTCGCCGGGCTGGTCGTGCTCAGCGCGCTGCTGGTGGTCGGCATCGCGTGGGACGCGGCGACCGTGCCCATGACCACGCTCATGGTGCCGCTGCTGGTGGGCAGCCTCGTGCTGGCACCTCGTCACCTGGCGCCGTTCGTCGGCTGGATGGTCCTGATGGTGATGGCGTCGCTGCTCGTGCAGCCCGACGTCACCACCCGCATCCTCGGCGCGGTCGCCATCCAGCTGGTGATGTGCGGGATCGTGCTGGCCACGGCGCTGAACCGCGTCCGCCTGGGCGTGCCGCACCTCTCGGGCGACGCGATGTTCGTCGACCTGCGCGACCGGCTCCTGAACCAGGGCAGCATCCCCGACCTCTGCGACGGCTGGTCGGTGCAGTCGGCGCTGGTCTCCGCCTCGGGCACCCGGTTCGCCGGCGACTTCCTCGTGGCCGCGCGGGTCGAGGGCCCCGACCGCCTCGAGCTGGCGCTGGTCGACGTCTCCGGCAAGGGGGACGAGGCCGGCACCCGGGCGCTGCAGCTCTCGGGGGCGTTCGGCGGGCTGCTCGGCTCGGTGCCCTCGGAGGAGTTCCTGTCGGCCGCCAACGCCTACCTGCTGCGGCAGGACTGGGCGGAGGGGTTCGCCACCGCCGTCCACCTGCGCCTGGACCTCGCGGACGGCACCTACGAGCTGCGCACCGCCGGGCACCCCTCGCCCCTGCTGCGCTCCGCCGGCACCGGCCGCTGGCGCGCACTGCCGGGGGAGGGGCCGATCCTCGGCCTGGTCGACGGGGTCTCCTTCGGCGGGACCCACGGCACGCTCGAGCGCGGCGACTCCCTGGTGCTCTACACCGACGGCATGGTCGAGGAGCCGCGACGCGACATCGAGCTCGGCGTGGACCGGCTGGCGGGCGCCGCCGAGAGCCTCCTGCGCCGGGGCGTGGACGGGGCGGCGCAACGCGTCGTCGACGAGGTCGGCGCGCCCGGTGACGACCGCGCGGTCGTGTGGGTGCACCGGCGCTGAGCCCGCCCCGGTGCCACCTCGGGCCCGGTGAGGAGGGCCACCTGCGTCGTGTGGCACCATGAGCGCGCACTCGCCTCGGCGAGGCACGCGGATGTAGCTCAATGGTAGAGCCCCAGTCTTCCAAACTGGCTACGCGGGTTCGATTCCCGTCATCCGCTCCGAGACCGCCGCTCGCCTGCCCTGCCTCTCGAGAACGGGCAGGTCAGAGGCGGTGTCGACGGGGCGTAGCGTAGTGGCTAGCGCGCCTGCTTTGGGAGCAGGAGACCGCAGGTTCGAGTCCTGTCGCCCCGACCCGCCGTACCCGGCCCTCGGCGCCGCCGTCCGGAGCCCCGTCCCGTGTCCCGAGCAGGGCTCGGGGCCGTTTCGCGCTGGCGCCCGTGCCGGGGCTACGATCGACGGTCGGTGCGCGCAGTGGCGCGCCGAGCCACCCCGAACAACGAGGAGACCTTTGTGAAGAGCGCCGTCGAGACCTTGAGCCCGACCCGGGCCAAGCTGACCGTCGAGGTGCCCTTCGAGGAGCTCAAGCCGAGCCTCGACGCGGCCTACAAGGCGATCGCCCAGCAGATCAACATCCCTGGCTTCCGTCGGGGCAAGGTCCCGCCGATGGTCATCGACCGTCAGGTCGGCCGCGGTGCCGTCCTCGACCAGGCGATCAACGACGCGCTGCCGAAGGTCTACACCGAGGCCCTCCGCGAGAACTCCCTGGAGCCGCTGGCCCAGCCGGAGATCGAGGTGACCAAGCTCGAGGACAACGACCTCCTCGAGTTCACCGCCGAGGTCGACGTGAAGCCCGAGATCGAGCTGCCCGCCTACGAGGGCCTCGAGGCCAAGGTCGACGACGCCGTCGTCACCGACGAGGACGTGGAGGAGCAGAAGAAGGGCCTGCAGGCCCGCTTCGGCACCCTGCGCGACGTCGAGCGCGCTGCCGCCGACGGCGACTTCGTCACCATCGACCTGGTCGCCAAGGAGAACGGTGAGACCGTCGAGGGCGCCGAGATCTCCGGCACCTCCTACCAGGTCGGCCGCGGCGGCATGATCGACGGCCTCGACGAGGCCCTGGTCGGCATGGGCGTCGACGAGGAGAAGACCTTCTCCTCCGAGCTCGTCGGTGGTGGCATGGAGGGTCGTCCGGTCGAGGTGAGCGTCAAGGTCACCGGCGTCCAGGAGCAGGAGCTCCCCGAGTTCGACGACGAGTTCGCCCAGCTGGCCTCGGAGTTCGACACCGCCGAGGAGTTCGACGCCGACATCCGCAGCCGGCTCGCCAACGGCAAGCGCCTGGAGCAGGCCGCGGCCGCCCGCGACGCCGTGCTCGAGGCCCTGCTCGACAAGGTCTCCGTGCCGCTGCCCGACGGCATCCTCTCCGACGAGCTCGCCGCCCGTCGCCAGAACATCACCCAGCAGCTCGCCATGGCCGGCATGACCATGGAGAAGTACCTCGAGGACGAGGAGATGACCTCCGAGGACTTCGAGGCCGACCTCGAGCGCCGGGTCCGCGACGCCGTCGCCGCGCAGTTCCTGCTCGACGAGATCGCGAAGAAGGAGGAGATCGGCATCGACCAGGCCGAGCTCTCCCAGCACCTGGTGCAGCGCGCCCAGCAGTCCGGCCAGGACCCGCAGGAGTTCGCGAACCACATGTTCGAGCACAACCACATCCCGGAGCTGGTGCAGGAGATCCTGCGCGGCAAGGCCCTGGCGATCATGGTCGAGTCCGCCGTCGTCACCGACGAGTCGGGCAACGCCGTGGACCTGAAGAACCTCCAGGCCGACGGCACCATCGCCGAGCCGGCCGACGAGCCCGCTGACGAGGCCGCCGAGGTCGAGGCCCCCGAGGCCGCGGCCGAGGAGACCTCCGAGGAGGCCTGAGCCCTCCTGCCGCCGGGTCCTGCACGGACCTCGGCGGCACCTCGCCACAGCCCGTCCCGGCAGCGCCGGGGCGGGCTGTGGTGCGTCCGGACCTCGGCACGGGCGCGGTGGGGCGGGCCGGGCTTATCGTGGCCGCATGCCTCACGACGACGACGTCACGGGCCGGATCCACCCGGTGCCGACCCCTGCCGGCCGCGGGGGAGCCGAGCGCGAGCTGCGGGTCGAGGCCGTGCTGGCAGCCCCGCCGGACGCGGTGTGGCGAGCCCTCACCGACCTGCGCAGGATGCCGTCCTGGAGCCCCGAGCTGGTGACCATGCTGCGACTGCGGCCCGGTGGTCTGCGCGCCGGCCAGCAGTACCTGTGCGTCAACCGTCGCGGCCCCGTCCTGTGGCCCACCCGCAGCGTCGTGCGGGCCTGTCGCCCGTGCCGCGAGCTGTCCTGGCTGACCACCTCCAGCGGCGCCCTGTGGGTGTGGGAGCTGGCCCCGGCGGGGGAGGGGACGCGGGTGGTGCACCGGCGTCCGGTGCCGGAGGGCACCACCTGGCTCAGCCGGGCCTTCGCGCCGCTGTTCCTGGGCGGCAACGAGGGGCACGCGGACGAGCTCGAGAGCGGCATGGCGCGCACCCTGGCGGGCCTCCGCGCGGCCGTCGACGGGCCGGGCCGTTCCTGAGAGCCGGGTGAAATCTGCTGTCGGCGAACAGGCGGCGCGCACCCGTGGATGTGTCCCCGGTTGCGGCTACTGTCGCTCACGTGAACCCCAACTCCACGACGTCGGCGCACGACCCCTCGATGGGTGGCGGCGGCGGCCTCAACGTCCTCGACGACCACATCTACCAGCGCCTGCTGCGAGAGCGGATCGTGTTCCTCGGCTCCGAGGTCCGCGACCAGAACGCGAACGCGATCTGCGCCCAGCTCCTGCTGCTGTCCGCGGAGGACCCCGAGGCGGACATCTTCCTGCACATCAACAGCCCGGGTGGCTCGGTCGACGCCGGCATGGCGATCTACGACACGATGAACTACATCCCCAACGACGTGGCGACGGTCGGCATGGGCCTGGCCGCTTCCATGGGCCAGTTCCTGCTCTGCGCGGGCACCAAGGGCAAGCGCTACGCCCTGCCGCACGCGCGGATCATGATGCACCAGCCCTCCTCCGGCATGGGCGGCTCGGCCTCGGACATCAAGATCCAGGCCCAGCAGTCGCTGCACATCAAGAAGGTGCTGCTCGACCTCATCTCCGAGCACACCGGCCAGCCGATCGAGCAGGTCATCGCCGATGCCGACCGCGACCGCTGGTTCACCGCCGACCAGGCCCTCGAGTACGGCCTCGTCGACAAGGTGATCCGCAGCAGCCGCGAGGCCGCCGACCAGGGCCGTCCGGCCCACAACAGCTGAGGAGGCTCGCATGAGCTACTACATCCCGCAGTGGGAGGAGCGCACCTCCTACGGCGTCCGCCGCATCGATCCGTACACCAAGCTCTTCGAGGAGCGGATCATCTACCTGGGCACGCCGATCTCCGACGAGGTCGCGAACGCTGTCATCGCCCAGCTGCTCTGCCTGCAGTCGATGAACCCCGACCAGGAGATCAGCATCTACATCAACAGCCCCGGTGGCTCGTTCACCGCGCTGACGGCGATCTACGACACGATCAAGTTCATCCGCCCCGACGTGCGCACCGTCTGCCTGGGTCAGGCCGCCTCCGCGGCCGCGATCCTGCTGGCCGCCGGCACCAAGGGCAAGCGGATGGCGCTGCCGAACAGCCGCATCCTGATCCACCAGCCCTACACCGAGGGCACGTTCGGCCAGACCTCGGACATCGAGATCCAGGCCAACGAGATCATCCGCATGCGTGACCTGCTCGAGAAGATGATCAGCGACCACTCCGGCAAGCCGCTGGAGGAGGTCTCGAAGGACATCGAGCGCGACAAGATCCTCACCGCTCCGCAGGCCGTGGAGTACGGGCTGATCGACTCCGTCCTGGAGACGCTGAAGACCCCGGCGCTCGCCTGAGCGACCACCTGACCCGTACGGGTCAGGACGGGCCGGGCCCGGCCGATCCACAATGAGCACCGCGTCGCCGTCCTCGCGGAGGGTGAGGCAGGTTACCGTGGTGAGGCCGGGTCCCCCGGGTGCGGCGACACGGGTGGCACCCACGGTCCCTGGACCGAGACACGCACGACAGACCAGCAGCACCCCGGCGCACGCCGGGTCACGAGCCCGGCCGGCCGGCCGGGATGAGGAGGACGAGCCCGGTGGCACGAATCGGTGACGGCGGTGACCTGCTGAAGTGCTCCTTCTGCGGCAAGTCGCAGAAGCAGGTCAAGAAGCTCATCGCAGGTCCCGGCGTGTACATCTGCGACGAGTGCATCGACCTCTGCAACGAGATCATCGAGGAGGAGCTCTCCGAGGGCACCGAGGTGGGCCTCGACGAGCTGCCGAAGCCGCGCGAGATCTTCGACTTCCTCAACTCCTACGTGATCGGCCAGGAGCAGGCGAAGAAGTCGCTCGCCGTGGCCGTCTACAACCACTACAAGCGCGTCCAGGCCGGCGTCTCGCCCGCCTCCGGCAAGCACTCCAAGGAGGAGGCTGTCGAGGTCGCGAAGTCCAACATCCTGGTCATCGGCCCCACGGGCTGCGGCAAGACCTACCTCGCCCAGACGCTGGCGCGCATGCTGAACGTCCCGTTCGCCATCGCCGACGCCACCGCGCTGACCGAGGCCGGGTACGTCGGCGAGGACGTCGAGAACATCCTCCTCAAGCTGATCCAGGCCGCGGACTACGACGTGAAGAAGGCCGAGACCGGCATCATCTACATCGACGAGATCGACAAGGTGGCCCGCAAGGCCGAGAACCCGTCGATCACGCGTGACGTCTCCGGCGAGGGCGTG
The DNA here is from genome assembly GCF_023554635.1 of Nocardioides bruguierae. NCBI lineage: Bacteria > Bacillati > Actinomycetota > Actinomycetes > Propionibacteriales > Nocardioidaceae > Nocardioides > Nocardioides bruguierae. The sequence continues at coordinate 9,088 of NZ_JAMJPH010000025.1, forward strand.
CAGCAGGCGCTGCTGAAGATCATCGAGGGCACGACCGCCTCGGTGCCCCCGCAGGGCGGCCGCAAGCACCCGCACCAGGAGTTCATCCAGATCGACACGACGAACATCCTGTTCATCGTGGGCGGGGCGTTCGCGGGGCTCGAGCACATCATCGAGCAGCGCGTCGGCAAGAAGACCCTCGGCTTCACCGCCGAGGTCGCCGCCGAGCAGGAGAAGTCCGAGCAGGACCTGCTGGCCGCGGTGCGCCCCGAGGACCTGACCAAGTTCGGCCTCATCCCCGAGTTCATCGGTCGTCTGCCGCTGATCGCCAGCGTCGAGAAGCTCGACCAGGACGCCCTGGTGCAGATCCTGACCGCTCCGCGCAACGCGCTGGTGAAGCAGTACCAGAAGCTCTTCGACCTCGACGGCGTCGAGCTGGAGTTCACCGAGGACGCCGTGCTGGCCATCGCCGACAAGGCGCTGGAGCGCGGTACCGGTGCCCGTGGACTGCGCGCCATCATCGAGGAGCTGCTGCTCCACGCGATGTACGAGGTCCCCTCCCGTGGCGACGTCGCCCGGGTCGTCGTCACCGCCGAGAGCGTCAGCGGCGCCGAGGTGCCCACCCTCGTCCTCCAGGACGAGGAGAAGAACCGCAAGAGCGCCTGAGGCGGCTCACCGCCTCCACGCACCACGACGAAGGCCCGGCACCCCACCAGGGGGTGCCGGGCCTTCGTGCTGCAGCGGGGCCAGCGTCGTGGGGCCGAGGCCCCCGGAGGGTCAGCCCTCCTGGGGGACCTCGGCCAGCTCGGCGCTGACGGAGACCTCGGCGTCGTCGCCGGCGGCGGTGAAGACCAGGTCACCGGTGATCGTGCCCGTGCGGCGCAGGTCGTCCGCGGCCTTCTCGGCGGCCGCGACCGTCGCGGCCGGCCCGGTCACCTCGACGCGCGACAGCGGGGCGCGCATCTTGACCTTGGCCTGCGACTTGGCGCCGCGGATGCCGCCGAGGACGGTCTCGACGGCGTCCAGGACGCTGCTGTCGGCCGCGGCCGCGGAGCCCAGGTCGAGCTCGGTCGGCCAGGTGCTGGTGTGCACCGAGCCGTCCTGCCACCACGACCAGACCTCCTCGGTCACGTACGGCAGGAACGGCGCGAGCAGCCGCAGCTGGGCGTGCAGCGCGAGCGCCAGGGTGGCCCGGGCCGAGGCGCCGCCGGTGCTCTCCTTGTCGTAGGCCCGCTCCTTGACCAGCTCGAGGTAGTCGTCGCAGAAGTCCCAGAAGAACTTCTCGCTGACCTCGAGCGCGGTGGTGTAGTCGTAGGCCTCGAACGCGCTGGTCGCCCGGCGGATGACCTCGGCCAGCCGCCCGAGCAGCGCGCAGTCGACCGGCTCGGAGACCTCGTAGGGCCGCAGCTCGGTGGCGCCCACCCAGCCGAGGACGAACTTGGAGGCGTTGAGGACCTTCATGGCCAGCCGGCGGCCGACCTTCATCTGGGCCTCGTCGAAGGGGGAGTCCAGGCCCGGGCGGGCCATGGCGGCGCGCCAGCGCACCGCGTCCGCGCCGAACTTCTCCAGGATCTCGGTCGGGACGACGACGTTGCCCTTGGACTTCGACATCTTCTTGCGGTCCGGGTCGAGTATCCAGCCCGAGAGCATGGCGTGGGTCCACGGGACCTGACCCTGCTCGAAGTGGGCGCGCACGACGCGGCTGAACAGCCAGGTGCGGATGATGTCGTGACCCTGGGTGCACAGGTCCATCGGGAACACGCGCTCGAACAGGTCGTCGTCGACGCTCCAGCCGCCCGCGATCTGCGGGGTCAGCGAGGAGGTGGCCCAGGTGTCCATGACGTCCGGGTCGCCGATGAAGCCGCCGGCCTGGCCGCGCTGGGACTCCTCGTAGCCGGAGGGGGCGTCGGTGGACGGGTCCACCGGGAGCTCGGCCTCGCGCGGCAGCAGCGGGTGCTCGTAGTCCGGCTCGCCCTCGGCGTCCAGGGCGTACCAGACGGGGAAGGGGATGCCGAAGAAGCGCTGACGGCTGATCAGCCAGTCGCCGTTGAGGCCCGAGACCCAGTTGTCGTACCGGTGCTTCATGTGGGCGGGCACCCAGGTGATCTGCTCGCCGTCCTTGACCAGGTCGGAGCGCAGGTCCGCGTCGCGACCGCCGTTGCGGACGTACCACTGGCGGGTGGAGACGATCTCGAGCGGCTTGTCGCCCTTCTCGTAGAAGTTCGCCATCCGCTGGGTCGGCCTGGGGTCGCCGTCCAGGGTGCCGGTCTCGCGCAGCATGGTGACCATCTCCTCGCGGGCGGAGAAGACGGTCTTGCCGGCCAGGCGCTGGTAGGACTCCTCGGCGGCGGCGAGCCACTCGGGGGTCTCCCGGGTCAGGCGGCCGTCGCGGCCGATGACGGTGCGCACCGGCAGGTTCAGCTCGCGCCACCAGGTGACGTCGGTCAGGTCACCGAACGTGCAGCACATGACCAGGCCGGAGCCCTTGTCCATCTCGGCCGCGGCGTGGGCGACGACCGGGATCTGCACGCCGAAGACCGGCGAGGCGACGGTGGAGCCGAACAGGTGCTGGTACCGCTCGTCGTCGGGGTGCGCGATGAGCGCCACGACCGAGGGGATCAGCTCCGGGCGGGTGGTCTCGATGTAGGCCGGGCCGCCGTCGGGCAGCGTGAACGCGACCCGGTGGTAGGCGCCGGCGTAGTCGCGGGCCTCGAGCTCGGCCTGGGCGACGGCGGTCTGGAAGGTGACGTCCCACAGGGTCGGCGCTTCCTGCAGGTAGGCCTCGCCGCGGGCGAAGTTGCGCAGGAACGCCCGCTGGGAGACCTCCTGGGCGCCGGTACCGATGGTCGTGTAGTGCTGCTTCCAGTCCACCGAGAGGCCCAGGGTGCGCCACAGCGACTCGAAGACCTGCTCGTCCTGCTCGACCAGCTGCGAGCAGAGCTCGATGAAGTTGGGTCGCGAGATCGGGACCTGCTTCTTGGCGTCGGGCTTCTCCGGCGGGGTGAAGTCCGGGTCGTACGGCATCGACGGGTCGCAGCGGACGCCGAAGTAGTTCTGCACGCGACGCTCGGTCGGCAGGCCGTTGTCGTCCCAGCCCATGGGGTAGAAGACGGACTTGCCGGTCATCCGCCGGTAGCGGGCGATGAGGTCGGTGTGGGTGTAGGAGAAGACGTGGCCGACGTGCAGGGAGCCGGAGACGGTGGGCGGCGGGGTGTCGATGGAGTAGACGTTCTCGCGCGGCTGCGTCCGGTCGAAGGCGTAGGTGTCCGCCTCCTTCCAGGCCTGCGACCACGTCGCCTCGAGGCCCTCGAGGGCAGGCTTCTCCGGTACGGCGACGGCCCGCGGGGTGGGGCTCGTCGTCTCGGGTGCGGCCTGCGTGGTGTCGGTCATGGACCGAATCCTAGTTTCGCCCCCACCGCGGGCTCCAACCCGTTCCCCCTTCGCGGGCCACGGGCCGGTGCGGGACGGGTGCGGGAGGGGCGCGGGAGCACCCGGCGGCCTGCCCGACGGACGTGGCGCACGCCTCGCCCACGGGGGTGAGAAACCGGTAAAGTGGACGCCAGCGTGGACGGCGCCCCGCCCGGCTCGCGTCGGCGGTGCCGAGTGGCTGGACACCCTGGGCGATCCCGTTGCTCCGACCAGGGCGGAGCGCCGTCCGCCACGCCGTTCGCCACGCCGGCCGGAATCCGGTGGCCCGTCGCGGCCCGCCCGACCTAGGTTGCGGCGCATGAGCAGCTCCTTCTCCGCCGAGGTCGTCACCGACGCCGCCGCCTTCACCGAGGCAGCCTCCGCCTACCTCGAGGCGCACCCGGTGCTCGGCACGGTCGTCTCGTCGGCCACAGCCGACTGGCTGGCGCCGACGCTGCCCTGCGAGCCGGGCCCGTGGGGGCCGTGGTGGGCGCTGGTGCGCGACGCCGACGGTGACGTGGTCTCGGTCGCGATGCGCACGGCGTCCTTCGAGCCGCACCCGCTGTACCTGCTCCCGATGGTGGACGAGGCGGCCCGCTCGCTCGCCGCGGCGCTGCACGCCCGGGGCGACGACGCCTCCGCCGCCAACGGGGCGGTGCCGGCCTGCGAGGTGCTGCTCGCCGAGCTGGCCCGGCTGCGCGAGGACGACACGGTGCCCGAGGTGGCCGTGCCGACCCGGCTCTACGAGCTGGACCGCCTCGTCCGCCCGACCGCGCCCGCCGGCGCCGCCCGGGCCGCGGACGAGGCCGACCTGCCGTGGCTGGTGCCGCTGCTGGGCCGCTTCGAGACCGAGGCGGCCGCCCAGGCCGGCCGCACCCACCGTGACGCCGGTGACCACCTCGACGAGCACTGGGTCCGGCGCCGGCTGGAGGCCGACGCCCTGTGGGTCTGGGAGGTCGCGGGGACCCCCGTCTGCGCCGTGGGTGCCACGCCGCCGGCCTTCGGGGTCAGCCGCGTCGGCCCCGTGATGACGCCCGCCGAGCACCGGGGCCGCGGCTACGCCGGCGCGCTCACCGCGCACGTCACCGCGCTGCGCGAGGCCCAGGGCGTCCGGGTCTGCCTCTTCACCGACGCCGGCAACCCGGTCTCCAACGCGCTCTACCAGCGGCTGGGCTACCGGCCGCTGGCCGACATGACCGAGGTCGTGCTGCGGTCGGGCGCGCGAATGGGGTGAGCGTGGCCGACGCTCCTAGACTGGCCGGACCATGAACGACTCGTCTGCTCCCCGCCCGGCCGAGACCGTCGCCGAGGCCGAGGACGCCCTCCTCTCGCGCTGGCCCGAGACCCGGCTGGAGCCCTCCCTCGACCGCATCTCCGCCCTGATGGAGCTGCTGGGGGAGCCGCAGCGCGCCTACCGGGCCGTGCACCTGACCGGCACGAACGGCAAGACGTCGACCTCCCGGATGATCGACGCGCTGCTGCGGGCCGTCGAGCTGCGCACGGGCCGCTTCACCAGCCCGCACCTGGAGCGGATCAACGAGCGCATCAGCGTCGACGGCGAGCCGCTGGACGACGAGGCGTTCGTCCGGGCCTTCAACGACGTCGCCCCGTACCTGGGCCTGGTGGACGAGGACCAGCCGCACCCGCTGTCGTTCTTCGAGTCCGTGGTGGGCATGGCCTACGCCGCGTTCGCCGACGCCCCCGTCGACGTGGCGGTCGTGGAGGTCGGCATGGGCGGGGCCTGGGACGCCACCAACGTCATCGACGGCGACGTCGCCGTCGTCGGCCCCATCGCGGTCGACCACGCCAAGTACCTCGGCGGGACGCCCGAGGCGATCGCGCACGAGAAGGCCGGGATCATCAAGGAGGGCGCCACCCTCGTCACCGCCGCCCAGAGCCCCGAGGTCGCCACCGTGCTGGCCAAGCAGGCCGCGGCCGTCGGGGCGAAGGTCGTGGCCGAGGGCGTCGACTTCGGTGTCGTCTCCCGCACCCCGGCGCTGGGGGGCCAGAGCCTCTCGCTCCAGGGGCTGCGCGCCCGCTACGACGACCTGTTCCTCCCGCTCTACGGCGCGCACCAGGCGCAGAACGCCGCCGTCGCGCTCGCCGCCGTCGAGGCCTTCCTCGGCGGGTCCGAGGCGCTCTCGCCCGACGTGGTCTCGGCGGCGTTCGCCGACGTCACCTCGCCGGGACGCCTGGAGATCGTGCGCCGCAGCCCCACCGTGCTGCTGGACGCGGCCCACAACCCCGCCGGCGCCGAGGCCACGGCCGCGGCACTGGAGGACTCCTTCACCTTCCGCCCGCTGGTGGGCGTGCTCGGCGTCATGGCCGACAAGGACGTGGAGCCGCTGCTCGTGGCCCTGGAGCCGCAGCTCGACCACGTGGTGGTCACCCAGAACTCCACCGACCGCTGCCTGCCGGCCGCCGAGCTGGCCGAGGTCGCGGTCGGCGTCTTCGGCGAGGAGCGGGTGACCGTGGCCCCGGTGCTGGCCGACGCGATCGAGGCGGCGGCGACGCTGGCCGAGGCCGCTGACACCGGCGGTGCCTCCATCGGCTCCGGCGCCGTGCTCGTGACCGGCTCGGTCGTCACCGCCGGCGAGGCGCGCACGCTGCTGGCCCCGAAGGAGCGGCCGCGCCGCACGGGCTCCGGCGTGCGCCTGACCCGCGGCGAGGAGGAGGTCGAGGTGCCCGAGGACGAGGGCGGCGGCGACCTCTCCGAGCTCTCGCTCCAGGCGCTGCTGCGCGACACCCTGTCCGGGGAGGACGAGGACTGATGCGCTCCCCCCGACGCGGGCTCTGCTCCGCCATCCTGGCCCTCGAGGGCATCGCCCTGGGCCTCACCACTCCGGTGCTCATCACCCTCACCGACGTGCCCACCGGCGCCTCGCTCGGCCTGGGCCTGGGGCTGGCGCTGGTCAGCATCCTGCTCACCGGCTTCCTGCGCTACCAGTGGGCCTACACCGTGGGCTGGCTGGTGCAGGTGCTCGCCGTGGCGATGGGCCTGCTCATCACCCCGATGTTCTTCCTCGGCGGCGTCTTCGCGGCGCTGTGGGCCACCGCCATCTGGCTCTCGAACAAGATCGATCGCGAGCGGGCCGAGGCGTTCGCCGCCTACGAGGCCGAGCAGGCCGCGGGCGGCGCGACCGAGTCCTGACGCTGGGTCGGCGGCCGAGCGGCGACGCGGACGGCGACGACGACGGGCGAGGAGCCCACGTCGAGACCGTCCCGGTCACGCCAGCGCACCCCTGATCGCGGCCAGCGCCTCCTCCAGCTGCGCGTCGGTGCAGCCCCCGAAGCCGAGGACGAGGCCGGTGGCCCCGCTGGAGCGAGCCGCGTCCGACAGCAGCGGCACGTCGTAGCCCGCCGCGCGGGCTGCTCGGTGCGCCGCCTCGGCCCGGGCGGCCGGCAGGGGGAGCGAGGCGTACATGCCCGCGACCGGGCCGCCCAGCCAGGGCCCCAGCACCTGCGTCACGCGCGCGGCCCGGCGTGCGTAGACCCGGCGGGCGCTGCGCACGGCGTGGTCGACGTAGCCGTCGCGCAGCAGGCTCAGCAGCGCCCGCTGCGCCGGCCACGACGGGGTGTCGTGGGTGACCTCGCGGTACGCGTCCACCCGCTCCAGCACCGCCGTCGGTGCCACCAGCCAGCCGAGCCGGAGCGCGGGGCTGACCGACTTCGAGACCGTGCCCAGCAGCGCGACCCGGCCCGGGTCGAGGCTGGCCAGGGCCGGCACGGGCGCGACGTCGTAGCGGAACTCGGAGTCGTAGTCGTCCTCGACCACCAGGGTGCCGGCCTCGCGCGCGGCGGCGAGCAGCGCGGCGCGTGCCGGCGCCGGCATGACCGGGCCGAGCGGGTGCTGGTGGGCCGGGGTGACGTAGTGCGCGACCAGCCCGGCCAGCTCCTCCGCGCGCGCCGGTGGGCGGAGGGCGGGCACGTCGACCACCGTGCGGCCGGTGGCGCGCACCACCGCCACGGCCGCGCGGTAGCCCGGGTCCTCCACCCCGACCGGGCCGGGCGGCAGCCCCGCGAGCAGGTGCCGCAGGCCCTCGGTCGTGCCCGAGGTCAGGCGGACGTCGTCGCCGGTCACCGCCAGCCCGCGGGTGCGCCGGAGCCGCTCGGCCAGGGCGGCGCGCAGGTCCGCGTCGCCCCGGGGGTCGGGGTAGCCGGCCGGCGGGGCGGCCGTGCCGACCTCGCGCCAGGCCCGCCGCCAGGCCGCGTGGTGCGCCGGGTCGACCCACGGGTGCCCCGCGGAGAGCCGCAGCAGCGCCGGGTCGGGTGCGGGCGCGGGCGCGGGCCGTGCGCCGGCGTCCGGGGAGAGGCGGACGATGGCGACGAACGTGCCTGCGCCGTGGCGGCCCTCGAGCCAGCCCTCGGCCACGAGCTGGGCCCAGGCCTGCTCCACGACCGAGCGGGCCACCCCGAGGTCGCGGGCCAGCGCCCGGCTCGAGGGCAGCCGGGTGCCGGGGGCGAGCCGTCCGTCACCGACGCGCTCCCGGACGGCGGCGGCCAGCTGCGCGCCCAGGGGCGTGCCGAGGTCGCGGTCGAGCGTGACGGCGAGGGTGGGCATCGGGCCTCCGTGGGTGGGCGAAGTGGCCTGGCGAGATCGCTCGCAAGTGCCACTCGTCGGCAGGCCACTACTCGCTCAGCATGGTGCCATGAGCACGACTCCGCTGCAGCCCACGCCCCGCACCACGCTGACCCGTGGCCGCCACCGTGCCGTGGACGACCGGGAGGCCCTGCACGCCTGCCTGCGCGAGGCCCTCGTCGGGCACCTCGGGGTGACGGTGGGTGCGGGGGAGGAGTCGCACCCCGTCGTCCTGCCGGTGGCGATCGCCGTGGACCCGGGCTCCCCGGAAGGGCAGGGGCCGGACGAGGGGGGCACGCTCTACGTGCACGGCTCGGTGGCCGCGGGCTGGCTGTCCTCGGCGGTGGGGAGCACGGTCTGCCTCACCGTCACCCACCTGGACGGGATGGTCACCGCCCGCTCCGGCTTCCACCACTCGATGAACTACCGCTCGGCGGTGGTGATCGGCCGGCTGCGGCTGGTGGAGGACCCCGACGAGCGGGTGCGCGCCCTCGACCTGGTGGTCGACCAGCTGGTGCCCGGTCGCGCGGCGACCCTGCGGCCGATGAGCCGCAAGGAGCTGGCCGCGACCGCGGTGCTGGCCCTGCCGCTGGCCGAGGCGTCGCTGAAGGTGCGCGGGGGCGGCCCGGTCGACGACGAGGAGGACGTGGCCGCGGGGGTCTGGGGCGGGCACGTCCCGCTGCGGCTGGTGGCGGGCGAGCCGGTGACCGACGAGCTCTCCGCCGGCGTCCCCGTGCCCCCGGACGTGGCGGCGAGAGCGGCCTCACTGCGATGAGGCGGTCATCACTCGCTAGGGTCGGGGCATGACCCAGCGTTCCCTCGTCCTCGTCAAGCCCGACGGCGTCGCCCGTGGCCTCACCGGTGAGGTCATCCGCCGGATCGAGGCCAAGGGATACACCCTGGCCCGCCTCGAGCTGCGCACCGCCACTCGCGAGCTGCTCGAGCAGCACTACGAGGAGCACGTGGGCAAGCCGTTCTACGAGCCGCTCGTGGAGTTCATGCTCTCCGGCCCCGTCGCCGCCATCGTGATCGAGGGCGAGCGCTGCATCGAGGGCTTCCGCAGCCTGGCCGGGGCCACGGACCCGACCGCCGCCGCCCCGGGCACCATCCGCGGCGACCTCGGCCGCGACTGGGGCCTGAAGGTGCAGCAGAACCTCGTCCACGGCTCCGACGCCCCCGAGTCGGCCGAGCGCGAGATCGGCATCTGGTTCCCCCAGTCCTGATGGCCTGATCCACACCACCACCCACCGGCGGTGCGTGGGCAACGGTTCGTGGTGCGCGAACGGTTGCTCCCGCACCGCCGGTGTCGTTGTGGCGTGTCTCCCGAGAATCACAGGCTGCGTCCCTAGCCTGAGGAGACCTCCCCAGGAGGCACTCCTTCCCCACACGCACCACCAGCCCCGGCCACCCGGCGGGGGCTCCACCCGTGGTGCCCGCACACCCCAGGGACGCAGCAGCGATGGCGAACAGCTTCCTCGGCCGCGACATGGCCGTCGACCTCGGTACCGCCAACACGCTCGTCTACGTGCGGGGCAAGGGCGTGCTGCTGGACGAGCCGAGCGTCGTCGCCCTGAACAGCACCACCAACGAGATCCTCGCGGTGGGCCACGAGGCCAAGCGGATGATCGGCCGCACGCCCGAGGGCATCACCGCCATCCGACCGCTCAAGGACGGCGTGATCGCCGACTTCGAGGCCACCGAGCAGATGCTGCGCTGGTTCATCCAGCAGGTGCACCGCCGCGCCTTCGCCAAGCCGCGCCTCGTGGTGTGCGTGCCCAGCGGCATCACCGCCGTCGAGCAGCGCGCGGTCAAGGAGGCCGGCTACATGGCCGGCGCCCGCCGCGTCTTCATCGTCGAGGAGCCCATGGCCGCCGCGATCGGCGCCGGGCTGCCCGTGCACCAGGCCACCGGCAACATGGTCGTGGACGTCGGCGGGGGCACCACCGAGGTCGCGGTGATCAGCCTCGGCGGCATCGTCACCAGCCTGTCCATCCGCACCGCCGGCGACGAGCTGGACGCCGCGATCGTCTCCTGGATGAAGAAGGAGTACTCGCTGCTCCTGGGCGAGCGCACCGCCGAGGAGGTCAAGACGACCCTCGGCTCGGCGTTCCCGCTGCCGGACGAGCCCGAGGCCGACGTCCGCGGCCGCGACATGGTCTCCGGGCTGCCCCGCACCGTCTCGGTGTCCACCGCCGAGATTCGCCAGGCGATGGAGGAGCCGATCAGCGCCATCGTCGACGCGGTGCGCACGACCCTCGACCAGACCCCGCCCGAGCTGGCCGGCGACATCATGGACCGCGGCATCGTCCTCACCGGCGGCGGCGCTCTGCTGCGCGGCCTGGACGAGCGGCTGCGGCACGAGACCGGGATGCCGGTGCACGTCGCCGAGGACCCCCTGACCTCCGTCGCCCTGGGCGCGGGGCGCTGCGTGGAGCAGTTCGAGGCGCTCCAGCAGGTCCTCGTCGGCGACGGGCGGCGGTGAGCGGCGTGACGGACCTCGTCGGCCGCCCCCGGGAGGGCGCACCCCACGACCCGCTCGACGGCGAGGCGCTCGCCCGGGACGAGGCGGCGCGGCCCGCCGTCCGCAGCCCGTTCCGCGACCTCTCGGCCCCCGAGCCGCGCGGCGAGCGCGGTCGGCTCGGCGCGGGTCGCCTGCTCTCGCGCGTCGAGCGCCGCGAGCGTCGTTGGTCCGCCGGGCCGGTGCCCGCGCGGCCGGCCTCGCGCTCGCTGCTCGTGGCCCTGGTGCTGGCCTCGGCCACCGTGGTCACGCTCGACCTCGCCGCCGACGACGGCCCCGTGGGCGCCGCCCGTGCGGTGGTCGCGGACGTCGTCGGCCCGCTGGAGACGGCCACCGCGGCCGTCGTCCGCCCCGTGACGAGCCTGGGGGAGGCCCTCACCACCCGCAGCGAGCTGGAGGACCGGGTGGCCGACCTCGAGGCCGCCAACGCCGAGCTGCGCGACCAGCTGGCCGGCGCCGGGATCGACCAGCAGCGGCTGGCCGCCTACGACGCGCTGGCCGCCTCCGCGGGCGACCTCGACCGCGCCGTCGTCCCCGCCCGGGTCGTCGGGTGGGGCGCGGCCCAGACCTTCACCAGCACCGTGACCATCGACGCCGGCACCGACGACGGGGTCGTCGAGGACGCCACCGTCATCGCTACCGACGGCCTCGTGGGGCGGGTGCTGCGCGCGGACGCCTCGACCGCCACCGTCCTGCTGGTCACCGACGCCGAGTCCACCGTGGGCGCCCGCGTGGGCTCCTCGGGCACGCTCGGCTTCCTCTCCGGCACCGGCGAGGTCGGCGACGGCGCCGCCCTCGACCTCGAGCTGGTCGACTCCACCGAGGTGCCGGACCGCGGCGAGGAGGTGCTGACCTGGGGCTCCCAGGACGGCGCGCCCTACCTGGCGGGCATCCGCATCGGCCGCGTGACCCACGTGTACTCCTCGGTGCGGGACTCCTCGATCCGCGTCGAGGTCGCCCCCTCCGTCGACATGACCACGCTGGACGTCGTCGGGGTCGTCGTGCCCACGGGCACCGACTCCGCCCGCGGCCTGATCACCGGCTCGCTCGCGCAGGGGAGCGACCGGTGAGCGCGCTGCGGGCCGTCGCCACCGGCCTGGCCGTGCTCGTGGCGCTGCTGCTGCAGGTGACCGTGGCGCCCCACGTCTCCTGGCACGGCGTCGTGCCCGACCTGGTGCTGCTGGTGGTCGTCGCCGTCGCGCTCGCCCGCGGCCCCAACCCGGCCATGGTGGTCGGCTTCGCCGCCGGGCTGCTGGTCGACCTCGCCCCGCCCGCCGACCACGTGGCCGGCCGCTGGGCCCTGGCCCTCGTGCTCGTCGGCTACCTGGCCGGACGGCTGCGCCCCGACGTCCGCCCCACCGCCCTCTCCACGCTCGCCACCGTCGCCGGCTGCGCCTTCGTCGGGGCCTCCGTGGTCGCGCTCACCGGTCTCGTGCTCTCCGACCCCGCGGGCGTGGGCACCGGCGACCTGATGCTGGGCGTGCTGGTCTCGGTGGCCTGGGACGTGGCGCTGACGCCGCTGGTCCTGCCGCCCCTGCTGGCGCTGCTGCGCCGGCTGGAGACGCCGGAGCGGGGCACCGCGTGAGCGAGCAGCTCGGCCGCGTCCCCGGCCCCCGGCACCCGCGCCCGGGGGGTCCGCCCGGCGCCGTGCCCGGTGACGAGCCCCGGGCCCAGCGCACCTCGCGGCTGCGGATCATCGTCATCCAGGCCCTGGTGCTCGCGCTCTTCGCGACGCTGCTGGTGCGCCTGTACTACCTGCAGGTCGTGCACGGGGAGGCCTACCACGCGCAGGCCGCCTCGCAGTCGGTGCGCGACGTGGTGACGCAGCCGAGCCGTGGCCTCATCGTCGACGACCAGGGCCGCACGCTGGTGGCCAACCGGCTGGCGTGGGTCATCTCGGTCGACCGCACCCTGCTGGGCAAGCTCGGCTCCGCCGACCGGGCCACCGTGCTCGAGCGGGTCGCGGACGCGACGTCCCAGCGCGCGAGCCGGATCGAGAAGATGCTGGTGGACTGCGGCACCAGCGGCGCCGTCGCCGGGCTGTGCTGGAACGGCTCGCCCTACCAGGCCGTGCCGGTGGCCACGGACGTGAAGCGGGCCGTGGCCCTGGAGATCAGCGAGCAGCCGGAGGACTACCCCTCCGTCGTGGTCGAGCAGCAGAGCGTCCGCTCCTACCCGAGCCCGTTCGGGGTCAACCTGGCCCACGTGCTCGGCTACACCTCCGCCGTCACCTCCGACGAGCTGGACACCGCCACCGAGGACAACGACACCTCCGTGGACGCCTCCTCCGTGCTCGGTCGCGCCGGGCTGGAGAAGGAGTACGACGAGTGGCTGCGCGGCCTGCCCGGCACCTCCTCGGTGACCGTCGACTCCCAGGGCCGCGTGCTGGGGGAGAGCGGCGAGGAGGAGGCCCGCCCCGGTGACACGCTGGTCACGAGCATCGACGCCAAGGTGCAGTCGGTGGTCGAGAAGCAGCTCGCCTCGACGATCGCGGAGGCCCGCCGGACCTTCGACACCGTGACGAAGAAGAACTACGTGGCCGACTCGGGGTCCGTCGTCGTCCTGGAGGCCGACACGGGCCGGGTCGTGGCCATGGCCTCCCAGCCCACCTACGACCCCGAGGTGTGGGCCGGCGGCATCACCGAGAAGCAGCTGCGTCGCCTCTACTCCGAGGCCGCCGGCACCCCGCTGCTGGCGCGCGCCACGCAGGGACAGTTCGCCCCGGGGTCGACGTGGAAGCCGTTCATGTCGGCCGGGGCCCTGACGCACGGCTACTCCACCGACACCCAGCTGAACTGCTCCAGCTCCTTCCGGGTCGGCAACCGCGACTTCAAGAACTACGAGTCCGGCGCCTACGGCTTCATCGGCTTCGCGCGGGCGCTCGAGGTCTCCTGCAACACGTTCTTCTACCGGGTCGGCTACCACTTCTGGGAGAAGTACGGCTCCGACGAGGGCGACGTGACCGCCCAGGACCCGCTCGTCTCCGAGGCCAAGGCGTTCGGCTTCGGCGAGGCCACCGGCGTCGACCTGCCCGGCGAGGCCTCCGGCCGGATCGCCGACCGCCGCTGGAAGCGGGCCTACTGGAAGTCGATGCGCTCCTACTACTGCGGCATCGCGCGCAAGCCCCAGACGAGGTCCACCAGCGACTTCCTCTACCAGTTCGCCTCCGAGTTCTGCGTCGACGGCTACGCCTACCGCGCCGGTGACGCGGCCAACTTCGCCATCGGTCAGGGCGACACCCTGGTCACCCCGCTCCAGCTGGCCCGCGCCTACGCCGCCCTGGCCAACGGCGGCACCCTGTTCGCGCCGCGGATCGGCAAGGCGATCGTCGGCTCGGACGGCACCGTCATCCGGCGCATCCGCCCGAAGGTCGTCGGCACCGTGGACCTGCCGCAGAAGGTGCTCGGCTACCTCGACACCGCGCTCTCCGGGGTGACCCGCCAGGGCACCATGTCGTGGCGGATGACCGGCTTCCCGCTCGACGACGTGAACATCCGCTCCAAGACCGGCTCGGCCGAGGTCTACGGCAAGCAGTCGACCTCCTGGGTGGCCTCCTACTCCGACGACTACGTGGTGGTGATGATGGTCAGCCAGGGCGGCACCGGCTCGGGCACCTCGGGGCCCGCCGTGCGCAAGATCTGGGAGGCGCTCTACGGCGTCGACGGCGAGGACGTGGACACCGACGCCGCCGCCATCCCCGGGGTCGTGCAGTCCGAGGGCCTGCCGGTCTTCACCGACGACGGCTCCATCCTCCCGCCGCGGGTGGCCTCCTCGGGGAAGGCCTCCTCGTGAGCACCGTCCTCGGCCGGACGACGGCCCGCCCGGCGCCCCGCAGCGGCGCCGGCACCCGCCCGACCCCCGACGGCGCGGGGGTCCTGCGCTGGCGCGGCGTCGACTGGGTGCTCGTGGGCGCCGTGCTCGGCCTGGTCACGATCGGCACGCTGCTCATCTGGTCGGCCACGTCCTCGCGGGACGCGCTGACCGGGGGCGACCCGACCGCGTTCCTCGACAAGCAGGTCGTCAACGTCGTCATCGGGCTGGCCCTGGGCGTCACCGTGGCCGTCGTGCCGCACCGCTGGATCAGGCTGCTCACGCCCGTCGCCTACGCGGGGGCGGTGCTGGGCCTCGTCCTGGTGCTGGTGATGGGCTCCACGATCAACGGCTCCCGCTCGTGGCTGGTGCTCGGCGGGCAGTCCTTCCAGCCCTCGGAGCTGGCCAAGCTCGCCGTGGTCGTGGGCATGGCCCTGGTGCTCGCGCGCCGCCTCGAGGGGCGCTGGCGGCCCCGTGTCGGGGTCGTCGAGGTGGTGCTCATGCTCGCCGTGGCCGGGCTGCCGGCCGTGCTCATCCTCGCCCAGCCCGACCTGGGCACGATGCTGGTCCTCTCCGCGACCGTGCTGGGCGTGCTCGGCATCTCCGGTGCCCCGCGGCGCTGGCTGGTGCTGCTGGTCGGCTCCGGCGTGGCCGTGGCGGTCGCGGCCGTGGCCGGCGGGGTGCTGAAGGCCTACCAGGTGGACCGGTTCCTGGCGTTCACGAACCCCGACCTCGACCCGCTGGGTGCCGGGTACAACGTGGAGCAGGCCCGGATCGCCGTGGGCAACGGCGGTCTGGTGGGGCAGGGGCTGTTCTCCGGCTCCCAGACGCAGTCGGGCTTCGTGCCCGAGCAGCACACCGACTTCGTGTTCACCGTGGCCGGCGAGGAGCTGGGCCTGGTGGGCGCCGGCCTCGTCGTCGTCCTGCTGGGCGTCGTGGTCTGGCGGGCGCTGACGATCGCCCGGCTCTCCGACGACGTGTTCGGCCGGGTGGCCGCGGCGGGCATCGCCTGCTGGTTCGGCTTCCAGGCGTTCCAGAACGTCGGCATGTGCCTCGGCATCATGCCGGTCACCGGCGTGCCCCTGCCGTTCGTCTCCTACGGCGGCTCCTCGCTGTTCGCCGGCCTCATGGCCGTCGGCCTGCTCGTCGCCATCCGCCTGCGGGCCACCGCGCCGCGGCCCTCCCGGTACCGGCTCGCCGCCCGCTGAGGCCGGCTGAGGCCCGCCCGGCCCTGCTCCCCAGGGAGCGGGGCCGGACGGGCGGCACGTCCGGGTCAGCGACCGGGGGCCGGGGCCGGCGCCACCCGGCGCAGCGAGGCCAGACGGCGGACGTCGAGGGCGGACGGGCGCCGGTCGAGCCGCCGGTCGAGCAGCGTGGCGGCTCGCTCGGGTCGTCCCGACCTGGCCAGGCAGAGCAGCAGAGCCTCCTCGACGACCTCGCGCTGGGCGGCGGACCCGCCGACGAGGACGAGCCTGGGCAGCAGGTCGAGCAGCAGGTCGGCGGCTTGCCCGTACCGACCAGCCCCCTGGTGCGCGAGGGCCTCGCACAGCGGGGCGACGACGCCGCTGAGCACGGGGTCGCCGTCGTCGCGGCAGCGGCGTCGCAGCCGATCGAGCCGGTCGTGCCGCCCGGCAGCGGCCAGCGCCACGGCCGCGTGCACGGCGCCGAAGGGCGTCCCCGGACGGGCGAGGAGCGCCGGGTCGACCTCAGCGAGGGCGGACTCGACCGAGGGCAGCGCCTGGTCCTCCGAACCCGGCCAGGCAGCGGTGGTCAGCTCCCAGCGCCACAGCAGCGAGACGGCGTCGACCAGCAGCCGCATCCCGGTGGTCGTCGGCGGGGCCAGCTCGCGGCAGTAGCGGCGACGCACGGCCTCCAGGTCGCCCGTCGTCAGCTCGTGCAGCGCCGCGTGCCAGGAGAAGTGCGCGCGGTGGTCGGCGTCCCGCCCGCTGCGGCCGATCCAGCCGTCCAGCCAGGCCAGGCCGGCCTCGTGCTCGCCGGTCTCGTAGAACACGTGGGTGAGGGCGTGGACGGCGTGGCCGGACGCGGGCTCGCAGGCGAGCGCGCTCTCGGCGAGCAGCCCCGCCTCCTCGAGCCGGCCCTGGTCCTGCCGGGTGAAGGCGAGCAGGGAGTGGTACCACCAGTGGTCGCCGTAGGCGGGGGCCAGGCCCTCGACCAGCTCCCAGGCCTCCCGCTGCAGGTCGGTCACGCCCGAGAAGGCGATCGTCGGGACGGCCGCCGAGACGGCCAGGGCGTCGCGGGGGTGCAGGGACACGTGCCGGGTCAGGGCGGCCGCCCCCGCCCGGGTGCCCGCGGAGGCGTCCCCGACCCGGGCGCCCACGACCGCGACGAACGAGCGCTCCCGCTCGTCCCCGCGTCGGGCCAGGGCGGAGCGGGCTGCCGCGAGGGCTGCGGACACGTCCACCTCGGCGCCGCCCTCGTGGCCGAGGAGGGCGAGCGCCGCGTGCCCGACCGCGAGGTCGGGGTCCAGCGCCACGGCCTCCGCGATGAGCGACTCGCCACCGGACTGCAGCCGCAGGACGCGCTCCAGCCCCGCGTTGTAGGTGGCGGCCGCCTCGGCGGTGGTGGAGAGGGGGAGCCCGAGCAGGTCGCGGGGCCGGGCGACGGGATGGTGCCCACCGACCCAGCGGCCGTCCTCGAGGCGGCGGGGGAGCGGTGCCACCTCGTCCAGGACGGCGCCGGCCAGCGCCTGGGCCTGCGACCGGATCTCGGGGATCGCCGTCGACTCCAGCAGCTCGCCCCGGCGCAGGCTGCCGAGCGTCCAGACCGGCGCGTCGGTGGTGCCGTCGGAGTCGCGCAGGCGCCCCTCCACCGTGCGCACGCCGAGGCCGCGGGTGGCGGGCTCGGCGAGCCTGAGACCGGCACGGTCGCGGAGCAGGTCTCGCAGCAGGGCGTCGGGCGAGCGGCGGACGTCGCCACCGCCACCGGTGGCGTTGACCACCCAACCGACGTCGTGCGTGGTCCCGTCGTCGAGGCGCACGCGGAGGCCGCCGTGCGGGAGCGGCTCGGCGTCCTGGACCCGGACGGCGCGGACCTCGACCCGGTCCGTGGCCAGCAGCCCCTCCAGCACCTCACCGGGCACCGGGGCGGCGCGGTGGCGCAGGACGTTCCAGGCTCCCTGGTGCTCGTCGAGGAACCGGTGTCGGTCCTCCTCGCCGAGACGGTCCCACAGCACCGTGACGCGGTGCCGGAGCCCGTCCGCCCCAGGGCGCCAGTCGCCCGTGTCGGCCTCCACGCCCCGCAGGTGGGCGGTGGCCGCGGCGAGGACCGCGTCGAGGTCGGCGTCCCAGGTGCTGACGTCGGGGACGACGGGCAGGGCGGGGCGCCGGCGGTGGGTGTGCGGGACCCGGCCACGGCGGGACGTGGCGAGGACGC
The DNA here is from genome assembly GCF_023554635.1 of Nocardioides bruguierae. Classification (NCBI taxonomy): domain Bacteria; kingdom Bacillati; phylum Actinomycetota; class Actinomycetes; order Propionibacteriales; family Nocardioidaceae; genus Nocardioides; species Nocardioides bruguierae. The sequence goes on from NZ_JAMJPH010000025.1 coordinate 26,775, forward strand.
GGCGGTCCGGGCGGGCGCCGTCCCCGACCACGGTCAGGGTGACGTCGAGCATCGTGAGCCCCGAGCCCACGACCAGGACGTCGGCCGGGCCGCTGCGGTCGCGGCGGACGACGTCCAGCGCGCCCGGGGCCCAGGGATCGACGACGAGGAACGGGGAGGCCCGCAGGGAGGCCGGAGCCCAGTCCACCTGGTCCGCCGGGGCCCCGGTGGCCAGGACGACGGCGTCTGCCGCGACGTCCTCGGCGCCGGCGCGGACGGTCCAGGCCCGCCCCTCGCGCCCGGGCTCGGCGTCCGTGCGGGTCAGGGCCGTGGCGCGCAGGTGCCGGTGCCGGACCCGGACGGTCTCGGCCGCGGTGCCGGCCTCCGCGCTCAGGCAGGCGTCCAGGTAGGCGGCCCAACGCCGCCGGGGGACGAAGGCGTGCGGCTGGGCCTCGGACGGGCGCCCGTGCTGCTCGAGCCAGGCGACGAAGTGCCCGGGGTCGTCACCGAGAACGCTCATCTGGGCCGCCGGGACGTTGAGCAGGTGCTCCTCGTCGTCGGTGCCGAACGCGACGCCGCGTGCCCAGCGAGGTGCGGGGTCGAGCAGCTCGACCTCGAGCGCGGTGGCGCGGGCACGCGCGGCACGGGCGAGGTGCAGGGCGGTCAGGCTGCCGGCAGCGCCGGCGCCGACGACGACCACGCGGGGCGCGGCACCGGAGCTCGGCCGAGGACGGGGGGTGGGGCTCATCGGTCCCTCTTTCTCTCTAATGTCTATCGGATTACTCGACATTAGCGACGCGGGTCGTCGCCGCCAAGCGACAAGGACGCCCCGGCGCGTCGCGCCGGGGCGTCCTCGGTGGTGCGTGGAGGTGCCTCGAGGTTCTCGGAGGCGCCTGGAGGTGGGCCTACGGCTGCGCCGAGAGGAACACGAACGTCGCCAGCAGCACCAGGTGCACGAGGCCCTGGAGCGCCTTGGCGCGGCCGGGCACGACGGTGAGCACCGAGACCACCACGGAGATCGTCAGCAGCACGATCTGGGTGGGGCCCAGGCCCAGCTCGAGCGGGCCGTCGAGCCAGATCGAGGCCACGGCGATCGCCGGGATGGTCAGGCCGATCGAGGCCATCGCCGAGCCGTAGGCCAGGTTCAGGCTGATCTGCACGCGGTCGCGCGCCGCGTGGCGGACGGCGGCGATCGACTCCGGCGCCAGCACCAGCAGCGCGATCACCACGCCGACGACGGGGGCCGGGAAGCCCGCGGCCGCCACGACGTCCTCGATCGTGGGGGAGAGGAGCTTGGCCAGGCCCACCACCGCGACCAGCGCGGCGACCAGCAGCCCGACGCTCACCCAGGCCGCGCGCGCCGTGGGCGGGTCGGCGTGCCCGTCGCCGTCCTCGTCGAGGACACCGGTCATGCGGCCCAGCTCGTCCGAGGAGACCGGCAGGAAGAAGTCGCGGTGCCCCACCGTCTGCGTGAGCACGAACGCGACGTAGAGCGTGAGCGAGACGACCGCGGCGAACGCGAGCTGCGAGGCGGAGTACTCATAACCCGCCTCGGAGACGGTGAAGCCGGGCAGCACCAGGCACACGCTGGCCAGCGCCACGACGGTGGTGAGCGCCGAGCCCGAGCCGGAGGCGTTGTAGCTGGCCAGCCCGTGCCGCGTCGCGCCGACGAGCAGGGAGAGGCCGACGATGCCGTTGAGGGTGATCATCACCGCGGCGAAGACGGTGTCGCGGGCGTAGGTGGAGGCTCCGTCACCACCGCCGACCATGAGCATCACGATGAGACCCACCTCGATGATGGTCACCGCCACCGCGAGCACCAGTGAGCCGTAGGGCTCGCCCGCCCGGTGCGCCACGACCTCCGCGTGGTGGACGGCGGCCAGCACCGCGCCGACCAGGAGCACCGCGATCAGCGTCAGCACCCACGGGCTCTCGTGCCGCGTCCACGTGGCGACGAGGACGAGGACGGCGACGGGCGGGACGAGGGTGGTCCAGGAGGGGCGACCCGGGCGGGCCGTCGTGGCGGTCATGGCATGAAACCTAGTGAGGTGGTGCAACGGCGATCGCGGCGGCGATCGCGGTGGCGGTCTCGCACCGCGCTGTCACCGGGAGGGCCTACCCTCGTTGCTGATGGCAACGACAGCAGAGCCGGCCAGCGAGCCCACCGGCGAGTACACCCACGCCCAGATCCTCACGATCATGTCCGGGCTCATGCTCGGCATGTTCCTGGGCGCCCTGGACCAGACGATCGTCTCCACGGCGATCCGCACGATCGCGGACGACCTCAACGGTCTCTCGATCCAGGCGTGGGCGACCACGGCCTACCTGATCACCATGACGATCACGACGCCGATCTACGGCAAGCTCGGGGACCTCTACGGTCGCAAGAAGCTGTTCATGTTCGCGATCAGCATCTTCGTCATCGGCTCGGCCCTGTGCACGCTGGCCACCTCGATGTACTCCCTCGCGGTCTACCGCGCGATCCAGGGCCTGGGCGCGGGCGGTCTGTTCACGCTCGTGCTGGCGATCATCGGGGACGTCGTCAGCCCCCGTGAGCGCGCGAAGTACTCCGGCTACTTCATGGCCGTCTTCGGCACCTCCTCGGTGCTCGGGCCCGTCATCGGCGGCTTCCTGGCCGGCCAGGACACGCTGCTGGGCATGTCCGGCTGGCGCTGGGTCTTCCTCGTCAACGTGCCGATCGGCGCGATCGCGCTGTTCGTCGTCTTCCGCACCCTGCACGTCCACCACGACGCCCCCGACCACAGGATCCGCATCGACTGGTGGGGCGCCCTGGCGCTCGTCGTCGGCCTGGTGCCGCTGCTGACCGTGGCCGAGCAGGGCCGTGAGTGGGGCTGGGACTCCGGCCGCTCGCTGGCCTGCTTCGTGGTCGGCGGCATCGGCCTGGTCGCGTTCTTCCTGGTCGAGCGCGTGATGAAGGAGTCCGCGCTGTTCCCGCTGCGCCTGCTGCGGCTGCGCGCGGTCTCGGTGACCGTCGTGGCCAGCATCGTCATCGGCGCCGCCATGTTCGGCGGCATCCTGGTGCTGCCGCTGTACATGCAGATCGTCCACGGTGCCTCGCCGACCGAGTCGGGCTTCCTGATGCTGCCGATGGTGCTCGGCATCATGAGCGCGGCGATGGGCTCGGGCATCGCGATCTCGCGCACCGGCAACGTCCGGCCGTTCCCGATCGTGGGCTCCGCGCTCGTCGTGGTCGGCCTCTTCGCCCTGTCCTTCACCACCGCCGACACCGCGCTGTGGCTGGTGATGGTCCCGATGTTCGTGCTCGGGTTCGGGCTGGGCAACTGCATGCAGCCGCTGCTCCTGGCGGTGCAGTCGGCGGTCTCCCCGCGCGAGATCGGCGTGGCCACCTCGTCCGCCACCTTCTTCCGCCAGATCGGCGGCACGCTGGGTGTCGCGGTCTTCCTCTCCGTCCTCTTCTCCACGGTGGGCGGCAACATCGAGACGGAGCTGGACGCGGCGGCGAGCTCGCCCGAGTTCCAGGCCGCGGCCGAGGCCAACGGCGGGTTCGACCCGAGCGTCGTCGCCTCCGTGCAGGACGACTCGTCGGTGCTCTCGACCCTGCCGGACGCGCTGGCCCACCCCATCCGCGCCGGCTTCGCCACGTCCATGGACCAGGTGTTCCTGGTGGCCTCCGGCGTGGCGGTGATCGCCTTCCTGGTGCTGCTGCTCATGCCCCGCGTGGAGCTGCGCGCCACCTCGGCGGCCGCGGAGCGAGGGGCGCGGACGGCGCCGGCGGGGGAGTGACCCGGCGCACCACGGACGACCGGCCCTGGCGGAAGTGGGCCGGACCTGCTCACGCGCGTACGCTTGAGCGCTGATCCACCCGCTGTCTACCTCCACGAGGGAGCGCCCATGTCCGCGCCGTCCGTCACCGCTGCTCGGGGCGAGTCCGTCTTCGCCCGGCTCGAGCCGCTGCTGCCGAGCGTGTCGAAGCCGATCCAGTACGTGGGCGGCGAGCTCAACGCGACGCTGAAGGACTGGGACTGCGCCGCGCAGTCCGAGGAGGGTGGCGAGACCGTCCGCTGGGCGCTGATGTACCCCGACGCCTACGAGGTCGGGCTGCCCAACCAGGGCGTGCAGATCCTCTACGAGATCCTCAACGAGCGGGACTGGATCGTCGCCGAGCGCACCTACGCGGTGTGGCCCGACATGGAGAAGGTGATGCGGGACAACGCGATCCCGCAGTTCACCGTGGACGGCCACCGCCCGGTCCGCGACTTCGACGTGCTCGGCCTCTCGTTCTCCACCGAGCTCGGCTACACGAACATGCTCAACGCGCTCGACCTGGCCGGCATCCCGCTGCACGCCGTCGACCGCACCGAGGACCACCCGGTCGTGCTGGCCGGCGGTCACGCCGCGTTCAACCCCGAGCCGATCGCCGACTTCATCGACGCGGCCGTGCTCGGCGACGGCGAGGAGGTCGTGCTCGCGATCTCCGAGATCGTGCGCGAGTGGAAGACCGAGGGCCGCCCGGGCGGCCGCGACGAGCTGCTGCGCCGCATGGCGGTCACGGGCAACATCTACGTCCCCCAGCTCTACGACGTCACCTACGCCGCGGACGCCACGATCGAGGCCGTCGTCCCGAACAAGCCGGGCATCCCGTTCCGGGTCAAGAAGCACACGCTCATGGACCTCGACGCCTGGCCGTACCCGGCCAAGCCGCTCGTGCCGCTGGCCGAGACCGTGCACGAGCGTTTCAGCGTGGAGATCTTCCGCGGGTGCACCCGCGGCTGCCGCTTCTGCCAGGCCGGCATGATCACCCGCCCCGTGCGCGAGCGCTCGATCGAGACCATCGGCAACATGGTCGAGAACGGCATCCGGCAGACCGGCTTCGAGGAGGTCGGGCTGCTCTCGCTGTCCTCGGCCGACCACACCGAGATCGGCGACGTCGCCTCCGGCCTGGCCGACCGCTACGAGGGCCAGAACGTCTCGCTCTCGCTGCCCTCCACGCGCGTGGACGCCTTCAACATCACGCTGGCCAACGAGTTCTCGCGCAACGGACGCCGCTCCGGCCTCACGTTCGCGCCCGAGGGCGGCTCCGAGCGGATGCGCAAGGTGATCAACAAGATGGTCACCGAGGAGGACCTGATCCGGACGGTCTCGACCGCCTACGGGCACGGCTGGCGCCAGGTGAAGCTCTACTTCATGTGCGGCCTGCCGACCGAGACCGACGAGGACGTCCTGCAGATCGCGGAGCTGGCCAAGAAGGTCATCGCCAAGGGCCGCGAGGTCTCCGGGCGCAACGACGTGCGCTGCACGGTCTCCATCGGCGGCTTCGTGCCCAAGCCGCACACCCCGTTCCAGTGGGCCGCGCAGCTCGACCACGAGACCACCGACGAGCGGCTGAAGAAGCTGCGCGACGAGGTCCGCAGCGACAAGAAGTTCGGCCGCGCCATCGGCTTCCGCTACCACGACGGCAAGCCCGGCATGGTCGAGGGCCTGCTCTCGCGCGGCGACCGCCGCGTCGGCGCCATCATCGAGCAGGTCTGGCGCGACGGCGGCCGCTTCGACGGCTGGAGCGAGCACTTCTCCTACGACCGCTGGGTCGAGGCCTCGCAGCAGGCGCTGGCCGGCACCGGCACCGACCTGGAGTGGTACACGACCCGCGAGCGGGACTACGACGAGGTCCTGCCCTGGGACCACCTGGACTCCGGCCTCGACAAGGACTGGCTCTGGGGCGACTGGGAGGACGCGCTCGCCGTCGCCGACGGGTCGGCCGACGTCGAGATCGAGGACTGCCGCTGGACGCCCTGCTACGACTGCGGCGTGTGCCCCGAGATGGGCACCGAGATCCAGGTCGGCCCCACGGGTCAGAAGCTGCTCCCGCTCAGCGTCGTCTGACGCCGGACCATCCCCGCTCGCTCGCCAGGGATCGTGACACGTGCGGACGCCTGAACCGCCCGGTTCGCCGTCCGCACGTGTCACGTCCCTCGAGCAGCCCGGCCTCGCGCCAGGTGCTCCTCGAGCATCTCCTGCAGCCCGGTCGGGAACAGCGGGACCTCCGGGTCTCCGGCGATCGGCCGCCACTCGACCCAGCCCGGCACGTCGCCGTCGGTGAACGGTCGGCCCTCGTCGGGCACGGCGTCGGCCTCCGCCAGGTGGCCGAGGTGCACGAAGACGACCTCGTGGCCGAGCTCGCCGTCGATGGTGAAGACGTTCTCGAGGACGCCGAGCAGCCGCGGCTCGACGAGCGTGGCGTCCAGCTCCTCGCGGATCTCGCGCACGGCCGCGTCCAGCGCCGGCTCTCCGAGCTCGACGGAGCCGCCGAGCGGCCGGTGGAGCGTCGGGTGCTCGGTGGTCGACATCCGCGACACCGCGTGCCGGGTGCCGTCGGGGTGCAGGAGCACCGCGAACGCCTTGACCCTGATGCGCGAGCGGTCGACCGCCATCAGCCGCGTCCGAACCAGCGCCGTCGCGCTCGCGGCGCGGGGGCGGGGGCGGGCTGCTCGTCCGGCGCCGGCTCGCCGAAGGGCTCGGCCGCCCCGTCCCACCCGTTGACGCCGCTCTGGGTCAGGCCGTCGGCCGTGTAGGTGTAGGTCCAGGTCTCCTCGTCCTCGCCGGTGAACGTGACCACTCCGTCGGCCACGAACGGGGCGAGGGCGACGTAGAAGGCGGTCGCCTGGGCCGACCACTTCGGGTCGCCGTCCTCGTCGGTGGCCAGCACCAGCAGGTCGCCCTCACGCTCGAGCGAGGCGGCGGCGTAGGTCGCCAGGTCGGCCAACGAGGTGGCGGGCTCGTCGTCGGGGTGGAACCAGCCGTCGCGCCCGGTCATCGCCTGCACCGCGGCGTGGAACGCGTCGTTCTCCTGCGTGGCCGGCAGCCGCAGCCGTCCGCGCGTGGTCACCAGGTAGCCCATGGGCGGACGGTGCCACGTGCAGGCGCCGCTTGACAAGGGAGCTGGGCGATGTTCGTCGGGCGTCGACGCCGAGGGCCGGAGGGTCTGCGGTCGGCGGCATCCACGGAGGGAAGAGTTGCAGTTTCTCGCGCTGCGAAAAGGTGCACCGCTCACCCCCTCCCGCCGTGCACGGCCCCGTCCTAGGTTCTCCGTCACGCACCGCGGCTCGGGCCGCGGTGCCGACCGCCCGGCACCCCGTCGGGCGCGGACCACTTCTCGGGAGCACACATCTCATGACGGACCGCACCACGCGCGCCACACGCCGGCGTCGCGCCCTCGGCACGGCAGCCACCGCCGCCCTGCTCACCACCTCCGTGGCCGCCCTCAGCGGACTGGGCACCGCCCAGGCCGCCGACGCGGGCACGGACAAGGCCGACGGCCAGAAGTCGGGCCAGCGCACCCCCGCCACCGCCGAGCGCAGCGACAAGGCGCCCCTGGTCGGCGCGAACCGCTCCGGTGTCATCGACGGCGACTACATCGTCGTCCTCAAGGACGGCGCCACCACCAAGCAGCTGCGCGCGACCCGTGGCCAGGCCGTGGCCCGCGGCGCCGAGGTCAGCGACACCTTCCGCACGGTCGCCGACGGCTTCTCGGCCACCCTGACCGGCGAGGCGCTGACCCGCATGCGCAACAACCCGAACGTCGCCTACGTCGAGGCCGACCGGGAGCTCTCCATCGACGCGACCCAGTCCGGCGCCACCTGGGGCCTGGACCGCATCGACCAGGACAGCCTGCCGCTGGACGGCACCTACACCTACGACGCCACCGGCGCCGGCGTGAAGGCCTACATCATCGACACGGGCGTCCGGTCCTCGCACAGCGAGTTCTCGGGCCGCACGGTCTCGGGCTACACCGCGATCAGCGACGGCAACGGCACCACCGACTGCAACGGCCACGGCACGCACGTGGCAGGCACCGTCGGCGGCTCGACCTACGGCGTGGCCAAGGGCGTCACGATCGTCCCGGTCCGCGTGCTCGACTGCAACGGCTCCGGCACCACCTCCGGCGTCATCGCCGGCGTCGACTGGGTGACCTCGAACCACACCTCCGGCCCGGCCGTCGCCAACATGAGCCTCGGTGGTGGCGTCTCCACCACGCTCGACAACGCGGTGGCCGCCTCCATCTCCGACGGCGTCACCTACGCGGTCGCCGCCGGCAACGAGTCCACGAACGCCTGCAACGGCTCGCCCGCCCGCGTCTCCTCGGCGATCACCGTCGGTGCGACCACCAGCAGCGACTCGCTGGCCAGCTACTCCAACTACGGCTCCTGCGTCGACATCCTGGCGCCGGGCTCCTCCATCACCTCGGCCTGGTACACCTCGAACACGGCCACGAACACGATCTCGGGCACCTCGATGGCGACCCCGCACGTCGCCGGCGTGGCCGCGCTCTACCTGGAGGACCACACCTCGGCCTCCCCGAGCACCGTGACCAACGCGCTCCTCGGCGCCGCGACCCCGAACAAGATCTCGGGCGTCAACGGCTCCCCGAACCTGCTGCTCTCCACCGACTTCGACGGCACCGGCGGCGGCACCGACCCGGTCGACCCGCCGAGCGGCTCGAACCTGCTGCTCAACCCCGGCTTCGAGTCCGGCAACGTGTCCTGGACCGCCTCCTCGGGCGTCATCACCTCCAGCACCTCGGCCCCGGCCGCGACCGGCTCCTACAAGGCGTGGCTGAACGGCTACGGCAGCAGCCACACCGACACCCTGAGCCAGACGGTCACCATCCCGTCCGGCAGCAGCGCCAGCCTGTCGTTCAAGCTCTACGTCTCCTCCTCGGAGACCACCACGAGCACCGCCTACGACAAGCTCACGGTGAAGGCCGGCAGCACCACGCTGGCGACCTACTCCAACCTGAACGAGACCTCCGGCTACGTGACGAAGACGCTCAACATGTCCTCGTTCACCGGCAAGACGGTCACGATCAGCTTCACCGGCGTCGAGGACTCCTCGCTGGCCACCAGCTTCGTCATCGACGACACCTCGCTCACCGTCGGCTGAGCCTCCTGACCGGCGGCGCGGGCCCGATCCGCGTCCGCCGGCCGGGACACCGGCCCGGCCCCTCCTGCACACGCTGCGGGGGAGGCCGGGCCTCGTCGTGCGTCGGCCGCTGTCGGTGTCGGCTGTCGGTGTCGACTGTCGGTGTCGGGTGGCAGGCTGCCGCCATGCCCACGAGCAGGCCAGGACTGGACGACGACGAACGACGGCGTCGTCTCGTGCGGCACGGCCTCGTGCCCGGTGCGCGGGCCGCGTCCGTCGAGGAGGCCACCGAGCGGGTCGTCTGCCTGCACGCCACCGAGCCGCCCACCGTGCCGCTCTCGCTCCACGCCCGGGTCGACGACCTGACCCGCGAGGAGGTCGAGGCCGCCCTGGTGGAGCGCCGCACCCTCGTCCGCCAGCTCGCGATGCGCCGCACCCTCTTCGTCTTCCCCCGGGACCTGCTGCCGGTCGCCTGGGGCTCCGCCGCCGCGCGCACGGGCGCCAACGAGCGGGCCAAGCTGGCCAGGGACGTCGTGCGCGGCGGCATCACCACGGACGGCGACGCCTGGCTGGCCTCCGCCGAGCGGGCGGTGCTGGCCGCGCTGGACGCGGCCCCGGACGGTCTCACCGCGCTCGAGCTCAAGGCGGCCGCTCCCGAGATCGACGTCCGCGCCGACCTGCCCAGCTCGCAGGTCTCGCCCGGCCGGGTGCTGACCGTGCTGGGTGCCGAGGCGTCCATCGTCCGCGGGCCCAACACCCAGCACTGGCGGCTCTTCCGACCACGCTGGCAGACCCGGCAGCACTGGTTGGGCCCCACGCCCGAGCCCCTCGCGTCGGCCGACGGGTACGCCGAGCTGGTCCGGCGCTGGCTGGCGCGGTTCGGGCCGGGCACGGAGACCGACGTGGTGTGGTGGCTGGGGGCGACCAAGACGATCGTGCGCGCAGCCCTGGACGAGGTCGGTGCCGTCCCGGTCGACCTGGACTCCGGCGAGGTCGGCTGGGTGCTGCCCGACGACACCGGTCCCACGCCCGAGGTGCAGCCCTGGGCGGCCCTGCTGCCCGTCCTCGACCCCACGGTCATGGGGTGGAAGCAGCGGGACTGGTACCTCGGCGAGCACGGCCCCGCCCTCTTCGACCGCAACGGCAACGCCGGCACCACGGCCTGGTGGGCGGGCCGCGTGGTGGGCTGCTGGGTGCAGGACGCCGACGGCGTCGTCCAGGTGCGCCCGCTCGAGCCGCTCCCGGCCGAGGCCCGGGCAGCCCTGCGCGAGGAGGCCGCCCGCCTCACCGCCTGGCTGTCGGGGGAGCGGGTCAGCCCGATCTACCGGGCGCCGACGATGACGGCCGAGGCCGGGGACCTGCCGTACCCTCCCCTCCGTGCCTGAGCAGCCCGAGCAGCAAGCCCCGCCGGTCCAGCGGCTGCGCGTCCGCTACGCCAAGCGTGGACGCCTGCGCTTCACCAGCCACCGCGACTTCTCCCGCGCCTTCGAGCGCGCGGTCTTCCGCGCCCGGGTGCCCATGGCCTACTCCTCCGGGTTCAACCCGCACCCGCGCATCTCCTACGCCGGCGCCGCCCCCACCGGCTCGGCCAGCGAGGCCGAGTACCTGGAGATCGCGCTCAAGGAGGTCGTCGACCCCGCCGCGATCCACGCCCTCCTGGACGAGGCGCTCCCGCCCGGGCTCGACGTGCTCGAGGTCGTCGTCTCGCCCGGCGGGTCGCTCGCCGACCGGCTCGAGGCCAGCCGCTGGGCCCTCGACCTCACGCCCGTGGGCGCCGGCCGCCCGGAGCTGGAGGCCGCGGTCGCGGCGTTCCTGGCCGCCGCCGAGGTGACGGTGGAGCGGATGACGAAGAAGGGCCTGCGTCAGATGGACTGCCGCGCCGCCGTCGTCCACCTCGAGGTGGTGGACAGCGACCGGGCCGGCGCCGTCCGTCTCGACCTCCTGCTGCGCCACGGAGTGCCCGCGATCCGCCCCGACGACGTGCTCCGCGGCCTGGCGCAGGTCAGTGGTCTGGACGCCGGCGGCGCGCCGCTGTTCACGCGGCTCGCCCAGGGCCCGCTCGTCGACGACGCCGTCGGCGACCCGCTGACCAGCGAGGGTTGACCCCCTCCGCTCACCCCTGTGCGATACTCACCATGGTCCTCGACCACCGGTCGAACCCGACGACGGCGCCCAGCACACCCGGAGCGTCCCGCCCGACGGCTCGCCCTCGGTCGGCGACCCGACGACGTTCTCGCCGAGCCACGAGGCTCGGCACTCCGAGAGCCGGTCGTCGCCAGACCGCGACGCGGCCCGTCGGCTCGGTGACAGCGAGCAGGCGACCTCCCCCAGGTGGGGCCCAGCGACCGCGGCAGGTGACGAGCGTCCTTCGGTGACGCGCACCCTGCGGAGGAGTCGCCGCCACCGACAGACTTTCCGGCCCGCGCGTCGCGCGGCGTCGGACGACACGCCCGACGCGTAGCCGCGGCCCGGGCCGAGGAGCAGCACATGCCCGACGAGAACGAGGTCGGCGCGCAGCCGACCACCGAGACCTCCCCCGAGGCCTCCGCCGCCACCCCGGCGAAGAAGACCACGCGCAAGCGGACCACCAAGAAGGCCGCCGCGCCCGCCGCGTCCGAGCCCGCCGCCGACGCGCCCGCCGCCGAGGCCGCGCCGGCCGCGAAGAAGGCGACCCGCAAGCGGACCACCAAGAAGGCCGCGGCGCCCGCCGCGTCCGCCGAGCCGGGCCTCTTCGAGGAGCCCGCCGCCGAGGCCGCGCCGGCCGCGAAGAAGACCACGCGCAAGCGGACGACGAAGAAGGCCGCCGCCGCGCCGACCGCCGAGGCCGCCGCTGCGGTGGAGGCCGTCGAGTCCGCGCCCGAGGCCGGTACCGAGTCCACCGAGAGCGCCCCCGCGCCGGCGGTCAAGAAGGCGCCGCGCAAGCGGACCACCAAGAAGGTCGCCGCAGCCGAGCCCGCGGCCGAGCCCGCTGCCGAGCCCGCTGCCGAGGCCCCGGCCGCGAAGAAGACCACGCGCAAGCGGACGACGAAGAAGGCCGCCGCCGCGCCGACCGCCGAGGCCGCCGCTGCGGTGGAGGCCGTCGAGTCCGCGCCCGAGACCGGCGCCGAGTCCGGCGATTCCGCCGAGAGCGCTCCCGCTCCGGCAGTGAAGAAGGCGCCGCGCAAGCGGACCACCAAGAAGGTCGCCGCCGCAGCGCCCGCTGCCGAGCCGGCCGCGACCGACGAGGCTGCGAGCGAGCCTGCCGAGGCGCCGGCCGCGAAGAAGACCACGCGCAAGCGCCCCGCGAAGAAGGCCGCCGATGCCGGCACGGCCCTGCTCTTCCAGGCGCCCGACCCGGCAGCCGCGGCCGCCGAGGAGACGGACGAGGAGGACGAGGAGGCCGCCGCGCAGGCCGAGGCTACCGAGACCACCGCCGCGCCCGAGCAGGATGCCGCCTCCACCGACGACCAGACCGACGCCCAGACCGACGCCCAGACCGACGCCGAGACCGGTGACGACGACACGAGCGACGACGACTCCGAGGACCGCGGCGAGGGCTCCGGCTCCGGCCGTCGCCGTCGCCGTCGGGGTGGTCGCCGCCGCCGCCGCGGGGGCGGCCGCTCGGGCGAGGACGGCGACGAGACCACGTCCGAGAAGCAGGACGACGCCTCCGCAGGCAAGGACCCGAAGGCCGACGCCCAGGACGAGGACGCCGACGACCAGGGCGCCAAGGACGACCAGGGCGAGAAGGACGGGGAGGCCAAGGACGAGAAGTCCGAGGGCTCCAGCTCGTCCTCGCGTCGTCGCCGTCGTCGTCGCCGCTCGGGCGACTCCGGTGGCGACGGTGGCGACGACCCGGAGAACACCGTCACCAAGGTGCGGCAGTCGCGCTCGCCGGAGGACCAGATCACCTCGCTGTCGGGCTCGACCCGCCTCGAGGCGAAGAAGCAGCGCCGCCGCGAGGGCCGCGAGGCCGGCCGTCGTCGCGCCCCGATCGTCTCCGAGGCCGAGTTCCTGGCCCGCCGGGAGTCGGTCGACCGCGTCATGGTGGTGCGCGAGCGCGAGGACCTCACCCAGATCGCGGTCCTCGAGGACAAGGTGCTCGTCGAGCACTACGTCGCCCGCGAGTCCCAGACCTCGCTCATCGGCAACGTCTACCTCGGCCGCGTCCAGAACGTGCTGCCCTCCATGGAGGCCGCGTTCATCGACATCGGCAAGGGCCGCAACGCGGTGCTCTACGCCGGCGAGGTCAACTGGTCGGCGCTGGGCCACAAGGAGGGCACGCCCCGCAAGATCGAGTCGGTGCTCTCCTCGGGCCAGTCGGTGCTGGTGCAGGTCACCAAGGACCCGATCGGCCACAAGGGCGCCCGCCTCACCAGCCAGGTCAGCCTGCCCGGCCGCTTCCTGGTCTACGTGCCGGACGGCACGACCTCCGGCATCTCCCGTAAGCTGCCCGACACCGAGCGGGCCCGCCTCAAGGCGCTGCTGAAGGAGATCGTCCCCGACACCGCCGGCGTCATCGTCCGCACGGCCGCCGAGGGCGCCAGCGAGGAGGAGCTGACCCGCGACGTCGAGCGGCTCAAGGCCCGCTGGGAGGACATCGAGAAGAAGACCAAGGGCTCCGCCCCGCAGCTGCTCTACGGCGAGCCGGACCTGACCCTCAAGGTCGTCCGCGACCTGTTCACCGAGGACTTCTCCCAGCTCGTGGTGCAGGGCGAGGACGCTTGGAGCACCGTCTCGGAGTACGTCGAGCACGTCGCGCCCGACCTGGCGGAGCGGCTGCACAGGTTCGAGCCGGCCACCGAGGGCAAGCACGTCGGCAAGGACGTCTTCGGCGTCCACCGCGTCGACGAGCAGATCGCCAAGGGCCTGGACCGCAAGGTCTGGTTGCCCTCCGGTGGCTCCCTGGTCATCGACCGCACCGAGGCCATGACCGTCATCGACGTCAACACCGGCAAGTTCACCGGCTCCGGCGGCAACCTCGAGGAGACGGTCACCAAGAACAACCTGGAGGCGGCGGAGGAGATCATCCGCCAGCTCCGGCTGCGTGACATCGGCGGCATCATCGTCGTCGACTTCATCGACATGGTCCTGGAGTCCAACCGCGACCTGGTGCTGCGCCGCATGGTGGAGTGCCTCGGCCGCGACCGGACCCGCCACCAGGTCGCCGAGGTGACCTCCCTCGGCCTGGTGCAGATGACGCGCAAGCGCATCGGCACCGGGCTGCTCGAGGCGTTCAGCGAGAACTGCGACCACTGCCAGGGCCGCGGCGTCGTCACCCACGACCTGCCCGTCGAGCCCAAGGGCGGCGGCCGCGGCAACGGTGGCGGCGGCAACGGCGGCGGCGCCAACAACAACGGTGGCGGCAACGGTGGCGGCAACGGTGGCGGCAAGGGCGACCACAAGCACGACGGCAACGGCGAGGACGGCGAGCCCCGCCGGTCGCGCCGCAACCGCCGTGGTCGCGGCGGCGACAAGTCCGAGGGCCACGAGTCCGAGCAGGCCGAGAAGAACGAGGCCAAGGACGAGCGGCGCGGCCCGTCGCCGGCCGAGTTCGCCGCGATGGCCCGGCACGAGGACAAGCCGGCCGACGAGGCGACGGAGGCATCAGCGGAGGCCCCGGTCGACGAGGCCCCGGTCGTCGAGGAGGCCCCCGAGCCGCAGGCGGCGGAGACCACTCCCGAGGTGTCGCCGGGCGAGGTGCCCGCCGAGCCCCAGGCAGAGGAGACCCCGGAGCCCGCCCCGGAGCCCGCCCCGGAGCCCGCCGCCCCGGCGGCCGAGGAGCCTGCGGCGCCCGCAGCGCCGACGGTGACCACCACGACGCGCACCCGGACGCGGCGCTCGACCCGCACCGGCACGGTGACCACGGGCACGGCGGCGACCATCACGGTGCCGTCGGCGTCCTCCACCCCCGCGCCGGAGACGCCCGCGACGCCGAGCACGCCGGCGCCCAAGGTGGTCACCCGGACCCGCGGCCAGCGCGCCGCCCGGCCCGCGGCGACGCCGACCGAGGCCACCGAGGGCTGAGCAGCAGCCCGAGCACGCCCGTCGGGGCGGTCCCGCAGCAGCGGGGCCGCCCCGACGGCGTCCGGAGGGCGCTCACCTGGTCGCCACCGGGTCGCCACCGGGTCGCCACCGGGCCGCCGACTGGCTCGTGGGCGCCCGCAGGGTCCATCCTGGGAGCGCTGCGAGAGCACGCCGTGGCCCCGTCCGCGGGCCCCTTCCCGGGCGTTTTGCTCCCGCTGCACCCGGTGCGTACGATGAACCTTCGGTGCGTCGATACGTGCCCTCATTCCCTGCACGACCCGTCACGTCGTCCGCCTGCACAGGCGTGGAGCGACGTCGGTGGACTCGAACGGTGCGAACCGTCTCGGCCACGTTCGCGGTGTGCGGAGAACCCCCAGACAGACGCAAGACGAGTTCGACGAAGGAGACCGCGGTGTACGCGATCGTGCGCGCTGGCGCCACCCAGCAGAAGGTTGCCGTGGGCGACGTCATCGAGATCGACAAGGTCGCCACCCCGGTCGGCGAGACGCTGACCCTGCCCGTCCTGCTGGCCGTCGACGGCGAGACCGTCACCTCGGCCGGCCTGGACAAGGCCGCCGTGACCGTGGAGGTCGTCGGCGCCGCCAAGGGCCCGAAGATCGTCATCCAGAAGTACAAGAACAAGACCGGCTACAAGAAGCGCCAGGGTCACCGCCAGAAGTACACCCAGGTGAAGGTCACCGACATCTCGATCTGACCTCCACGGGTCAGGTACAGCCCTCGGCGCGGCTCGCCCGCACCGTCCAACGCGTAAGGATTCGACATGGCACACAAGAAGGGTGCGGCTTCCACCAAGAACGGCCGCGACTCGAACGCCCAGCGCCTCGGCGTCAAGCGCTTCGGCGGCCAGCTGGTCAACGCCGGCGAGATCATCGTCCGCCAGCGCGGCACGCACTTCCACCCGGGCACCAACGTGGGTCGTGGCAACGACGACACGCTGTTCGCCCTCGAGGCCGGCGCCGTCCAGTTCGGCACCCGCCGCGGCCGCCGCGTCATCAACATCGTCCCGGGCGAGTGACGTCACTCGTCGTCTGAGACATCAGGCTTCACCTCGAAGGGCGTCCCGTCACGGGGCGCCCTTCGCGCGTTGAGACACCGTTGCGGCGGATCACCGCTCAGCGCCAGCAGCACCCGCACGGGCACCCGCCCGGCGCCCCCAGCACCAGGAGAGATCACCCATGGCCGTCCCCAGCTTCGTCGACCGCGTGCGACTGCACGTCTCCGCGGGCCGCGGCGGTAACGGGGTCGCCTCCGTCCACCGCGAGAAGTTCAAGCCCCTCGGTGGACCCGACGGCGGCAACGGCGGCCCCGGTGGCTCCGTGATCCTGCGCGTCGACCCGGACGTCACCACCCTCGTCGACTACCACAACAGCCCGCGCCGCAAGGCCGAGCACGGTGGCCAGGGCGCCGGCGACCACAAGAACGGCGCGCACGGCGCCGACCTGGTGCTCAGCGTCCCCGACGGGACCGTCGTGGCCGACACCGAGGGCAACGTGATGGCCGACCTCGTGGGCGTGGGCACCGAGGTCGTCGTGGCCGAGGGCGGTCGCGGCGGCCTGGGCAACGCGGCGCTGGCCTCCACCAAGCGCAAGGCCCCCGGCTTCGCCCTGCTGGGCGAGCCGGGCGACGAGCGCGAGCTGGTGCTCGAGCTCAAGATCGTCGCCGACATCGGCCTGGTCGGCTTCCCGAGCGCCGGCAAGTCCAGCCTCATCGCCGCCATGTCGCGGGCCCGGCCGAAGATCGCGAACTACCCGTTCACCACCTTGCGCCCCAACCTCGGCGTGGTCACCGCGGGGGAGACCACCTTCACCGTGGCCGACGTGCCCGGACTGATCGAGGGCGCCGCCGACGGCCGCGGCCTCGGCCACGACTTCCTGCGTCACGTCGAGCGCTGCGCCGCCATCGTGCACGTCATCGACACCGCCTCGATCGAGCCGGGCCGCAACCCCGTCGACGACCTCGACGTCATCGAGAACGAGCTGACCCGGTACGGCGGCCTCGAGGACCGCCCGCGCATCGTCGCCCTCAACAAGGTGGACGTGCCCGACGGCCGCGACATCTCCGACATCACCATCGAGGACCTGCGGGCCCGCGGCCTCGACGTGTACCCCGTCTCCGCGGCCTCCACCGAGGGCCTGCGCGAGCTCACCTTCGCCATGGCGCGGATCGTCTCGGCCACGCGGACGACGGCGGAGCCGGCGGCCCCGCAGCGGATCGTGCTGCGCCCGACCGGTCTCGGCTCGGCGCCCGGCGCGGAGTTCACCGTCACCGCGACCCCCGACGGCTGGCGCGTGCGCGGCCACAAGCCCGAGCGCTGGGTGCGCCAGACCGACTTCTCCAACGACGAGGCCGTCGGCTTCCTCGCCGACCGGCTCAACCGGCTCGGCGTCGAGCTTGCGCTCGCGAAGGCCGGCGCCGAGGAGGGCGACGCGGTCATCATCGGTGCCGAGGAGAACGCGGTCGTCTTCGACTTCCGCCCCAGCATCGAGGCCGGCGCCGAGATGCTCGGTCGCCGCGGCGAGGACCAGCGCTTCAACTCCGACCGTCCCGCCGCCCAGCGCCGCCGCGACATCCTGGAGGCGATGGAGACCAAGGAGGAGAACGAGGCGCGCGCCGACGTGGCCCGTCGACTCGACGACGCCCGCCGCGCCGGCAAGCTGGATGCGCCCGAGCCCAAGCGCGGCGGCGCCGACGGCCCGATGTCCTACGAGATCGGCTCCGAGGACGACCCCGACCACGCCCCCGACCGCGGCGGCGAGGAGTGAGCGGAGCACCGTTCGAGGCCGCGGACCTGCGGCCCGTCGTCACCGGCGCCCGCCGGGTCGTCGTCAAGGTCGGCTCCTCCTCGCTGACGACGGCGGAGGGCGGGATCGACCCCCAGCGACTCCAGTCGCTGGTCGACGTCCTGGCGGCCACCCGGGCCCGCGGCACCGAGGTCGTGCTCGTCTCCTCGGGCGCGATCGCCGCCGGCCTGGCCCCGCTGGGCATGAGGCGCCGGCCCACCCTGCTCGCCGAGCAGCAGGCGGCCGCCAGCGTCGGCCAGGGCCTGCTGGTGCACCACTACACGACCGCGCTGCGCCACCACGGCATCACCGCGGGCCAGGTGCTGCTCACCGTCGACGACGTCACCCGTCGCGCGCACTACCGCAACGCCGCCCAGACGGTCTCGGCGCTGCTGGGCATGGACGTGCTGCCGATCGTGAACGAGAACGACACCGTGGCCACCACCGAGATCCGGTTCGGCGACAACGACCGCCTCGCGGCCCTGGTCGCCCACCTCGTCCGGGCCGACCTCCTCGTCCTGCTCTCCGACGTGGACGGCCTCTACGACGCCGACCCGCGCACCCCCGGCGCCCGCCTCCTCTCCGAGGTGCACGGCCTCGACGACCTCGCCGACGTCGCGATCGGCAAGACCGGTGCCGCCGGCGTCGGCACCGGCGGGATGGAGACCAAGGTCGAGGCGGCCTCGATCGCCACCGGCGCGGGCGTGCCGGTCGTGCTGACCTCGGCCGGCAACGCCGGCGCCGCCCTGGCGGGCGACCACGTCGGCACCCTCTTCCACGCCACCGGCCGCAAGCGCAAGCGCCGTCTGCTGTGGCTGCAGCACGCCACCGAGGGGCGGGGCAGCATCGTGCTGGACGCCGGCGCGGTCCGTGCGGTCACCGAGCGCGGTGCCTCGCTGCTGGCCGCGGGCGTCACCGGCGCGCACGGCGACTTCCACGCCGGCGACCCCGTCGACCTGGTCGGCCCCGACGGCGAGGTGGTCGCGCGCGGGCTGGTCAACTACGACGCCGACGAGATCCCCGGCCTGCTGGCCCGGACCGCCCCGGAGAAGCGCCGGGAGCGCGAGGTCGTCCACCGCGACGCGCTCGTCCTGCTCTGACCCTGATCCTGACCCTGACCCGGGCCTGGCCCTGGCCCGCGGACCGTCGCGGTCCTCACACCCGGCCGCGTCCCGCGACCGACGACCGCGGACCGGCTAGGTTCGCTGCGTGCCGCTCACGAAGCGGGCCCCCGCGCCCCCGCAGCCCGGCCCCGGCGTGCTCGTCCGGGTCGGCCGCGTCGTGCTGTGGACCGTGCTGCTCGCGCTGCTCGTCCCGGCCCTGCTCCTCACCTGGCTGCGCCTCAGCGACGCCGAGGGCGACCTGGCCGTCCGGGCCGTGGCGTTCACGCCGTTCGCGTTCGTCGCCTACCTGTTCGTGCTGGTGCTCGCCGCTGGTGCCTGGTGGGCGCGTCGCCGTGCGGTGCACCGGCTGCTGGTGGCCCTCGTGGCCGCCGTCGGCGTCCTCGTGCACGGGTCGTGGCTGCTGCCGCTGGTGGTCGGCCCGCCCGACCGGGCCGCCGACGCCGAGCGGCACCTGGTGGTGCTCAGCGCGAACGCCCTCATGGGCCAGGCGGACCCCGACGCGCTGATGAGCGTGGCCGACGAGGAGGCCGCCGACCTGGTGGTGCTGCCCGAGGCGACCGTGGGCCTGGTGGCCGGGCTCGACGCCGCGGGCGCCGCGGGGGAGTACCCGTACCGCGTCGGCACCGCAGCCGAGGAGGGCAGCACGGCCGGCACCGTCGTCCTGTCCCGCTTCCCCCTGGGCGAGCCGACGCGGGTGGGCACGATCATGGAGTCGTGGGCGGTGGACGTCGACGTGCCCGACGAGCCGGGCGGTGCCGGCGGGGACGCGGGCGACTCGGTGCGGCTGCTGGCGGTGCACCCGGCGGCTCCGGCCGACCCCGACTCCTTCCGCGCCGACGCCGCGGTCCTGCGCGCCGCCGTCCGCGAGGAGGCCCCCGACCTGGTCGTGGGCGACTTCAACGCCACCCTCGACCACGTGCAGCTGCGCCGGCTGCTCTCCGCGGGCCTGCGCGACGCCGCCGAGGAGGCCGGCAGCGGCTGGCAGCCGACCTGGCCGGCCAACGGGCTCTTCGCCGGGCTGCCCTTCCCGCTCGTCAGCATCGACCACGTGCTCGTGGGGCCGGGCCTGACCGCCTCGTCCACCCGGACCCACCTGCTCGCGGGCACCGACCACCTGGCGCTGGTCGCCGACCTGGGCCTCGCGGGCTGAGCCCGGGGAACGGCTCCGGGAACAGGCACGAGAACAGGGTCGGTGGCGACCTGAGTTAGATCCGGGGTCGGGGACGGACGTAGGCTGGGGAACCGATGTCACGCCCATCCGTCTACCTCGATCACGCCGCGACCACGCCGCTCTCGCCGGTCGCGCTCGAGGCCATGACCGAGGAGCTCGCCCAGGTGGGCAACGCGTCCTCGCTGCACGCCTCCGGGCGTCGCGCCCGCAGGGTGGTGGAGGAGTCCCGCGAGCGGATCGCCGCCGCCCTCGGCTGCCTCCCCAGCGAGGTGGTGCTGACCTCCGGCGGCACGGAGGCGGACAACCTGGCGCTCAAGGGCGGGCAGGCCGCCCGCCGCAGCGCCGACCCGTCGCGACGGCGGCTGCTGGTCTCCTCGGTCGAGCACCACGCCGTGCTGGACCCCGCCGAGCACCTCGCGGCCACCGGCGAGGCGGACCTCGGGCTCCTGCGGGTCGACCACGACGGTCGCCTCGACCTCGAGGCGCTGCGGGCCGAGCTGGGCCGGGGCGGGGTCTCGCTGCTCAGCCTCATGTGGGCCAACAACGAGGTCGGCACCCTCCAGCCGGTCGCCGAGGCCGCGGCGCTGTGCGCCGAGCACGGCGTGCCGGTGCACAGCGACGCCGTCCAGGCGCTCTCGACCCAGCCGGTGGACTTCGCGGCCAGCGGCCTGGACGCCGTCACGGTGAGCGCGCACAAGGTCGGCGGGCCCATCGGCGTCGGTGCCCTCGTCGCCCGCCGCGACCTCGCGCTGACCCCGCTGGTGCACGGCGGCGGCCAGGAGCGCGACGTGCGCTCCGGCACGCTGCCCACGCCGCTGGTGGCCGCGTTCGCCGCCGCCCTGGAGCAAGCCGTCGCCGAGCGGGAGACCACCGCGGCCCGGTTGCTCGGGCTCAGCACGCGCCTGGTGGCGGGGCTGCGGGCCGCCGTCCCCGACGCGGTGCTCAACGGCCCGGCCCTGTCGGCCACCCCGGACGCGGCGGGGCGGCTGCCCGGCATCGTCCACGTGTCCTTCCCCGGCTGCCAGGGCGACTCGCTGCTGATGCTGCTGGACGCTGCGGGGGTCGAGTGCTCCACCGGGTCGGCGTGCTCGGCCGGCGTGCCGCAGCCCTCGCACGTGCTGCTCGCGATGGGCCGCGACGAGGCCGAGGCCAAGAGCTCGCTGCGCTTCAGCCTGGGCCGCGGCACCACCGAGGCGGACGTCGACGCCGCCGTCGACGCGATCGGCCCCGCCGTGGAGCGTGCCCGCCTGGCCTCGGGGCGCGGCACGCTGCGCCGCGGCGCCCCGGCCCAGGGCTCGACCCAGGGCTCGACCCAGGACCCGGCCGGCCGCCCGTCCGACCGACGGGCGGGCTGAGCCGTGCGCGTCCTCGCCGCCATGAGCGGGGGAGTCGACTCCGCCGTCGCCGCCGCCCGCGCCGCCGAGGCCGGTCACGACGTGACCGGCATCCACCTGGCGCTCTCCCGCAACCCGGCGTCCTACCGCTCGGGCGCGCGCGGCTGCTGCACCATCGAGGACAGCAACGACGCCCGCCGGGCCGCCGACGTCATCGGCATCCCCTTCTACGTCTGGGACCTCTCCGAGGAGTTCCACGCCGAGGTCGTCGAGGACTTCATGGACTCCTACGCGGCCGGCCTCACGCCGAACCCGTGCCTGCGGTGCAACGAGAAGATCAAGTTCGCCGCGGTGCTCGACCGGGCCCTGGCTCTCGGCTTCGACGCGGTGGCCACCGGCCACTACGCCGTGCTCACCGAGAGCCCCGCGGGCCTGGTCGAGATGCACCGCTCGGTGGACGCCGGCAAGGACCAGTCCTACGTGCTGGGGGTGCTCGACCAGTCCCAGCTGCGGCACTCGCTGTTCCCGCTGGGGGACACGCCCAAGTCGCAGGTGCGTGCCGAGGCCGCGGCCCGGGGCCTGCTGGTGGCCGACAAGCCCGACAGCCACGACATCTGCTTCGTCGCCGACGGTGACAACGCAGGCTGGCTGCGCGAGAAGCTCGGCGACCGGGCACCCAACGACGGGGGTGCGATCGTGGACGACGCCACCGGCGAGGAGCTCGGCCGCCACGAGGGCACGTACGCCTACACGATCGGCCAGCGCAAGGGCCTGAGGATCGGCCGCCCGGCGCCCGACGGCAAGCCCCGGTACGTGCTCGACATCGAGCCGGTCTCCGGCACCGTCCGGGTCGGGCCCCGCGAGGGGCTCGCCGTCGACGGGCTCGAGGCCGACCGGCCCCGCTGGTGCGACGTGCCGCTCGCGCCGACCCCGGCCGGGCCCGCCGTGCTGGAGGGCGAGGACGTCACCGTGCAGCTGCGCGCGCACGGCGCCGAGCACCGCGCCCGCGTGGTCGTCTCCGGCGACCCCGCGGCCCCCACCGACGAGCACCGGGTGGACGTGGAGCTGCTCGAGCACGCCTCCGGCATCGCGCCGGGCCAGGCCGTGGTGGTCTACGCCGGCAGCCGCGTCGTCGGCTCGGCGACCATCACCGCGACCCGACGCGTCGCCACCCGCGAGCGTGCCGGAGCCCCCGCATGAGCCTGATCCTGCCCGGCAGCGACGACTGGGAGGACGCACCCGACGCCGCCGGCGTCGCACCCGACCTCCTGGCCGGGGCACCCTTCGGCACCGCGGTCGGCTCCCTGCCCGGCGGTGGCGCCGGTGGCGGGTCGAGCGCCGCCGAGGACGCGGTGGCCTACCGGGAGGCCGTGAAGGCGGTGCTCGGCACCCTGGGCGAGGGCTCCCTGGCACCGCTCCCCGAGCTGCCCGGCCGCAGCGCCTACGCCCGGATGATCGGCCGGACGCTCGGTGCCGTCCGCGCCGTCGACGCCGACCTCCAGCCTGCCGGCTGGCGGCTCACCGGCACGGACGGAGCCCCCGGCCTCGACCAGCGGCGCGCGCGCAGCCTGCTCGCCCAGGACCTCGACGCCGTGGAGGAGCTCGGCCAGGGCTTCTCCGGAGTGGTCAAGACGCAGCTGGTGGGCCCGTGGACGCTCGCCGCGACGGTGGAGCTGCCGCGCGGGGAGAAGGTGCTCTCCGACCACGGAGCGCGCCGCGACCTCGGCGGCGCCCTGGCCGAGGCGGTCGGCGAGCACGTGGCGGACCTGCGTCGCCGGCTCCCGGACGCCGCCGGCATCGTGGTGCAGCTCGACGAGCCGTCCCTGCCCGCGGTCATGAACGCCCAGGTGCCGACCGCCTCGGGCTACCAGCGCTACCGCCGCATCGACCGGCCCGAGGTCTCCGCGCTGCTCGAGACCGTCACCGCCGCGGTGTCCGCCGCCGGGGCGGAGCCCTGGGTGCACTCCTGCGCGCGCGGCGTCGACTGGGCACTCGTGCGGGGAGCCGGCGTCCGCGGCCTGCTCGTGGACGCGGCGATGCTCACCACCGCCGACCACGACCTGCTCGCCGAGGCGCTGGAGGCCGGCGACGCGGTCGTGCTGGGCATCGTGCCCAGCACGGACCCGGACCCGTGGCCCTCGGACGCGCGCCTGGTCCAGCGGGTCGAGCGTTGGCTCGACATGCTCGGCCTGGAGCCCGGCAGCGGTCGGCTGGGCGTCTCGCCCGGCTGCGGCCTGGCCGGCGCCTCCCCGGCGTGGTCGCGCCGGGCGATGCAGCTCTCCGCCTCGGTGGCGCACGACCTCGCCCACCTCGGCTGAGGGCCACCCCGGCCGGCCCTCCGTCAACGCCGCGAGGCGCGGGACGTCATACGGAGCGGACGCAGTGTCCCTCAGAGGTATGACGTCCCGCGCCTCGGCGGGGTGGGTGGGGCTCAGCCGACGTGCACGCCGCCCTCGGGGCCGTCGGTGGCCAGCTCCTCGGGCTTGACGTCGAGGAAGATCCAGATGATCACCGAGGCGATCAGCATCATCGCCGCACCGACGAGGAACGCGTGGGTGGCGCCGTCGGTGAAGGAGGCGGAGAAGACCGCCGCGTCGAGGTAGCTGGTCGAGGTGCCCGGCACGACACCGGTCGGGTCCACCCCGGCCTGGGTCAGGCCCTGGGCGAGGTCGGGGGCCACCCGGGCGCCGGTGTCGTTGATGTAGTGCAGGGCCACCGTGGAGAGAGCCGCCAGGCCGATCGCGCCGCCCACCTGCTGCATCGTGTTCAGCACGCCGGAGCCGATGCCGGAGTCGTGCGCCGGCAGGTGGTGCACGGCGGTGAGGGTCAGCGGCACGAAGGTCATGCCCATGCCGAGCGCCATGAAGAAGATGAACGGCGCCAGGTGCAGCCAGTAGTTCACGTCCGCGCCCAGCGGGTCGCCGCCGAGCGAGGCCAGGACGGCGGCGGGGGAGTCGTCGACCGAGAGCGTGGAGTAGCCGAAGAGGCAGGCCGCGGCCACCAGCGTGCCGACGCCGGAGATGTAGCGCGGCCGGATGCGGTTGACCAGGTTCGAGCTGATCGTGGCGCCGATGACGATGCCGACGCTGAACGGCAGGAACGCGAAGCCGGTGCGCAGGCTGGAGTAGCCCATGATCTGCTGCACGAACAGGCTGAGGTAGTAGAACATCGCGAACATGGCCGCGGGGGCGATGAGCATCGCCACCAGGCTGGCGGCCCGGTTGCGGTTGGCGAAGATGCGGATCGGCAGCAGGGGGTGCTCGCGGCGCCGCTCGATCAGCACGAAGGCGGCCAGGAGCAGGACGCCGGCGGCGAGCGAGACCAGCGTCTGCGCGCTGCCCCACCCGTAGTCGGACTCGCCGGCCCGGGTGAAGCCGAAGACGATGCCGACGAGGCCGAGCGTGCCGGTGATGGCGCCGGGGACGTCCAGCTCGCCGGGGTGGGTCTCGGACTCGGGCAGCAGCAGCGGGGCCACGGCCGCGGCCACGAGGCCGATCGGCACGTTGATGAGGAACGTCAGGCGCCAGCCCTCGACGTCGAAGCCGAACGCGGAGTCGAGGCCGGTGAGCCAGCCGCCGAGGATGAGGCCCACGGCCGCGCCGGCGCCGGACATCGCCGCGTAGACCGCGAACGCGCGGTTGCGGGCCGGGCCGGCCGGGAACGTCGTGGTGATGAGGGCCAGGGCGGCCGGGGAGGCCAGTGCGGCGCCGAGGCCCTGGAGGGCGCGGGCGCCGAGCAGCAGGCCTTCGTTGGTGGCCATCCCGCCGAGCAGGGAGGCGACGGCGAAGACGGCCAGGCCGATCATGAACACGCGGCGGCGGCCGTACAGGTCGCCCAGGCGACCGCCGAGCAGCAGCAGGCCGCCGAAGGCGAGGGCGTAGCCGGTGACGATCCAGGTCAGGTTGGCCGAGCTGATGTCCAGGTCGACCTGGATGTGGGGCAGCGCGATGTTCGCGATGGTCGCGTCGAGCACGACCATCAGCTGGGCGACCGAGATGAGCACGAGCGCCCACCCCAGGTGCCGGGCGCCGCCGGTCTGCTCGGTCGGCTCGACGGGCTCGAGGCCGTCGGCGAGAGAGGTGTCGGTCACGGGGGGTCCTTCCGGGACGTGCGTGAGGAGGGCCCGGTCGCGGTGGCGACGGGCTCGGGGTGCGAGGAGCGCGGTGGCTCAGGCCTGGGTGGCGGCCGTGTCCAGCGGGGCGCCCTGCGGGCGCGAGCAGGGCAGGAGGATCTGGTCGATGATCCGGGTGACGGTCTCGTCGTCCGGGGTCTCGCCGAGGACGAACACGCGGTGCAGCACGATGCCCGACAGCGCGCTCTCGACGAGGTCGAGGTCGAGGTCCGGGCGGACCTCACCGCGGTCGCGGGCGCGCTCCCAGACGGTGCGGGAGGCGTGGATCTGGGGCGCGACCACCGCGCTGCGGAACGCGTCGGCGAACTCCGGGTCACGGGCGATGGCGGCGGCGATGCCGGCCATCATGGCGGCCTGACGGGGGTCGGTGACGCCCTCCTTGCCGCAGAACATGGCCTGGAGGTCGGTGCGCAGGGTGCCGGTGTCCGGCACCGGACGGGACCTCTTGTGGGCGGCCAGCGCGGCCGCCACGAGGGTCGTCTTGTCGGCCCAGCGTCGGTACAGCGTGGCCTTGGAGGCACTGGCCCGCTGGGCCACGGCGTCCATGGTCAGGCGGTCGATGCCGACCTCGAGGAGCACCTCGAGGGCCGAGGCGAGGATCTCGCTCTCGCGGTCACCCTCGACGCGGGGCCGGGTGCCGGGCTCGACGGGGGTCATGCGGGTCCTTCCGACGCTGGTGGCGGACAGCGATGGAACGAAACTGTTTCGTACCAACGGACGAAACGGTACGGTTTCGTTTCACCCGTGGCAAGCGTGTTCCGCGTCACTGTCCTGGGGCTGATCGCGAGCTCGGTGCCGAGTCCGGCGCCGAGCCCAGCACCGAGTCCAGCACCGACCACCGACAGTCGGCACGCGTCGTCGCGGCAGCACCGCCGACCGGGGACGACGCCGGGGCGATCCCGGGAGCGGAAGGAGAGGGGAGGCGGACGCTCAGACGGCGTCGGCGGAGCGGAGCACGTCCAGGCACCCGTCCAGCGCCGCGGCGTGCCAGGCGGGCACCCGACGCAGCATGTAGTGGCCGACCGGACCCATCGGCGTGAACGCCGCGGACGCGGTGAGCCGCCCGGCGCGCTCCACGTAGGCCGCGGTCATGGTCGCGGAGGTGATGTGGTCGCCGGTGCCGTGGGCGGCCCGCAGGTGCCGGCCGGTCAGGGCGGTCACCGGGTCGTCGGGCTGCCACCACGGCGCGAGGCCGACGACCCCGACGACCTGCGGGTCGTCCGCCTCGTGCACGGCCACGCGGGCGCCCATGGAGTGCCCCAGCAGGACGACGGGCAGGTCGCCGTGCTCGGCGCGGACCTGGGCCAGGGCGGCCCGGGCGTCGGCGCGGACGACGGCGCCGTCACCGTTCCAGCCGCGCTCGGAGTAGCGCAGCAGCCAGGTCGCCACGCCGGCGTCGGCGAGGCCAGCGGCGATGTCGCGCTGGACCGCACGCATCCGGTGCCACGAGGCGCTGCGGCCGGTGACCGGGGCGGTGGAGCGGACGGTGCCCCCGTGCAGGGCCAGGACCAGGGCACGGGGCCGCGCCACGGCCTCGCGCACGAGGCGCTCCGACGGCAGCGGCGCCGGGACGGTGCTCTCGTGGGCCTCGTCGATCTCGTGGGGGTGCACGGGGCTCGCGGGGGCGTCGGGGGAGCCCTCGCGGGGGCTGGGGTGGGGCACGGGCACGCTCCTGGTTCGTCGTGGCCAGTGAACCGGATGGGTGGCGTCCGCGCGCTCGCCGCCAGGGGTGGGGTCAGGGGTGCGGTCAGGGGTGGGTCCAGGGGTGGGACCGGGCTGTCGGAGCGGCGCGGCAAGATGTCCTCCATGAGCGAGGCCCCCACCCCCAGCAGCCCCACCGCCGCCGAGCCGACCCCGGCCGAGGCGCGCGAGGAGCACCGGCTGCTGGCCGAGGAGGTCGAGGACGCGCGCTGGCGGTACTACGTGCTCGACAGCCCCACGCTGGACGACGCGGAGTTCGACCGCCGCATGCGCCGGCTGGAGGAGCTGGAGGCGGCCCACCCGGACCTGCGCACGCCCGACAGCCCGACCCAGAAGGTCGGCGGTGCGGTCTCCACCGACTTCGCCGCGCACGACCACCTCCAGCGCATGGAGAGCCTCGACAACGCCTTCGACGGCGACGAGCTGCTCGCCTGGTACGAGCGACTGGCGCGCGACGGCGTCGAGGAGCCCGCCCTGCTGTGCGAGCTCAAGGTCGACGGCTTGGCGATCAACCTTCTCTACGAGGACGGTCGCCTGGTGCGGGCGCTGACCCGCGGTGACGGCACCACGGGTGAGGACGTCACGCCGAACGTCCGCACGATCGAGTCGGTGCCCACGCGCCTGACGGGCACCGACGAGTTCCCCGTGCCGAGGCTGGTGGAGGTGCGCGGCGAGGTCTTCCTGCCCGTGGCCGCCTTCGAGCGGCTCAACGAGGCGATGGCGGACGCGGGCAAGCCGGTGTTCGCGAACCCGCGCAACGCGGCGGCCGGCTCGCTGCGGCAGAAGGACCCCCGGGTCACCGCCTCGCGGGCGCTGGACATGGTCTGCCACGGCATCGGTGCCCGTGACGGCTTCACGCCTGCGGCACAGTCGCACGCCTACGAGGCGCTGACGGCCTGGGGCCTGCACACCAGCGACCGGGTCCGGGTGCTGCCGACGCTGGCCGACGTCCGCGAGTTCATCTCCTACTACGGGGAGCACCGGCACGACGTCGAGCACGAGATCGACGGCGTCGTGGTCAAGGTCGACGACACCGCGCTGCAGCGGCGCCTCGGCTCCACCAGCCGCGCACCCCGGTGGGCCATCGCTTGGAAGTACCCGCCGGAGGAGGTCAACGCCAAGCTCCTCGACATCCGGGTCAACGTCGGCCGCACCGGCCGGGTGACGCCCTACGGCGTGATGGAGCCGACGAAGGTCGCGGGCTCCACCGTCGAGAACGCGACCCTGCACAACGGGCACGAGGTCAAGCGCAAGGACGTGCGCCCCGGCGACACCGTGGTGCTGCGCAAGGCCGGCGACGTCATCCCCGAGATCCTCGGCCCCGTGCTGGCGCTGCGCCCCGAGGGGCTGCCGGCGTGGGTCATGCCGTCGGAGTGCCCGTCGTGCGGCACGACCCTGGCCGAGCAGAAGGAGGGCGACAAGGACCTGCGCTGCCCCAACCACGAGCAGTGCCCCGGGCAGGTGCGCGAGCGACTCTCCTTCGTGGCCGGCCGCTCCGCCCTCGACATCGACAACCTGGGCTACGAAGGCGTCGTCTCCCTGCTGGACTCCGGTGTCGTCCGCAACGAGGGCGACCTCTTCGCGCTCGACGAGTCGGCGCTGCTGCGCACCGACCTCTACACCCGTGCCGCCAAGAAGGGCGAGGTCGAGGGCGACCCCGAGGGGCAGCGGGTCCTCAACGCCAACGGCCAGGGCTTGCTGGTGGCGCTGGACGCCATCCGGCAGCAGACCCGCGACGTGCCGCTGTGGCGGGTCGTGGTGTCGCTGTCGATCCGGCACGTCGGCCCCACCGCCGCCCGCGCCCTGGCCACCGAGCTCGGCTCGATGGCCGCGATCCGCGGGGCGGACGAGGAGACGCTGGCCGCCATCGACGGCGTGGGCCCGACCATCGCGGCCGCCGTGATCGAGTGGTTCGACGTCGACTGGCACGTCGAGATCGTGGAGAAGTGGGCGGCGTGCGGGGTCTCGATGGAGGACGAGCGGGACGAGTCCGTCCCGCGGACCCTCGAGGGCCTCACCGTCGTCGTGACGGGCAGCCTCGAGGACTTCTCCCGTGACTCCGCGAAGGAGGCGATCCTGAGCCGCGGCGGCAAGGCCGCCGGCTCGGTGTCGAAGAAGACCAGCTTCGTGGTGATCGGCGAGAACGCAGGCTCCAAGGCGGAGAAGGCCGAGCAGCTCGGCGTCCCGATCCTCGACGAGGACGGCTTCAAGGCCCTGCTCGAGCACGGCCCGGCTGCCGTGACCGAGGCCGAGGACCCCGAGGCTCCGGAGGACGCGGCGCAGCCAGAGGGCTGACCCGCGGGGAGGATCAGCGGGCCCGCAGGACGAAGACCTGCTCCTCCAGCCGCTCCGTGCCGCGGCGGGTGAACGGGCCGACCTCGTAGGAGTACGTGAGGTCGACCGCGGTCAGTCGGGTACGGCCCGGCTGCTGGGCCGTGACGAGGACGTAGAGCGCCTCGTCGGCCCCGCCGCCCCAGGTGAACGTCGCGCCGACGGCCGGCTCGGTCGCCTCACACCACCCGGCGAGGCTCGGCCCCACACCCATGGGCTCCTCGTCGGCGCCGCGGCAGACCACCACAGAGATGTCGGCGCGGGTCCCGTCGGTGGTCAGCACCGGGGCGGCGTCCTCGATCGTGATCGTCGTCGCCGCGTCGTCCCCCAACGGCCACGCCACGAGGTAGTAGAGCGAGGCGTCGGCCACGGCCAGTGGGTCCGCGACGAACCAGCCGAACCCTTCGGCTTCCCCCAGCACCGTCGGGTGCGTCCACCACCGCCAGCCCTGCACTCCGCCGACCGCCGCCAGGCCGAGGGCGATGACCAGCAGGAGAGCGGCCGCGCGCCTGCGCCTGCGCGAACGTGGTGCCGAGGGGGCGTCGCCTGCGGGCGGGGAGGTCTCGATGGTCGTCGGCACGACGTCAGGGTAGGTGGACGCGCGCTGATGTTGCTCCGGATGCGACGAGAACGACCTCGCCGGTGACGAGGAGAGGGCGTCCAGGGCCGAGGACGGCCCCGGGAGAAGGTCCCGGGGCCGCGGGTCCGCGCAGGGGAGTCCGCCCGGCACAGGGTCGGGCGGGGCGCGGACGCTCGGGGGGATCGGTGGGCTTCACGGCCCATCCAGTTGAACTGTCAACCACGTTATCCGGGACGCGCGGGACCACCGGGGACCGCCGCGGGCGGTCGCTCCTAGGATGGGGCCCATGCCTGACATCACCCGCGACGAGGTGGCCCACCTGGCCGCGCTGTCGAGGATCGACCTGTCGGACGCCGAGCTGGACCACATGGCCCCGCAGCTCTCGGTGATCCTCGACGCGGTCGCCTCGATCACCGGCGTGGTCGGGGACGACGTCCCCGCCACCTCGCACCCGCTGCCCCTGACCAACGTCTTCCGCGAGGACGTCGTCACCCCCGGCCTCACCGCGGAGCAGGCGCTCTCCGGTGCCCCCGAGGTGGAGGAGCAGCGCTTCGCCGTCCCGCGCATCCTGGGGGAGGAGGCATGAGCATCGACCCGACCCGCGCCACCGCCGCGCAGATGGCCGACGCCCTGGCCTCCGGCGAGACCACCTCGGTCGCCCTCACCCGCGCCGCGCTCGAGCGGATCGCCGCCACCGACGGCGACGCCGAGGGCGGCATCCACGCGTTCCTGCACGTCGACGCCGAGGGCGCGCTCGCCCAGGCCGAGGCCTCCGACGCCCGCCGCGCCGCCGGCGCCCCGCTGAGCCCGCTCGACGGCGTGCCCGTCGCGGTGAAGGACGTGCTGGCCACCACCGGCCTGCCCACCACCTGCGGCTCGAAGATGCTCGAGGGCTGGGTGCCGCCGTACGACGCGACCGTCGTGGCCCGCCTCAAGGCCGCCGGCCTGCCGATCCTCGGCAAGACCAACATGGACGAGTTCGCGATGGGCTCCTCCACCGAGCACTCCGCCTACGGCCCGACCCGCAACCCGTGGGACACCACCCGCATCCCGGGCGGCTCCGGCGGCGGCTCGGCCGCGGCCGTGGCCGCGTTCCAGGCCCCGCTGGCGCTGGGCACCGACACCGGCGGGTCGATCCGCCAGCCCGGTGCCGTCACCGGCACCGTCGGCGTGAAGCCCACCTACGGCGCGGTCTCGCGCTACGGCCTCGTGGCGATGGCCAACAGCCTCGACCAGGTCGGCCCCGTGACCCGCACGGTCATGGACTCCGCGCTGCTCCAGGAGCTCATCGGCGGGCACGACCCGCTCGACTCCACCTCGGTGGTCGAGCCGCTGCCCTCGCTGGTCGAGGCCGCGCAGCAGGGCGCCACCGGCGACCTGACGGGCCTCAAGGTCGGCGTCATCACCGAGCTGGGCGGCGACGGCTACCAGGCCGGCGTCCGCGCCCGCTTCACCGAGGCCCTCGACAAGCTCGTCGCCGCCGGCGCCGAGGTCGTCGAGGTCTCCTGCCCGAGCTTCGTCCACGCCCTGGCGGCCTACTACCTGGTCATGCCGTGCGAGGCGTCCTCGAACCTGGCCCGCTTCGACGCCATGCGCTACGGCATCCGCGTGATGCCGGAGGGCAACGACTCCCCGTCGGCCGAGGCGGTCATGCGCGCCACCCGCGACGCCGGCTTCGGCGACGAGGTCAAGCGCCGCATCATCCTCGGCACCTACGCGCTCAGCTCGGGCTACTACGACGCCTACTACGGCACCGCGCAGAAGGTCCGCACGCTCATCCAGCGCGACTTCGACGCCGCGTTCGAGTCCGTGGACGTCCTGGTCAGCCCCACCGCGCCCACCACCGCGTTCAAGCTCGGGGAGAAGCTCGACGACCCGCTGGCGATGTACCTCAACGACCTCGCCACCATCCCCGCGAACCTCGCGGGCGTGCCCGGCATGTCGCTGCCCGCCGGCCTGGCGGAGGAGGACGGGCTGCCCGTCGGCTTCCAGATCCTCGCCCCGCAGCTGGCCGACGACCGGCTCTACCGCGTCGGCGCCGCCCTCGAGGCCGCGCTGGAGAAGGAGTGGGGCGGCCCGCTGCTGGACCAGGCCCCCGAGGTCGCGACCCTCACGAGCACGGAAGGGGCCCTCCGATGAGCGCCACCACCGAGACGCTCGTCGACTTCGACGAGGTCCTCACCCGCTACGAGCCCGCGCTGGGCCTCGAGGTGCACGTCGAGCTGTCGACGGCCACCAAGATGTTCTGCGGCTGCTCCACCGCGTTCGGCGGCGAGCCGAACACCCAGGTCTGCCCGACCTGCCTCGGACTGCCCGGCTCCATGCCGGCGGTCAACAAGGGCGGCGTCGAGGCCGCGATCCGCATCGGCCTCGCGCTGAACTGCGAGATCGCGGAGTGGTGCCGCTTCGCCCGGAAGAACTACTTCTACCCGGACATGCCGAAGAACTTCCAGACCTCCCAGTACGACGAGCCGATCGCGTTCGAGGGGTACATGGATGTCGACGTGGACGGCGAGACCTTCCGCGTCGGCATCGAGCGCGCCCACATGGAGGAGGACACCGGCAAGTCGACCCACGTCGGCGTCACCGGCCGCATCCAGGGCGCCGACTACTCGCTGGTCGACTACAACCGCGCCGGCATCCCCCTGATCGAGATCGTCACCAAGCCGATCACCGGCGCCGGCGCCAAGGCCCCCGAGGTCGCCCGCGCGTACGTGCAGCAGCTGCGCGAGCTGATCGTGGCCCTGGGCGTCTCCGAGGCCCGGATGGACCAGGGCAACCTGCGTGCCGACGTGAACCTCTCGCTCGCCCCGATCGGCACCGAGAAGCTCGGCACCCGCACCGAGACGAAGAACGTGAACTCGTTCCGCTCGGTCGAGCGCGCGGTCCGCTTCGAGATGAGCCGGCACGCCGGCGTCCTCGACGCGGGCGGCAGCATCCTCCAGGAGACCCGGCACTTCCACGAGGACTCGGGCATCACCACCTCCGGGCGCGAGAAGTCGGACGCGGAGGACTACCGCTACTTCCCCGAGCCCGACCTCGTGCCGGTCGCGCCGAGCCGGGAGTGGGTCGAGGAGCTGCGCGGCACCCTGCCCGAGAACCCGACCGCCAAGCGGGCCCGCCTGCAGGCCGAGTGGGGCTTCTCCGACCTGGAGATGCGCGACACCGTCGGTGCCGGCGCGCTCGGCCTGGTCGAGGAGACCATCGCGCTGGGTGCGGCACCGCAGGCCGCCCGCAAGTGGTGGCTCGGCGAGATGGCGCGCAGGGCCAACGACACCGGCGCGGAGATCTCCGAGCTCGGCGTCAGCCCCGCCGACGTCGCCGCCGTCCAGAAGCTCGTGGACGCCGGCACCCTGAACGACAAGCTCGCGCGCCAGGTCTTCGACGGCCTTCTCGCGGGCGAGGGCACCCCGGACGAGATCATCGCCGCGCGCGGCCTCGGCATCGTCTCCGACGACGGCGCGCTCTCGGCGGCCGTCGACAAGGCGATCGAGGCCAACCCGGACGTCGCCGACAAGATCCGTGACGGCAAGGTCGCCGCGGCCGGCGCCCTCATCGGTGCGGTGATGAAGGAGATGCGCGGGCAGGCCGACGCGGGCAAGGTCCGCGAGCTGATCCTGGCCAAGCTCACCTGACCCACCGCCACGCGCGGGTCAAGACCAGAAGGAGCGGCCCCGCTCACCATCCTCCGGGTAGGTGAGCGGGGCCGTTCGTCGTAGGGTGAGCCCACCAACTCCAGACATGCCCGTGCGCGGGGGAAGCCGGTGGAAAGTCCGGCGCTGACCCGCAACCGTAGGCCCGTGGTCGCCGCCCCTGGGGCGTGGCGGCGCGGGCGAGCCGGAACACCTGCACCCGGGCCGTCCTGATCACACGCTGTCGAGGAAAGCAGCGAGTGGGCACGCCGGGCACCGGGTCCGGCAACGCCTTCTCGCTGTGCAGCGGGAAGGAACACCAGTGAAGACCCCTCTGCGCCGCGTCGCGGCGCTCGCCACCGTCGCGCTGACCACCGGAGCCCTGGCCCTGGGCACGGTCGCCCCGGCCGGTGCCGTCACCGCCCAGAAGCGCGAGACCAAGGCCGCCCAGTGGCTGGCCAAGCAGCCGGCGGAGAACGGCCTCGTCGAGGTCTTCTACGACTACGACGGCTCGACCTACTCCTACTCCGACTACGGCGTCTCCATCGACGTCGCGACCGCCCTCCTCGAGCTGGGCGCCGGTGCGGACACGGTGGACGCGGTGGCCCAGGCCGTCAGCGAGGGCGTGCGTGGCTACACCTACGCCGACGGCGAGGTCCTCGGCTACGCCTCCGCGACCGCCAAGGCGGCCGCCTTCCTCCAGGACGCCGGCCTCAGCCCGGCGAACGCGCAGGACGACCTGATCGTCAACCTCAAGGCCATGCTCAGCACCGACGACGGCATCGTCGGCCGCGTCCAGGACGACACCGGCTACGCCGACACCGCCAACGTCTTCGGCCAGGCGTTCGCCGCACAGGCGCTCGCGGAGGACGGCTCGCGCAAGAAGGCCATCGCGGCCACCCGGTTCCTGCTGCGCCAGCAGTGCGACGAGGGCTACTTCCGGCTGAACTTCAACGACGCCTCGGCCAAGCGCCAGGGCTGCAAGAGCGGTGCCGACGACTCCGGCGCCGACACCGACAGCACCGCCCAGGCCGTCCTGTCGCTCACGGCCATCGCGACCTCCGGCTCCCCGGTGCTGGTCCGCAAGGTCGACGCCGCGCTGGCCGACGCCCTGTCGTGGCTGCGCACCGGCCAGAAGCGCAACGGCTCCTACGGCGGTGGCTCCAGCACGGAGTCGTCCAACACCGACTCCACCGGCCTGGCCGCCCGGGCCCTGACCGCCCTCGGTGCCTGCACCCGGGCCCAGGACGCGGCCCAGTGGATCACCCGCTCCCAGGTGCTCGGCGCCCGCAGCGGCGACGCGCTCGCCGGCCAGAACGGCGCCATCGCCTACGACCCGAAGACCCGCCGCACCGGCGAGTCCGACGGCATCAGCGACACCGGTGCCTACCAGTGGCAGAAGGCCACCGCCGACGCCGCCCCGGCGCTGGCGAGCCTGACGATCGCCGGTTGCAAGGGCTGATCGTGCCCACCGGCACGGCCACCAGGGCCACCCGGGCCGCCGCGGGCCTCGTGCTCGCGGCGGCCTCGGCCTGCCTGGGCTCGCTCGCCCTCGCCGCGCCCGCCGGCGCCGCCACCTGCGCAGACGCCGGCGGGGTCAGCGTCGTGGTCGAGTTCAACGGCCTCGGCGGAGGCGTGCAGACCGCGTGCGTGGACGGCGGCGGGGACACCGCGGCCACCCTGCTCACCGCGGCCGGGCACAGCCTCACCCAGCCCACGCGCCAGCCCGGCTTCATCTGCCGGGTCGACGGCGTCCCGGCCGACGACCCGTGCGTGAACACCCCGCCTGCCAGTGCGTACTGGAACCTGTGGTGGAGCGACGGCGAGGGCGGCTGGACCTACTCGCAGCAGGGCGCCTGGTCGCTCACGGTGCCCGCGGGCGGCTCCGTCGCCGTCACCTGGGACGACCAGAGCGGCACCGTCACCCCGGCCACCAGCGCCCCGCAGCACGGCGCGTCCGCGTCGCCCACGTCGGGCTCCGGGTCGGGCTCCGGGTCGGGCTCCGGCTCGGGCAGCGGGTCCTCCGGCAGCTCCGGCAAGGGCAGCTCGGGTGGCTCGGGCTCCGGCTCGGGCGGTTCCGGCGGCTCGGGCGGTTCCGGCTCCTCGGGCTCCGGCTCGTCGAGCGGCGCCTCCGCCGACGCGAGCGCCGACCCCTCGACGGATACGTCCGCCGAGGCCGGCGACGACGCCACCGAGTCCGCCACCGAGTCCGCCACCGGCGACGCCCGCGCGAAGGCCCGGCGCGCCGAGCGGCGCAAGGCCGCGCGTGCGGCCGCCTCGGCGAGCGCGGAGGCCTCCGCGAGCGCCGAGCCGAGCACGGACCCGAGCGCCGAGGCGACCGACGACGGGGACACCGTCAGCGACGACACGTCTCTGGCGGCGTCCGAGACCGACGGCGGCATCCCCGCCGGGATCGCCGGCGCCGCCGTGCTGGCGGTGCTCCTCGGCGCGGGCGGCGTCGCCCTCGCCCGCCGCCACCGAGCCCGCACCGCCACGGGCAGCAGCAACACAGGGAACGGGGGGCCCGACCCCCGGTGACCAGCACCCAGGACCGCTCCTCCGCGCCCGGCACCCCGGACGCGGTGGCCGCCGCGCCCACGGGCCGGGCCGGGGGAGCGGTCCAGGATGGGCCGGGTAGGCCCGGTGGGCCCTCGGGCGCCCGCGCCCGCGCCCGCACCGGTGCCGGTCGACGACTCCTCGCGCGCGCCCGCGCGGCCCGGCTCCCGCGCGACCTGCACCCGGTCGCGTGGTGGGTCTGGGCCCTCGGCCTGGCCACGGCGGCCTCGCTGACCACCAACCCGTTCGCGCTGCTGCTGCTCGTCGGGTCGGCGGCGCTCGTCGTCTCCGCACGCCACGGCGACCAGCCGTGGTCGCGCTCCTTCCGGTTCTACCTCGCCCTGGGGGCCGCGATCGTGGCCCTGCGGGTCACCTTCCGCGTGCTGCTGGGCGGCGCCTACGCCACCGGTCCGGTGCTGCTGGACCTGCCGAGCATCCCGCTGCCCGGGTTCGCCGCCGGCATCGCGCTGCTCGGCCCCGTGACCACGTCCACCGTGCTCAGCGGGCTCTACGACGGCCTCCGGCTGGCCGCCATCGTCATCGCCGTGGGTGCCGCGAACGCGCTGGCCAACCCCAAGCGGCTCCTGCGCTCGGTGCCCGCGGCGCTCTACGAGGTCGGCACGGCCCTGGTCGTCGCGGTCACGGTGCTGCCGCAGCTGGCCGAGTCCGTGCAGCGGGTGCGCGCCGCGCAGTCGCTGCGCTCCGGCCCCAGCGGGCGGGTGCGCGGCCTGCGACGCCTCCTGGTCCCGGTGCTGGAGGACGCGCTCGAGCGGTCCCTGGCGATGGCGGCCAGCATGGACGCCCGCGGCTACGGCCGCACCGCCGGCGCCGACGCCCGCTCCCGGCGACGCACCGGGGCGCTCATGCTCACCGGCCTGGTCGGCGTCTGCGTCGGCGTCTACGCCGTGCTCGACCAGACCGCCCCGCGGGTGCTGGCCCTGCCCATGCTGGGGGTCGGGCTGCTCGCCGCCGTCCTGGGGCTGCGCGCGGCCGGTGCTCGCGTGCCCCGCACCCGCTACCGCCCCGACCGCTGGCGCTGGCCCGAGGTCGTCGTCGCCCTCGGCGGCGTGGCCGTCGGCGTGCTGGCCTGGCACACCTCCACCCACCAGGTCGCGCTCGCCTACCCGGGCACCGACGCCCTGCCGGGCCTCGCGCCGGGGGCCCTGGTGGTCTGCGTCGTGGCCGTGCTCACCGGCCTCGTCGCACCGCCTCCGCCGGTGACGGGGGAGGACGCATGAGCGCCCCGCTGCTGGAGCTGCGCGGGATCACCTTCAGCCACCCCGCCACCGCCGAGTCCCCGGCCCGCCGCGTGCTCAGCGACGTCGACCTCGTCGTGGAGGAGGGCGAGCTGACCGTGCTCGCCGGCCCCACCGGCGTCGGCAAGTCCACGCTCCTCGGGGTCGTCGCCGGGCAGGTGCCCCGCTTCACCGGCGGCGTGCTGGGCGGCGACGTGCTGCTCGACGGCGCCTCGGTGCTGCACGCGCCACCGCGCGAGCGCGCCCACCTGGTCGGCTACGTCGGCCAGGACCCGGCGCTGGGCTTCGTCACCGACACGGTCGAGGAGGAGCTGGCCTACGGCATGGAGCAGCTCGGGGTCGCCCCCGGCACCATGCGCCGTCGGGTCGAGGAGACGCTCGACCTGCTCGGCATCGCCGACCTGCGCGCCCGGGCGCTGCGCACGCTCTCCGGCGGCCAGCAGCAGCGGGTCGCGGTCGGCGCCGTGCTCACGATGCACCCGCGGCTCCTGGTGCTCGACGAGCCCACCTCGGCCCTCGACCCGACCGCGGCCGAGGAGGTGCTCTCGACGCTCACCCGCCTCGTCCACGACCTCGGCACCAGCGTGCTCGTCGCCGAGCACCGGCTCGAGCGGGTGGTGCCCTTCGCCGACACCCTGGCCCTGCTCGGCACCGACGGGCACCTGGACGTCGGCGCCCCGGCCGGCCTCCTCGCGACCGCGCCCGTGGCGCCCCCGCTGGTCGAGCTCGGCCGGGCCGCCGGCTGGAGCCCGCTGCCGCTCTCGGTCCGCGATGCCCGCCGCCGCGCCCGCGGCCTCACCACCGACCTGCCCGCGCCCGCGACCCCCGTCCGCGAGCGCCCGCCCGGCGGCCTCGGCGCCCGCGACCTCACCGTCACCGTCGGGCCGGGCGGGCGGCACGTCGCCGTCCGTGAGCT
Source organism: Nocardioides bruguierae (assembly GCF_023554635.1). Taxonomy (NCBI): domain Bacteria; kingdom Bacillati; phylum Actinomycetota; class Actinomycetes; order Propionibacteriales; family Nocardioidaceae; genus Nocardioides; species Nocardioides bruguierae. The sequence goes on from NZ_JAMJPH010000025.1 coordinate 65,192, forward strand.
GGACCTCGACCTGCCCACCGGCCGCGTCACCGCCCTCATGGGGCGCAACGGCGCCGGCAAGTCCACGCTCCTGTGGACGCTCCAGGGCACCCGCGAGCGCGCGGGCGGCAGCGTCGTGGTCGTGCCCGACCCCGACCAGCACGGCGGCGGCACCGACCCCGCACGCCTGCCCGCGGACGCGCGCCGCGGCCTCGTCGGCCTCCTCCCGCAGGACGCCGGCGACCTGCCGTACCTGGAGACCGTGGCCGAGGAGCTGGCCAGCGCGGACCGCGAGGCCGAGGCCCCCGGCACGGCCCGGGCGCTGCTCGACACCCTCGCGCCCGGCGTGCGCGACGAGGCCCACCCGCGCGACCTGTCCGAGGGGCAGCGACTCGCGCTGGCCCTGGTGCTGGTGCTCGTCCCGCGGCCGCCGGTGCTCCTGCTCGACGAGCCGACCCGCGGCCTGGACTACCGCGCCAAGGGCGCGCTGGCCGCGGCCCTGCGCTCGCTCGCGGACGAGGGCCGGGCGGTGCTGGTGGCCACCCACGACGTGGAGTTCGCCGCCCTCGTCGCCGATGACGCGGTCGTGATGGCCGAGGGCGAGGTGGTCTCGGCGGGGCCCGCTCGCGCCGTGCTCGCGGAGTCCCCGGCGTTCAGCCCCCAGGTGACCAAGGTGCTCGGCGCCCCCTGGCTGGTCGTGGACGAGGTCCGCGCCGCCCTGGCCGGTTCGGGAGGTGCGCGATGACGGCCGCCCCCGACCCCCGCCTCGAGACCGGCCTCGAGACCCGCCTCCACCAGGACGTGACGGCGGCGGTGCCGCTGAGCCGCCGCTCGGCGCTGGTGCTCGGTCTGGCGTCGCTGGCCGGGCTGATGATGCTGGTCTGGCCGCTGCTGGTGCAGGTGCCGCCCGGCTGGGCGGGGGACCAGCGGATGGACCCGCCGTTCCTGTTCCTGGCGCTGCTGCCGGTCGTGGTGGCCGTGGTGCTGGCCGAGATCTCCGAGGGCGGCCTGGACGCCCGGGTGCTGGCCCTGCTGGGGGTGCTGAGCGCCGTCAACGCGGTCGCGCGGGCGCTCTCCCCGGGGCTGGCGGGCATCGAGCTGGTCTTCTTCCTGCTGATCCTGGCGGGCCGGGTGCTCGGCCCCGGGTTCGGCTTCGCGCTGGGCTGCACCTCGTTGCTCGCCTCCGCGCTGATGACCGGCGGCGTGGGGCCGTGGCTGCCGTTCCAGATGCTCTGCTCGGCCTGGGTGGGGATGCTGGCGGGCCTGCTGCCGCAGCGGCTCGGTGGACGCCCGCTGCGCGGTGCCGCGGAGATCGCGCTGCTGGCGGTCTACGGGGTGCTGGCCGCCTACCTGTTCGGCGCCCTGATGAACCTCTCGTCCTGGCCGTTCGCGCTGGGCGTCGCGGTGCCCGGCCACGAGGGCGACCTCACCTACGTGCCCGGTGCCCCGCTGCTGGAGAACCTCCAGCGCTTCGGCGTCTACACGCTGCTGACCTCCACCGGCGGGTGGGACTCCGTCCGCGCCGTCACCAACGCGGTCGCGGTCGTGGTGCTGGGCCCCAGCATCCTCGCGGTGCTGCGTCGGGCCGCGCGGCGCGCGACCGTGACGGGCCGCGTCGAGCAGGGCCAGGAGGCCGCGGACGAGTCGACGGGCGGGGTCAGCGAGCGCTGACGCCCCGGGGCTCGGCACCGGCGCGACCCGCAGAGGCCACCGCAGGGGCCACGGCCTGCTCGCGCAGGCGCAGGAACTCCTCCACGTCCTCGCGCTCGGCGCGGGCGGCGGCGAGCGCGGTGGCCGCGAGCATCGCGTTGCGGCGCGAGCCCAGCACGCTCGACTCGACCACGTGCTCGGCGGCACGACGGATCACGGCCAGGGGCGCGCGCGGCCGCTCGGCCACGAGACGCAGCAGCGGGGTCCGCGGTGCGTGGGTCACGGCTCGCCTCCCAGGGAGTGGTCGGCCGGCGGGCTGGAGCTGCCGGCACCGTCCACGCTAGGAGCGCTCGGGAGCCTCCGGGCTAACGCCGTGTGACCGTTCTGTGACGGGCACCAGCCCCGACGGGTCCGGTACCACCGCCGGCTCCCCGGGCGGGCCGCCGGAGCGGGTCGCCCCGACGCTGGCCACCACCACGCACACGATCGCCGCCCACTGGGCCGCCCCCAGCAGCTCGCCGAGCACGAGCAGGCCGGCGAGCGCGGCCGCGGCCGGCTCCAGGCTCATGAGGATGCCGAAGACGGAGGGGCGCAGCGTCCGCAGCGCCACCAGCTCGCACGAGTAGGGGACGACGGAGGAGAGCAGCCCCACCGCCGCGCCCAGCAGCAGCACGTGCGGGTCGGTCAGCGCGGCGTCGTGCCCGCCGGTCGCGACCGGCCCCAGCACGAACGGGGTGAGCCCCAGGGTGGCCACCGTGCTGGCCACGGCCAGACCGTCCAGGCCCTCCCAGGCGGCCCCGGTGCGGGCACTGGCGAGGATGTAGGTGGCCCACGCGGCACCCGCGAGGAGCGCCAGCAGCGCGCCGACGAGCGTGAGGCCGCCGTCGCCGAGGCCGAGCAGCGCCACGCCGAGCCCGGCGAGACCCACCCAGACCAGGTCGCGCGCGCGGCGGGAGCCGGCCACCGCCAGCAGCAGCGGCCCGACGAACTCCAGGGTGACGGCCACGCCGAGGGGGATCCGGGCGAAGGACTGGTAGATGGCCCAGTTCATCAGTCCGAGGCTCGCGCCGAAGGCGAGGACGACGCCCCAGTCGGCGCGGCTGCGGCCGCGCACCCGCGGCCGCACGAACGCCAGCAGCAGCACCGAGCTGGTGACCAGCCGCAGCCAGACCAGCGTGGTCGGCGAGGCCTCGTCGAACAGGGACTTGGCCACGCCGGCGCCCAGCTGCACCGACGCGATGCCGATCAGCACGAGCACGACCGGGGGCACCCGGGGCCGGGGTGCCGCGGGGGCGGGGGAGCGTGCGGTCACCCGGGCAGCCTAGGGTCCGCGGAAGAGGTGCCCGACATCCGTCCCACGGCGGCGGCGCGGCGTCGGCGCGGCGTCAGCCCCAGTCCCGTCCACACCGGTCGTGCCGACGCTCCGCGGCAGCCGGACGCGGGCCCACCTGCACCGGACCAGCCAGGTCCGCAGTTCCGCTCGCGCGAGGGCCGCCCTGACCCTAGGCTCGCCCACATGGGTGAGTTCCAGATCGCGCGGAGCACGAGGGTCGCCGCGGACCCGGCGGACGTGCAGGCGCTCGTCGTCGACTTCCACCGGTGGCGCTCCTGGTCGCCGTGGGAGGACACGGACCCGGGCATGGAGCGGGTCTACAGCGGCGCCGAGTCCGGCGTCGGGGCCGCCTACGCGTGGTCGGGCAACCGCAAGGCCGGTGCCGGCTCGATGCGGATCGTCGAGGTCACGCCCACCGCGGTGACCGTGGGCCTGGCCTTCACCCGGCCCATGCGGGCCGAGAACACGGTGGTCTTCGGCACCGAGCCGGTCGCCGACGGCACGCTGGTCACCTGGACGATGCAGGGCGTGCACGCCGGCCTCATGGGGCTGCTCGCCCGGTTCGTGCCGATGGAGAAGCTGGTCGCGGGCGACTTCGAGAAGGGCCTGGCCGCCATGAAGACGCAGCTGGAGGCCGGCGTCCCCGAGGCCTGAGGCAGGCCTCCCCGGCTCAGTACTCCCCGTCGATCGTCGGGTCGGGGCCCAGCGCCGAGTTCATCGGCTGGCTCATCGCCGTGGCGGTGGCCTCGTCGACGTCCTCGTCCAGCGCGATCGGCTCCGGCACCCCCGCGGTGATCCGCGTGCCGTCGGCGCGCACGCCGCCCAGCTGGGGCTTCTCGGTCAGCGTGCCGGCCAGCCGGGTGCCGCGTCCGTCGAGCTCGACCCGCACCGGCGCGCCCGGCGCCACCACGTGCTCGGTGCCGCGGACGCTGATGGTGACCGGCTCGGTGCCCTCCACGACCTCCACGGAGAAGAAGTCCGCCTCCAGGTGCAGCTGGAGACGCGTGCCGTGCCAGACCAGGCCCGAGCGCAGCAGCGGGAACGTGTCCGGCAGCCGCGGGTCGAACGAGAGCCGCCCGCCCCGGTCGCGCATGCCGGCGAAGCCACAGACCAGCGCGGACCAGATGCCGCCGGTGGAGGCGATGTGCATGCCGTCCACGGTGTTGCCGTGCAGGTTGGCCAGGTCGACGTAGAGGGAGTTGAGGAAGTAGCTCCAGGCCACCTCGTGGTAGCCGACCTCGGCCGCCACGATCGACTGCACGACCGCCGACAGCGTCGAGTCGCCGGTGGTGATCGGGTCGTAGTACTCGAAGTCGGCGCGCTTCTCCTCGGGCGTGAACCGGTCGCCCTGGAGGAACAGCGCGAGCACCACGTCCGCCTGCTTGAGCACCTGGAACCGGTAGATCACCAGCGGGTGGTAGTGCAGCAGCAGCGGGCGCAGCTCGTCGGGCGTCTTGGAGAGGTCCCAGACCTCGCGGTCGAGGAAGAAGTCGTCCTGCGGGTGGATGCCCAGGCCGGCGTCGAACGGCACGTGCATCCCGGCCGCGCAGCGGCGCCACTCCTCGATCTCGTCCTCGGAGATGTCGAGGCGGCGGCGCACCTGGTGCCAGTCCTCGGGGAAGTCCTTCTCGACGATCTCGCAGGCGGCGACGGCCTCCTCAAGGTTGTAGCGCGCCATCACGTTGGTGAACAGGTTGTTGTTCACGACCGTCGTGTACTCGTCCGGGCCGGTCACGCCGTGGATGTGGAACGAGGGGGTGCCGTTGGAGCGCCAGAAGCCCAGGTCGGCCCACATGCGCGCGGTCTCCACGAGGATGTCGATGCCGTCGCGGACCAGGAAGCCGCGGTCGCCGGTGGCGTTGACGTACTGGCTCAGCGCGTAGGCGACGTCGGCGTCGATGTGCACCTGCGCGGTGCCGGCGGCGTAGTAGGCCGAGGCCTCCTCGCCGCTGATCGTGCGCCACGGGAACAGCGCACCCGACTGGGCCATCTCGCGGGCGCGCTGACGCGCGGCCGGCAGCATCCGGGAGCGGAAGTGCATGAGGTTCCGCGCCAGCTGCGGCTGGGTGTAGGTCAGGAACGGCGAGACGTAGATCTCGGAGTCCCAGAAGTAGTGGCCCTCGTAGCCGGAGCCGGTCACGCCCTTGGCGGGCACGCCCTGCTGGTCGGCGCGCGCGGAGGCCTGGGCCAGGCTGAACAGGTTGAACCGGATGGCCTGCTGCACGGCCAGCTGTTCGGCGTCGGCGTGCTCGTCGGTGACCAGCACGTCGGCGGTCTCCCAGAACGCGTCGTACCAGGCGCGCTGGTCGGCGTGGTAGGCCTCGATGCCGTGCCGCGTGGCCCGGTCCAGCGTGCGGTTGCAGCGGTCGGAGAGCTCGCGCACGGGCACGCCGCGGGAGGTGTGGTAGGCGACGTACTTGTCCACGCGGATGCTCTGGCCGGCGCAGGCGTCGGCGCGGAAGACCATCTTGGCGAGGTCCTCGTCGCCGCGCACGACGATCTCGTGGTCGGCCTGCGTGGTGAGGACGTGGTCGGCACCCACGGCGATGGTCATGGCCGAGTTCGCGCACTGGTAGCCCAGCATCATCCGGTCCTGGCGGGCGTAGTGCACGCGCGGCAGGAGCACGCGGTCCTCGAACTTCGCGGCCTTGCGCGGGTCGACGCCCTCGCCCATGGCGGCGGACGGGTCGTGGTACTCGTCCTTGCCGTCCTGGCGGTTCAGCAGCTGGGAGGAGATGACGATGGGGGCGTCGCCCTCGAGCATCGTCACCTCGAGGCTGAGCAGCGCGAGGTGGCGCTGCGTCATCGAGACCATCCGGGAGGACTCGACCTTCACCCGCTTGCCGGCGGGAGTGCGCCAGATCAGCGTGCGGCGCAGGACGCCGTCGCGGAAGTCCAGGCTGCGCTCGTAGTGCTCCAGGTCGGCGGTGCCCAGGATGAGCGGCTCGTCGTCGACGTAGACCTTCATCAGCTTGGCGTCGGGGACGTTGACGATGGTCTGGCCGGTGCGGGCGAAGCCGAAGGCGGCCTCGGCGTGCCGGATCGGCCAGGTCTCGTGGAAGCCGTTGACGAAGGTGCCGTGCGCGTAGGCGTCCCGGCCCTCCTCGGGGTTGGCGCGCATGCCCAGGTAGCCGTTGGCGACGCTGAACAGCGTCTCGGTCACGCCGAGGTCGTGGGAGCGGTAGGCCCACTCCGTCAGCTTCCAGGGGTCCAGCCCGAAGCGGCTGCGGTCCAGCGGGTCGCTGTGGACGTGGACGCGGCTCATGCGGGGTCTCCGGGGACGAGCTCGGCGAGGTCGGAGCAGACGAGGGTGGCGCCGTTCTCGCGCAGGGTCTCCAGCCCCACGCCGCGGTCGACGCCGATGACCTCGGCGAAGTCGCCGGCCGCACCGGCACGGACGCCGGAGACGGCGTCCTCGACGACGACCGCCTGCGACGACGGGACGCCGAGGCGCTCGGCGCCCGCCAGGTAGGTGTCGGGCGCGGGCTTGCCCGGCAGGCCGTCGGCCGCGGCGACCTTGCCGTCGACGACGACGCCGAAGCGGTCGGCGATGCCGGCGGCGGCGAGCACGGCGGGCGCGTTGGCCGAGGAGGAGACGACGGCCAGGGGCACACCGATCTCGGCCAGGTGGTCGAGCAGGAGGACGGAGCCCGGGTAGGGCTCGACGCCGTCACGCTCGAGCACCTCGTTGAAGGCGAGGTTCTTGCGGTTGCCGAGCCCGCGGACGGTCACCGCGTCGGCGTCGTCGTCCGCGGAGCCCTCCGGCAGCTCGATCCCCCGGGAGGCGAGGAAGTCGCGCACACCGTCGTAGCGGGGCTTGCCGTCGACGTGGGCGAAGTAGTCGGCGTCGGTGTACTCCGAGGTGTCGGCGCCCTCGTCGTCCACGGTCGCGAGGAAGGCGTTGAACATCTCGCCCCACGCGACCATGTGCACCTCGGCGGTCGGCGTGAGCACGCCGTCGAGGTCGAAGAGGACGGCGCCGACGGAACGCCAGTCGGGGGTGCTGCCGGGCGTGATCGTCTCCTGGGTCACCAGGCGAGCCTAGGCGGTGCGTCGCGCGTCACCTAGCAGGAGGGCCTGAGACGCATCTGACACCCGGGGGAGGGTGGGCGGCGGTCCGGACGGGTGCCCGGGAGTGACCCACCTCGCTTCCGCTCAGCAGAAGGAACGGGAGGACGCGGCCGCGCGCCGCGGTTCCAGGGGGCATGACGCCGCCGACGACCTCCGTGCCGCCCTCCTCGACGCCGTCCACCCCGACGTCCGCGACGTCGGCGAACGGGAACGCCTCGACCCGCGCCCGCCTGGCCTCCGGCCTGCTCGCCGTCGGTCCGCACGCCGGCGCGCACCGGGTCGCGCTGCGGGCCGGGCTCAGCGTCGCGGTGCCGCTGCTGGTGCTGTGGGCCACCGACCACCTGGAGTGGTCCGCCTACGCCACGTTCGGCGCGTTCGCCTCGATCTACGCCCGCAACGACCCCTGGCGCCAGCGGGTCCGCATGCAGGCGCGCGCCGGCGCCTGGCTGGTGCTCGCGGTCGTGCTGGGAACGCTCGTCGCCACCTCCTCGGAGCGGGCCTGGCTGGCGGTGCCGGTGGCCGCGGTGCTCGCCGGCGGCGCGTCGCTGCTCTCCGACCACTGGGGCTGGCGCCCGCCCGGCCCGCTGTTCACCGTCTTCGGCTTCGGCGCCTCCTCGGCCATCCCCGCGGACGCCGGCACCGTGCTGGCCGCCGTGCTCGTCGGGATCTCCGGCGCCCTGCTGGCCCTCCTCGTCAGCGCGCTGGGCGGCCTGGCCGAGCGCGGCGCGGTCGGTGACCGCCCCGGTGGGGTGCGCACCGCCCCGCCCCACGTGCGACCGACCGACATGACCCGGCACGCGCTGCGCGGTGCCGTGGCGGTCCTCGTCGCCGGCGCCCTCGCCACCGGCGTCGGGATCGGTCACCCCTACTGGGCCATGGTCTCCGCCGTCGTCCCGCTGATGGCGCGGGAGTGGCTGCCGGCGCTGGAGCGCGGCATCCACCGCGTCGTCGGCACGTTCGTCGGCCTCGGCCTCGCGGCGCTGGTCCTGACCCTCGACCCGCCCGGCCTCGTCGTGGTGCTGCTCGTCGTCGTGCTCCAGGGCGCCGCCGAGTTGCTGGTGATGCGCAACTACGCGCTCGCGCTCGTGGTCATCACGCCCCTGGCGCTGCTGATGGTGCACCTGGCCAGCCCCGAGCCGATGAGCAGCCTGCTGCTCGACCGGGGCGTGGAGACGCTGCTCGGCGTGGCCGTGGGGCTCGTCGTCGGTTGGGCGGCCGCTCAGCTGCTGCCGCGCTCGAAGGCGCTGGCGTAGGTCGTCTCGCCCACGGCGATCGAGTACTGCGCGTAGAACTGCGCCACCCCGCGGCGCTGGGCCTCCCGGTGCCGCGGGTGCTCGGCCCACGCACGGTGCGAGGCCGCGTCCGCGAACGTCACCACCGTGCAGCGCTCGCCGTCCTCGGCCGTGAAGGTCTTGGTCTCCACGAAGCCGGGCATGGCCGTGGCCAGGGCGGCCACGACGGCCAGCTCGTCGCGGTAGGCGCGCCCGTGCTCGGCGTCGAGGCGGTTGCGGAAGACGGTGACGACCTGGCCGGTCCGGGGCACGTGCACGAGCCCCATCCTGCCTGCTCCGGGGGGCCGGTGTCGGCGGCCGCCGGGTGAAGCGACTGGGACCCCCGGGGCCTCGCGGGATAGAACGGACCGAGTGAGCACCAGCCCTGACCTCGTCCCCGCGCACGCCCTCGACGCCGCAGACCCGCTCGCGGCCCACCGGGACCGGTTCGTCGGCGCGGAGCAGCCCCTGGTCTACCTGGACGGCAACAGCCTCGGGCGCCCGCTGCGGGTGACGGGGGAGCGCCTGCGCTCGTTCGTGGACGAGGAGTGGGGCGGCCGGCTGATCCGCGGCTGGGGCGACGTCGGCGAGGGCGGCTGGATGGACCTCCCGCTCACCCTGGGCGACCGGATCGCCCGCACCTGCCTGGGCGCGGCCCCCGGCCAGGTCGTGGTGGGCGACTCCACCACGGTCAACCTCTACAAGCTGCTGCACGCCGCGGCCGCGCTGCGGCCGGGCCGCACCGAGGTGGTGCTCAGCGCCGACGACTTCCCGACCGACCGGTACGTGGCCGAGTCGGTGGCCCGCGAGCGCGGCCTGCACCTGGTCTGGATCGAGCCCGCCGAGCCCACCACCGGGGTCACCGACGACGAGGTCGCCGCCGTGGTGGGCGAGCAGACCGCCGTCGTCCTGCTCTCGCACGTGGCCTACCGCTCCGCGGCGATCGCGCCGCTGGCCGCCGTCGCCGAGGTGGCCCACGAGGTGGGCGCGCTGGTGCTGGCCGACCTCTCGCACTCGGTCGGGGTGCTGCCGGTGCAGCTGGACCGCACGGGGGTCGACCTCGCCGTCGGCTGCACCTACAAGTTCCTCAACGGCGGCCCGGGCGCCCCGGCGCTCGCCTACGTCGCCGCCCGCCACCACGCGGGCCTGGCCCAGCCGGTCACGGGGTGGATGGGCCACACCGACCCGTTCGCCATGGGGCCCGGCTACGAGCCGGCGCCCGGCGTGCGCCGCCTGGTCGCGGGCACCCCGTCCGTGCTCTCGATGCAGCCGGTCGCCGACATGCTCGACCTCCTCGACGAGGTGGGCATCGAGGCGGTGCGCGCCAAGTCCGTCGCCCTCACCACCTTCGCCGCGGACGCCGGCCGCCGACTGCTCCCCGACGCCCGGCTGGGCTCCCCGGCCGACCCCGAGCGCCGGGGTGGGCACGTGACGCTGCTGCACCCGCGGATGCGCGAGGTCGTCGCCGGCCTGTGGCAGCGCGAGGTGCTGCCGGACTACCGCGACCCCGGCGGGCTGCGCCTCGGGCTCTCCCCGCTCTCGACCTCGTTCGCCGAGGTGGAGGCCGGGATCTCGGCTGCGGCGGAGGTGCTCGCGGGCCTAGCGTGAGGTGCGTGAGAGCACCGCTGCGCTTCCCCCGTCCGCTCCGCCCCGGCGACACCGTCGGGGTGACCGCGCCGTCCTCGGGCGTGGCGCCGCCGATGGTGCCGCGGCTGCGCGAGGCCGTGCGCGTGGTCCGCGAGCGCGGCTACGAGGTCCGGCTGGGGGAGTGCCTGCTCACCGAGGGGGACCCGGTGCTCTCCGCCCCGCGGGAGGCACGCGCCGCGGAGCTGACCGCGATGCTGCTCGACCCCGACGTCGCCGCCGTGGTGCCGCCGTGGGGCGGGGAGCTGGCCATCGACCTGCTCGGCGTCCTGGGCTGGGAGGCGCTGGCCGCGGCCGAGCCCACCTGGGTCGTCGGGTTCTCCGACACCTCCACGCTCATGCTGCCGCTCACCGTGCACTGCGGCTGGGGCGCCCTGACCGGCCACAACCTGATGGACACCCCGTACACGGCCGCCCGTGGCCTGGTCGGCTGGCTGGACGCGCTCGAGCACGACCCGCGCAGCGGGCCGCTGGTGCAGACCTCGCCGGGGCGCTGGCGCACCAGCGGGTGGGACGACTACGTCGCCGATCCCGGCGTCGCCCGGATGTCGCTCGACGGCGAGGCCGCGTGGTCGGTGCTGGGCGGCGGGGAGGCCGCGTTCGCGGGACGCCTCGTGGCCGGGTGCCTGGAGACCGTGCACCACCTGGCCGGCACACCGGTGGGCGACGTGCCCGCGTTCGCCGCGGCGCAGGCTGCCCAGGGCGAGGGGGTCGTCGTGCTGCTCGAGGCCGCCGAGTGGGGCGCGCTGGACGTCGCCCGTGCCCTGCACGGCCTGCGCCTGGCCGGCTGGTTCGACCACGCGCGCGGCGTGCTCGTGGGACGCACCGCGGCGCCGGCGTCCGGGGACCTGGGCCAGCACGACGCGGTGGCGCACGCGCTGGGCGACCTGCGGGACGCCGAGGGTCGCCCGGTGCCGGTCGTGCTCGACGTCGACCACGGGCACACGCAGCCGTGCGGGGCGTGGGTGACCGGGGCGCTGGTCGAGGTCGACACCGCCACGCGCACCTGGCGCCAGACCTGGTGAGGGGTGCGCCTCAGGCGGAGCGCGGGCTGCGGCCGGCCCGCCGGTCGACGAGGGCGGCCAGGCCGCACAGCGCCAGGAAGAACACCGTGATGCCCAGGCAGACCACGGCGACGCCGCCCCAGCCGTTCTCCTCCACGTCCAGGAACGGGTAGGGCACCCACCCGGTGAGCCGCCCGTAGGTCAGCGTCACCACCAGCCAGGCGACGGCCCAGCCGACCGCCACGCCCACGGCCCGGGCGTCGACGCGCGGCCGCGGCCCCGCGGCCACGAAGGCCAGCACCGCCAGGAGCGGGACGGCCACGTGCAGCGCCTTGTCGGCCACCCAGCTCGCCCCCTCGAGGCTCAGCAGGGGCCGGAGCAGGAGGAAGTGGACGACGCCGGTGACCGTGATCCCCACGACCCCGGCCAGGCGCAGCCCGCGCCACCAGCGGGTGCCGTCGCGGTCGGGGTCGGCCACGAGCGTCCACGCGGCGAGGGCGACGAGCACGTTGGACTGGATGGTGAAGTAGGCGACGAACCGCACCAGGGCGAGCCCCAGCGGCGGTGCCGCGGCCTCGTCGAGCACGGCGTCGCCGAGGAGGACGAGCACCAGCTGGAGGACGATCGCGGCGGTGGCGACGACGGCGGTGACGGCGTGCAGGGCACGCGCGGCGGTGGTGGGCACGCGGGCAACCTAGCGGGGAGCGCGGCCGGGCGCGGGAGTGCAGCAGGAGGGAGGGTGGCGGGTGTCGGCGCCGGGTGGAATCGTCGGCGTCATGGACCAGCGGATCAGCTTCGTGACTCTCGCGGTGGCCGACGTCGAGGCCAGCAGACGCTTCTACGTCGACGGCCTCGGCTGGGAGCCCGAGCTGCTCGTGCCCGGCGAGGTGCTGATGCTCCGGGCCGGCGAGCGGCTCGTCCTCTCCCTCTGGGACGCGGCGGCCTTCACCGCCGAGGTCGGGGAGGCGCCCCGCAGCGGCCCCGGCGTCTCACCGATCACCCTCGCGCACAACGTCGCCACGCCCGCCGAGGTCGACGCGGTCCTCGCCGAGGCGCGGGCCGCGGGCGCGGACCCGGTCGCCGACGGGGTGGCGCGCGAGTGGGGCGGGTACTCCGGCTACTTCGCCGACCCGGACGGCTTCCGCTGGGAGGTGGCCCACAACCCGGGCCCCATCGGCCTGTCGGTGCTGCCGTGAGCGGCGCGGGGGAGCAGCCCGGCGCGACCGGGCACCCGGTGCCCGAGGAGCGCGAGGTCTGGTCCACCACGCAGGTGGACGAGGCGGGGCTCTCCGGCTGGCGGCCGCTGCTCGGCCGCCTCCGGGTGCGCTACCTGACGCAGGACTTCGCCACCGGTGCCGCGTTCGTGGCCGAGCTGGCCCGGCTCGCGGACGCGGCCGACCACCACCCCGACGTCGACCTGCGCTACGGCCACGTCGAGGTGGGGCTGGTCAGCCACGACGTCGGCGGGCTCACGGTCCGCGACGTGATGCTGGCCCGGGAGGTCTCCGAACTGGCCGCCGAGATGGGGGTCGTGGCCGCTCCGGTCTCCCTGCGCGTCCTGGAGCTGGCGCTGGACACGTGGGACGCGGAGGAGGTCGCGCCGTTCTGGGCGGCGGTGCTCGACGGGGTGCTCGAGCGGGTGGAGCACGAGGACGGCGTCGAGCTCCAGGTGGTGGATCCGGGCGGCACGCTCCCGACCGTGTGGTTCCAGCCCTGCGACCGGCCACGGGCCCGGTCGGCACCGGCGCAGCGGTGGCACGCCGACGTCCGGGTGCCGCCAGAGGTGGTGCGCGAGAGGATCGACGCGGCCCTGGCCGCCGGTGGCACCATGGTCTCCGACGAGGAGGCGCCCGCCTTCTGGGTGCTCGCGGACCCGCAGGGCAACCAGGCCTGCCTGACCACCTGGCACGGCCGGGGGGAGTGAGGCCGGGACCGGCCGCAGGGGCGTTCACGATCCGAGAAGCCCGTCCCGGATCGTGGGACAAGCGTCACTTCCCGATGACGAGGAGGAATCAGTGCCGTTACCGTGGCGTCATGCGACTGTTCCTTCTCGTACGCACACGACGCGCCGTCTGAGCACGATCCACGCTCACTCAGCGCGTCATCCCCTCGCAGCCTGTGGCCGGGGGGCTTTTTTGTGGGATCAGCACGAGAGCAGCACGCGGTCGGCCGGCCACCCGGAGCGGGAGGCGGCACCGGCCGGACACAACCCGAGGCAAGGAAGTAGCAGGGCATGAGCGAGATCACGGGCGCACAGAGCCTGGTCACGTCGCTGGAGGCGGCGGGGGCGAAGAACGTCTTCGGCATCCCCGGAGGTGCGATCCTCCCGGCGTACGACCCGCTGATGGACTCCACCAAGGTGCGTCACATCCTCGTGCGCCACGAGCAGGGCGCCGGTCACGCGGCCCAGGGGTACGCGGCCGCCACCGGTGAGGTCGGCGTCTGCATGGCGACCTCCGGCCCGGGCGCGACGAACCTGGTCACCCCGATCGCGGACGCGCACATGGACTCCGTGCCGATGGTGGCCGTCACCGGTCAGGTCGGCGCGTCGATGATCGGCACCGACGCCTTCCAGGAGGCGGACATCCGCGGCATCACGATGCCGATCACCAAGCACAACTTCCTCGTCACCGACCCCGACGAGATCCCCACCAAGATCGCCGAGGCGTTCCACCTCGCGCGCACCGGCCGCCCGGGCCCGGTCCTCGTCGACATCGCCAAGTCGGCGCTGCAGTCAACGACCACCTTCCGCTGGCCGACCGAGCTGGGCCTGCCCGGCTACCGCCCGGTGACCAAGCCGCACGCCAAGCAGATCCGCGAGGCCGCCCGGATGATCGGTGACGCCCGCCGTCCGGTGCTCTACGTCGGTGGCGGCGTCATCCGTGCCCGCGCCTCCCGCGAGCTGCGCGTCCTGGCGGAGCTCACCGGCATGCCGGTGGTCACCACGCTGATGGCCCGCGGCGCGTTCCCGGACTCCCACCCGCAGCACCTGGGCATGCCGGGCATGCACGGCACCGTGGCGGCCGTCGCGGCGCTGCAGAAGTCCGACCTGATCATCAGCCTCGGCGCCCGTTTCGACGACCGCGTCACCGGCAACCTGGACGCCTTCGCCCCGCACGCGCAGGTCATCCACGCCGACATCGACCCGGCCGAGATCGGCAAGAACCGGCACGCCGACGTCCCGATCGTGGGCGACGCCCGCGAGGTCATCTCCGACCTCGTCGTCGCCCTGCAGGCGGCGGCCGAGAACGGGCAGACCGGCGACTACGAGCAGTGGGTCGGCTTCCTGGCCGGGATCAAGCGGAAGTACGCGCTGGGCTGGGAGCAGCCGCCCGCCGGCCTGCTCTCCCCGCAGTCGGTGATCCAGCGCCTCGGGCAGATCTCCGGCCCCGAGACCGTCTTCACCTCCGGCGTCGGCCAGCACCAGATGTGGGCGGCGCAGTTCATCGGCTACGAGAACCCCAACACCTGGATCAACTCCGGCGGTCTCGGCACGATGGGCTTCTCCGTGCCCGCCGCCATGGGCGCCAAGGTCGGCCGCCCGGACGCCACCGTCTGGTCGATCGACGGCGACGGCTGCTTCCAGATGACCAACCAGGAGCTCGCGACCTGCGCGATCGAGAACATCCCGATCAAGGTCGCGATCATCAACAACGAGAACCTCGGCATGGTCCGGCAGTGGCAGACGCTGTTCTACGGCGAGCGCTACTCCAACACCGACCTGCAGAAGCACGGTGGCCCGGTGCGCATCCCGGACTTCCCGAAGCTGGCCGAGGCCTACGGCTGCGTCGGCCTGTCCTGCGACCGCCCCGAGGACGTGGACTCCACCATCGAGAAGGCGATGGAGATCAACGACGTGCCCGTGGTCGTCGACTTCCGCGTGCACAAGGACGCCATGGTCTGGCCGATGGTCGCCGCCGGCGCGTCCAACGACGACATCAAGTACGCCCGCGACCTGGCCCCCGAGTTCGACGAGGACGCCATCTGATGACCAAGCACACCCTGTCCGTCCTCGTCGAGGACAAGCCCGGCGTCCTGGCCCGCATCGCCGGCCTCTTCAGCCGCCGAGGCTTCAACATCGACAGCCTCGCCGTCGGCCCGACCGAGCACCCGGAGATCTCCCGGATGACGATCGTGGTCAACGTCGAGTCGCTGCCCCTCGAGCAGGTGACCAAGCAGCTCAACAAGCTCGTCGAGGTCATCAAGATCGTGGAGCTGGACCCCGAGCACTCCGTGACCCGGGAGCTCGTCCTGCTCAAGGTCGGCGCCACCGCGGAGACCCGCGGCCAGGTGCTCGACACCGTCCAGCTGTTCCGCGCGAAGGTGATCGACGTCGGTACCGACGCGGTCACCGTCCAGATCACCGGGAACGCCGGCAAGATCGCCGACTTCCTCCGGGTGCTCGAGCCCTTCGGCATCCGTGAGATCGTCCAGTCCGGGATGGTCGGCATCAGCCGCGGCTCCCGCTCGATCTCCGAGCGCAGCCTCAAGCCGGTGGCCGTCCCCGCGCCCCCGGCCGCGCACGTCGGCTGACCCCGACCCGCACGACGCGCACCGCACCACACGCACCGCACCAGACCCCAGAAGCAACCAGAAGGAGAAGCCCCCGTGGCTGAGATGTTCTACGACGACGACGCCGACCTGTCCCTGATCCAGGGCAAGAAGGTCGCCGTGATCGGTTACGGCAGCCAGGGCCACGCCCACTCGCTGTCGCTGCGCGACTCCGGCGTCGACGTGCGCATCGGCCTCCAGCCGGGCTCGAAGTCCACGCCGAAGGCCGAGGCCGAGGGCCTCACCGTCGGCACGCCCGCCGAGGTCTCCGCCTGGGCCGACGTGATCGTGATCCTGACCCCGGACCAGCACCAGCGCAAGGTGTACGCCGAGGAGATCGAGCCGCAGCTCAAGCCGGGCAAGACCCTGGTCTTCGGCCACGGCTTCAACATCCGCTTCGGCTACATCACCGCCCCCGAGGGCGTCGACATCTTCATGGTCGCCCCCAAGGGCCCGGGCCACCTGGTCCGTCGTGAGTACGTCGACGGCCGCGGCGTCCCCGTGCTCGTCGCGGTGGAGAAGGACGAGACCGGCAACGCCTGGCCCCTCGCCCTGTCCTACGCCAAGGGCATCGGCGGCCTGCGCGCCGGCGGCATCAAGACCACCTTCACCGAGGAGACCGAGACCGACCTGTTCGGTGAGCAGGCCGTCCTCTGCGGTGGCGCCTCCCAGCTGGTGATGTACGGCTTCGAGACCCTGATCGAGGCCGGCTACCAGCCCGAGGTCGCCTACTTCGAGTGCCTCCACGAGCTGAAGCTCATCGTCGACCTCATGTACGAGGGCGGCATCGCCAAGCAGCGCTGGTCGGTCTCCGACACCGCCGAGTTCGGTGACTACGTCTCCGGCCCGCGGGTCATCACCCCCGAGGTGAAGACCAACATGCAGGCCGTCCTCGCCGACATCCAGAACGGCGCGTTCGCCAAGCGGTTCATCGACGACATGGACGCCGGCTCCCCGGAGTTCAAGCAGCTCCGCGCCGCGGGCGAGTCGCACCCGATCGAGAAGACCGGCCGCGAGCTGCGCAAGCTCATGGCGTGGGTCAAGAGCCACGACTCCGACTACGTCGAGGGCACCGCGGCCCGCTGAGCCGGCCCGCCCCACGCACCACCACGACCCGCCGGGTCGACGGCTTCGCGCTGTCGACCCGGCGGGTCCGGTGCTTGTCGGAGGGTCTCCTCCGGTCGGCTGGGACGTCACTTCACCTCGGCACGGACGAGGCGCCACAGGCCGAGGGCCAGGGGCACGACCAGCCAGACCACGGCGGTGACGCCGAGCTGGGCCCAGCCCTCGCCGGTCTCGGGGAACCCCTCGAACAGGTTGCCCTGGTGGAAGTTGAAGTCCACCCACGGCTGGGCGTCGGCGAACCACTCCTGCACGCTCGCCAGCATCGTGGTGAGGCCCACCAGCACGTAGCCGTAGACCAGGTAGCCGACCATCGCGGCCGGGGTGCTGCGCAGCAGCGTGGCGAGCATGAACCCGACGAGCACGCCGAGCACGTTGCCCAGCACGATCGAGCTGAACAGGGCGAACGAGACGTCCCACACGGGGTCGATACCGACGAGCGCGGCGCCCACCAGGTTGCCCAGCGCGCCCACGCCGGCCGCGACGACCATCCCGAGCACGCCCACGGCCACGGCGTTGACGAGCTTCGCCGCCACGACGCGGCCGCGGTGCGGCACGAGGGTGAACGTGGCCAGGCCGGTGCGCTGGCTGAACTCCGAGGTCACGGACAGGATCGCGATGATCGGCAGCATGACGGCCATCGGGATGCCGATCGCGGTGGAGAAGCTGCTGTAGTCGATCATCGAGTCCGGGGCCCAGAGCACGACGGCCGCGCTCGCCAGCACCGAGGCGACGGCGATGCCGACCATGAGCCACAGGCCCGCCCGGGTGTCGACCATCTTGCGGGCCTCGACCAGCAGCAACCGGCTGAACGGGATCGGGGACGGGGCGGGGCGCCGCGCGTCCCGGGTCGCCGTGTCGGTGACGGCCGCGTGGGCGGGCCCGGGTGCCTGCGTCGTGGCAGGGGTGGTGGCCGGGGTGGTGGCTGCGGTGCTCATGCTGCTGCTCCTGCGGTCTCGCGGGCGTGCGCGTCCCGCTGGGTCTGGGCGGTGAGCTGGAGGAACATCTCCTCCAGGCCGGCACCGTCGGCGGTGCGCAGCTCGGTGAGGGCCAGGCCGGCCGCGAGCGCGACCAGTCCGGCGGTGGTGGGGTCGGCGTCGGTGCGCAGCCCTGCGCCGGCGTCCGCGGGGTCGACGCGCTCCACGTGATGACCGGCGCCGGCCAGGGACTCGGCCAGGCGCGCCGTGTCGGCGCAGCGCACCAGCGTGCCGGTGCCGGCGAGGAGCTCCTCCTTGGTGCCGCCGGCCACGATGCGGCCCTGGCCGATGACGACGATGTCGTCGGCCACGACCTCGATCTCGTGCAGCAGGTGGCTGGAGAGCAGCACGGTGCCGCCGTCGCGGGCGTAGCCGGAGAGCAGGTCGCGCATCCAGCGGATGCCGGCGGGGTCGAGGCCGTTGGCGGGCTCGTCGAGCACCAGGACGTCCGGGTCGCCGAGGAGGGCGTGGGCCAGGCCGAGCCGCTGGCGCATGCCCAGGGAGTAGTCGCGGACGCGGCGCGAGGCCTCGTCCTGGGTGAGGCCGACGAGGTCGAGGATCTCGTCGACCCGGGTGCGGGGGAGGCCCATGGTGATCGCGGCGACCCGCAGGATCTCGCGGCCGGTGCGGCCGGCGTGCTGGGCGGAGGCGTCGAGGAGGACGCCGATCTCGCGGCCGGGGTTCGGCAGCCGGTGGTAGGGGCGGCCGAGCACCGTGGCGGTGCCGGAGGTCGCCGGGGTCAGCCCCGCGAGGATGCGCAGGGTGGTGGACTTGCCGGCGCCGTTGGGGCCGAGGAAGCCGGTGACCCGCCCGGGGCGGGCCGTGAAGGAGACGTGGTCGACGGCGGTGTGCCCGCCGTAGCGCTTGGTGAGTCCGTCGATGACGATCATGGGCCCATCCCACCGCCGGCGGGGCCCGCCCCGCATCGGGTGGACGACGGGGCCCGACCCTGGCCCGCCCCCGGGCACCTCGGGGTCGGACCAGGGTCTGGACCAGGGTTCCGGACCCCGATGCCCGTCCGGTGGTCGCTCCCGCCGGGCGGGAACAGGCGGTGCCCGTCAGGTGTTGGGCGCGGACGTGGAGATCGAGATCTGGTCCGACGTCGTCTGTCCCTGGTGCTTCATCGGCAAGCGCCGCCTGGAGGCCGCCCTGGCCGACTTCGAGCACGCCGACGAGGTGCAGGTCGTCTACCGCTCCTTCGAGCTGGACCCGACCGCCCCGCAGCACGGCCACGAGAAGACGCTGACGACCCTGGCGCGCAAGTACGGCCGCTCCGAGGACGAGATGCGCGGCATGATGCAGCACGTCACGGACACGGCCGCCGAGGTCGGCCTGGAGTTCCGGCTGCTCGACAACGTCCACACCAACACCGTCGACGCGCACCGGCTGCTGCACCTCGCGCTGGCCGAGGCGGGCGTCGAGACCCAGCGCGCGTTGAAGGAGCGGCTGCTCAGCGCCTACTTCGAGCGCGCCGAGGACGTCGGCGACCACGCCGTCCTCACCGCCGAGGCGCTCGCGGTGGGCCTGTCGGCCGAGCGGGTCGCCGCCGTGCTGGGCTCCGACGAGTTCCGCCGCGAGGTGTGGGCCGACGTCGACCAGGCCCGCCGCTACGGCGCGACCGGGGTGCCGTTCTTCGTCATCGACGCCGCGTTCGGCATCTCGGGTGCGCAGCCGGTCGAGGTCTTCTCCTCGGCGCTCCAGCAGGCCTGGGACGCCTCGCACCCGACCCTCACCACCGTCGGCTCCGACCAGGGTGACGCGGGCGTGTGCGGGCCCGACGGCTGCGCGATCTGAGGCTCGGACCGCCTCGAGCGGGGGCCCTCGCCGGCCGCTGGTCTGGACGACACCTGCCGCACAAGTGAAGGCACCCTCATCTTAGTTAGGCACGCCTATCCTTCGTGCTTTACAGTGCTGCCATGCTCGGCAACTTCCTGATCGGCCTGCGTGAGGGCCTCGAGGCGACGCTGGTCGTCTCCATCCTCGTGGCCTACCTCGTGAAGTCGGGGCGCTCGCACCTGCTCCCGCGGATCTGGGTCGGCGTCGCCGCCGCGATCGCCGTCTGCGTCGCGATCACCGTGGGCCTGGGGCTGCTCGGGCGCCAGCTCACCTTCCAGTCGCAGGAGATCATCGGCGGCACGCTGTCGATCGTCGCGGCCGCGTTCGTGACCTGGATGATCTTCTGGATGGCCGGCGCCGCCCGCACCATCGGAGCGGAGCTGCGCGGCCAGGTCGACGCCGCCGCCCAGGGCTCGGCGCTCGGGCTCGTCCTCGTGGCCGTCCTCGCCGTCGGTCGTGAGGGCCTGGAGACGACGCTCATCCTGTGGTCCAACACCCGCCAGGCCACCGGCTCGGCGCTGGGGGAGCAGACCGCCACGCCGGTCGTCGCGGCCCTGCTGGGCATCGCCACCTCGATCGTGCTGGGCTACCTGCTCTACCGGGGCGCGATCAGCATCAACCTCACCAAGTTCTTCACCTGGACCGGCGCGCTGCTCATCTTCGTCGCCGCCGGCGTCCTCGCCTACGGCATCCACGACCTCCAGGAGGCCGGCGTCCTGCCCGGCCTGAACAGCTACGCCTTCGACGTCTCCGGCGTGATCAGTGCCGGGTCGTGGCTGGGCACCCTGCTCAAGGGCATCTTCAACTTCTCCCCGCAGACCACGTGGCTCGAGGCGATCGCCTGGGTGGCCTACGTGGTGCCGGTCCTGACGCTGTTCGTGCGTCGGGTCCGCAAGCCGGCCGCGCCCGCCTCCCCGGCGGACACGCAGCCGGAGCGCGCCGCCGCCTGACCGGTCGCGCCACCGCCCCGGGCCGGCCCCGGCACCCCTCTCGTCCCGTCCCTCGCACCAGAGAGAAACCTCGATGCGCCGTTCCTCGCTGACCCCTGCCCGCACGACCGCGCCCCGCCTGCTCGGCCTGGCCGCCGCCGTCCTCACCCTGCCGGTGCTGGCCTCCTGCACCGAGGCCGTGCCGTCGGCCGAGTCCGACGCCGACGGGGACGGGCGCACCGTCTCGGTCACCTCCAGCGCCGACGAGTGCGAGGTCTCCACCGGCGAGGTGCCCTCGGGCACGCTCACCTTCAACGTGACCAACACCGGCAGCGAGGTCACCGAGTTCTACCTGCTCGCCGAGGACGGCCTCACGATCAAGGGCGAGATCGAGAACATCGGCCCGCAGGCCACCCGCCAGCTGGTGCTCGCGGCGCCGGCCGGCGACTACGTGACCGCCTGCAAGCCGGGCATGGTCGGCGAGGGCATCCGCTCCGACTTCGTCGTGACCGACTCCGGCGAGGACGTCGCCGTCACCGCCGACGAGCAGGAGCTCGTCGACACCGCGGTGGCCAACTACGCCACGTACGTGGAGGACCAGGCCGACCAGCTGCTGGAGAAGACCCGGCAGTTCGTCGAGCTCTACGAGGACGGCCAGGACGACGAGGCCCGGGCGCTGTACCCGATCGCCCGCACCCACTGGGAGCGGATCGAGACGGTCGCGGAGTCCTTCGGCGACCTCGACCCGAAGATGGACCTGCGCGAGGCGGACCTCTCCGAGGGCGAGGAGTGGACCGGCTGGCACCGGATCGAGAAGGACCTGTGGCCGGCCCGCGCCACCGACTACACGGCGCTGAGCGCGAAGGAGCGCTCGTACTACGCCCAGGACCTGCTGGCGAACACCGAGGAGCTGGTGACCCGCATCGGCGACCTCACCTACACCGTCGACCAGATCGCCAACGGCTCGCGCGGCCTGCTCGAGGAGGTCGCGACCGGCAAGGTCACCGGCGAGGAGGAGTACTGGTCGCGGACCGACCTCTACGACTTCCAGGCCAACGTCGACGGCGCCCGCGTCGGGTTCGAGGGCGTCGAGCCGCTGCTGGAGACCAAGGACCCCGAGCTCGCGGCCTCGCTGCGCACCCGGTTCACCCAGCTGGACGACCTGCTGGCCCAGTACCGCACCGGCGACGACTTCGTCGGCTACGACGAGCTCACCCAGGCCCAGGTCAAGGAGCTCTCCGACGCCGTCAACGCCCTCTCCGAGCCGCTCTCCCAGCTCACCGCCGCGCTGCTGGCGTGACGGTCGGGCCGACTCCTTCCTAGGCTGGTTCGCATGGCAGGCATCTCCAGGCGTGGGCTCCTCGGCGGCGGCGCGGCACTGGCCGCCACCGGGGCGGCCGCGGGCATCGCCGTGGGCGGCTACGCCCTCGGCCGCGAGTCCGAGGACGCGGCGGTCGACGCCGCCTCGGACACCTACCCGTTCCGCGGCACCCACCAGGCCGGCATCGTCACCCCGGCGCAGGACCGGCTGCACTTCGCCGCGTTCGACGTCACCACCGACGACCGCCAGGCCCTGGTGGACCTGCTGGTCCAGTGGACGGCGGCCGCGGAGCGGATGACCCAGGGTCTGGACGCCGGCCCCGTCGGCGCGGTGGACGGGCCCTACAACGTGCCGCCCGACGACACCGGCGAGGCGATCGGCCTGCCGGCCGGCGGCCTCACGATCACCTTCGGCTTCGGCCCCGGCCTGTTCGAGAAGGACGGCGTCGACCGGTTCGGCCTCGCCGACCGGCGCCCGGCCGCGCTGCGCGACCTGCCGCACTTCCCCGCCGACGTCCTGGACAGGAACCGCAGCGGGGGAGACCTCTGCATCCAGGCCTGCGCGCAGGACCCGCAGGTCGCGGTGCACGCGATCCGCAACCTGGCCCGGATCGGGTTCGGCACGGTGGCCGTGCGCTGGAGCCAGCTCGGCTTCGGCCGCACGTCCTCGACGTCGACCAGCCAGGAGACCCCCCGCAACCTGTTCGGCTTCAAGGACGGCACCGCCAACGTCAAGGCGGAGGAGACCGCGGAGCTGGAGGAGCAGGTCTGGGTCCAGCCCGAGGACGACGGCGGCGACTGGCTCGCCGGCGGCTCCTACCTGGTGGCCCGGCGCACCAACATGACCATCGAGGTCTGGGACCGCCAGCCGCTGGCCGACCAGGAGGGCTTCATCGGCCGGACCAAGGGCACCGGCGCCCCGCTCTCGGGCGGGGACGAGTTCACCGAGCCGGACTTCTCCATGCCCGGCTCGAACGACCAGCCGGTGATCCCCGTCGACAGCCACGTCGCCGTCGTCCACCCCTCGGCCCACGGGGGCGCGCGGATGCTGCGCCGCGGCTACAACTTCGTGGACGGCACCGACGACCTGGGCGGGCTCAACGCCGGGCTGTTCTTCATCGCGTTCGTCCGCGACCCCGACACCCAGTTCATCCCCGTGCAGCAGGCCATGTCCCGCAACGACACCCTGATGGAGTACCTGAAGTTCACCGGTTCGGCGCTGTTCGCCGTGCCCGGCGGCGTCGGCGAGGGCGAGCACGTGGGTCAGGCCCTCTTCGCCTGAACGACCCCCTCCTCGTCCGGCACGTCGAGGTCGAGGAGGACGTCGGCGCGCAGGTCCTCGAGGAAGGCCTGGTCGTGCGTCGCCACGACCAGCGCCCCCGGGTACCCGCGCAGCGCCTCCACCAAGGCGTCGTAGGTCGGCAGGTCCAGGTTGTTGGTGGGCTCGTCGAGCAGCAGCAGGCGCGGTGGCGGCTCGGCGCCCAGCACCACCGCCAGCGTCGCGCGGAAGCGCTGCCCGCCCGACAGGGTGCCCGCCGGCACCTCGGCCCGGCCGCCCCGCAGGCCCAGCCTGGCCAGCCGGGTGCGCACGGCCGCGGGGTCCGCGCCCGGGCCGGCGGCGGCGAGGGCCTGCGCGGCGACGCTGCGCCCCGGGTCCAGCACGTCGAGGCGCTGCGGCAGGTGCGCGAGCGGGACGTGGCGGCGCACGGTGCCGGCCCGGGGCGCCGCGTCCCCGGCCAGCACCCGCAGCAGCGTCGTCTTGCCGGTGCCGTTGCCGCCCACCAGCGCCACCCGCTGCGGGCCGGCCAGGGAGAGCCGCACCCTGGGCCCGGTGCTGGGTCCGGTGCTGGGTCCGGTGCTGCGCCCGGTGCTGGGTCCGGTGCTGACTCCGGTCGGCAGCAGCACGTCGGCGTCGAGCACCTGCCGTCCCCGGGGCACGGCGCACGCGGCCAGGTCCCGGGCGAGGTCGACCGCCACGCCGTCGGCCGGGGCCAGGGCCGCCTCGGCCTCCTGGACGCGGTCGCGGGCGCTCGCGAGCCGCTCGGCGTGCACGGCGGTGAAGCCGGCGGCCGCCTTCTCGGCCCGGTTCCGCTCGTAGTCGCGCACGGCCTTGGAGACGTTGCCGGCGTTGCGTCGGGCGTCGCGGCGGCGCGTGGCCAGCCGCTGCTCGGCGGCCACGGCGTCGCGCTGCTCGCGGCGCAGCAGCGTCCGCGCGCCCGCCACGGCGTCGGCAACGGCGGCCTGCTCCTCGGCCACCTGGGTGGCGTAGCTGCTGAACCCGCCCGCGAACCAGCGCACGCTCAACCGGGGGTCCGGCGCCTCGCCGCGGCCCCGACCCGCCGGCCCGGGTCGGCGCAGCTCCCCGACCCGCTCCACGTGCTCCAGCAGGGCCCGGTCGTGGCTGACCAGCACCAGCGTCCGCGGCCACGAGGCCACCACGTCGGCCACCCGCGCCCGTGCGTCGCGGTCGAGGTCGTTGGTGGGCTCGTCCAGGAGCAGCACCTCCGGCTCGGCCAGGAGCGCGGCGGCCAGCCCGATGCGCACGGTCTGCCCGCCCGAGACCTCGCCGACACGGCGGTCCAGGAGCGCCGCCGGCAGCCCGAGGCGCTCGAGGAGCGCGCCGACGCGGGCGTCGACGTCCCAGTCGTCACCGATGGCCTCGTAGTCGGCGGGCTCCACGGACCCGGCCTCGACGGCGGCCAGCGCGCGTCGGGCGGGGCCGACCCCGAGGACGTCCTCGACCCGGGCCGCGACGTCGAGGGTGAGGCCTTGCGGCAGGTGGGCGACCCGGCCCGGCACCGACACGTGCCCGGCGCTCGGCCGCAGCGTGCCGGCGGCCAGGCGCAGCAGCGTGGTCTTGCCGGTGCCGTTCGCGCCGACGAGCGCGGAGCGGCCGGGCGGGACGAGCAGGTCGACGTCACGCAGGGCGGGGGTGCCGTCGGGCCAGGTCAGGCCGACCTGGTGGAAGCGCACGGCGGGCGCGGGGGAGTGAGGCATCGCTGGTCTCTCGAGGACGCGGCGGTCCACCGTCCTGGCCGGGCGAGCGTGCGCGGTGCGTGCGCGTGCGCGGTGGGGGACGGGGGCTGGGCGGCGTGGCCTCAGATCAGCAACGGGTGCTCCCGGGTCGGCGGCAGGTCGGGACCACGGTAGGCAGGCGGGCCCCGGACGTGCCACGGGTTATCCGCTGCCACTCGCTCCGGCGGCCGGGCGGTGCGGGTGCGGGGTCAGGTGGGGGTCAGGCGGCGGTCGACCGGCGGGAGACCAGCAGCGCCAGCAGCGCCCAGACGAGCGCGAGCGCGAACGCGCCCGCGAACGGCACCGGCTCGGCCACGGCCTCGGCGGCCAGCGCCGTGAAGACCACGCCGGCCAGCGCCACCGCCGTGGCTGCGCCCAGGGAGTCGGCGATGGTGACGGCGGCCGAGGCGGTGCCGTGCTGGGCGGGCGGCGTGCGCCCGAGCACGTTGGCCGTCACCCGCGGGTAGGACCAGCCCATGCCGGCCGCCGAGAGCAGCCACCCGCCGGCGGCCAGGACGCCGGCGGCGAGCCCGGGCAGCGGTGCCGCGGCGACGAGCACCTGCACCGCCACGCCCGCGACCAGGAGGGACGCACCGACCCGGAGGGCGCGGTCGTCGCTGACACCCGTGGCCCGCCCCTGCACCTGGGAGGCGGCCGCCCAGCTGGTCGCGGCCACGGTGAGCACGAGGCCGGCCACCGCGGGGGCGGCGCCGTACCGGTCCTGGAGGAGGTAGGGCAGGTAGGACTCGGCGGCGAAGTAGCCGCCCGCCACGAGGCCGCGGAAGGCGACGACGGCCGGGATCCCGCGGGACGCGCGCAGCGTGCCGGGCGGCAGCAGGGGCCGGACCGCGGCCAGCGCCACGAGCACCGCGGCGACGGCGACCACCGGCCGCGCCGCGCCCTCGAGCGCCGAGGCGAGGTTGAGGCCGAGCACGGCGCCCGCCACGACCGCGGCCAGCGCCAGGCGGGTCGCCGCCCGGGTCACGACGGGCCCGCCGTCGTCCGGCGTGCCGGTGTCGCGGTCCGGGGTCGGTGCCGCGCTCGATCCCGGGCTCGCCGCCGAGGCCCGCCGCAGCGCCGGCACGAGCAGCGCCAGCGCGAGGGCCGCGAGGACCACGACGCCGAGGAAGACCCAGCGCCAGCCGACGAGGTCGGTGACCAGCCCGGCCAGGAACGGGCCGACCAGCCCCGGCAGCACCCAGGCGGCGGCGAAGGCGCCGAGGATGCGGGAGCGGTCGGCCGGTGCGTAGACCTGCCCGACCAGCACGTACACCGTCACCTGCGCCGCCCCGCCGCCGAGGCCCTGGAGGAACCGGCCGACGACCAGCGCCGGCATCGTCGGTGCCAGGCCGGCCAGCAGCAGGCCCGCGGCGAAGGTGGCCACCGCGACCAGCATCGGCCGGGTGGCACCGACCCGGTCGGCCCACGCGCCGCCGGCGACCATGCCGACGATGCCCGCGGCCAGCGTCGCGGAGAAGGCGACGGCGAACAGCGAGCGTCCGCCCAGGTCGGCGGCCACGACGGGCATGACGGTCG
This sequence comes from Nocardioides bruguierae, assembly GCF_023554635.1. Lineage (NCBI taxonomy): Bacteria > Bacillati > Actinomycetota > Actinomycetes > Propionibacteriales > Nocardioidaceae > Nocardioides > Nocardioides bruguierae. Next base: position 91,430 of record NZ_JAMJPH010000025.1, read on the forward strand.
CGACGGCGAGCGCCTCGAAGGCGATGAGGAAGACCAGCGTCAGGGAGCCGATCGTGGCCGAGCGGTAGGCCGGTGCCAGCAGCGAGGTGGGGGGCGGTGCGGGCTGCTGCTGGGTGGTCACCGGCGTGACGCTAGCCCCCGGCGACCCGCGCGGTGGTGCGCGGGCCGGGTCGTGGTCACCGGGCAGCCGCTAGGATGGCCTGCGCCACAGTGTCGTGCGCTCCCCACGTCCGCGCCGCCTCCCAGGCCCACGCAGCCCCGTGCTGCACCGGAGCCGGGTCGCCGCCCACCCCCGGAGCAGCCCGCTGTGTCGCTTCCCGTCGATGCCCCCACGTCGGCCGACCCGCTCGAGCCCCCGCCCGTCGAGTCGCTGCCGGTCGAGACCCTGCCCGTCGAGACCCTGCCCGCCGACCCGGCACGCCCGGTCCCCACGCTGCGCACCGCGCACCAGCCCGGCCTGAGCGCGGCCTCGGCGGTGCTGGACGCGGCCGCGGGGCGCGAGGACGCCCAGCCCTACCCGGTGCCCACCAGCCCGCTGCGTCCGGTGGCTCGGCCCGTGGCGGTGATCGCCGAGGCGCTGCACCCGGTGACCGACGCCGAGCTGGGCCCGGGCGTCGACGTGCGTCGGGTGGACGGCGGCGACCGGGCCGCCCTCCTGGCCGCGGTGCGCGACGCGCAGGCGCTGCTGGTGCGCTCCGGCACCGTGGTCGACGAGGAGCTGCTGGCGGCCGCGCCGCGGCTGAAGGTCGTGGCCCGGGCGGGCACCGGCCTGCGCAACGTGGACGTGCGGGCCTGCACGCACGCCGGCGTCATGGTGGTCACCGCGCCCACCGCGAACCTCGTCTCCGCCGCCGAGCTGACGGTCGGCCTGATGATCGCCGCGGCCCGCCGCGTCGGTGCCGCGCACGCGTCGCTGCGGCACGGCGAGTGGCAGCGCGACCGGTTCGTCGGCACCGAGCTGCACGGCAAGACGCTGGGCATCCTGGGCCTCGGGCGCGTGGGTGTGCTCGTGGCGCAGCGGATGGCGGCGTTCGGCATGCGGCTGGTCGCGCACGACCCGTTCGTCCAGGCGGGGCGTGCCGCCCAGCTGGGCGTGCAGCTGGTCGACCTGGACACCCTGCTGCGCGAGTCCGACGTCCTCAGCGTGCACCTGCCCCGCACCACCGAGACGCTGGGCCTGCTGGGCCGCGAGCAGCTGGCCCGGGTCAAGCCCGGCCTGGTGCTGGTCAACGCCGCCCGCGGCGGCATCGTGGACGAGTGCGCGCTCTACGACGCCCTCCTCGAGGGCCGGGTCGGCGCCGCGGGCATCGACACCTTCGCCGAGGAACCGGCCGCGGGCAACGCCCTGCTCGCCCTCGACAACGTGGTCGCCACCCCGCACCTGGGCGCCTCCACCGAGGACGCCCTCGAGAAGGCCGGGCGCTCGGTCGCCCGGTCCGTGCGACAGGCGCTCTCCGGCGAGCTGGTGCCCGACGCGGTCAACGTGCACGGCGGGGTCATCGCCGAGGAGGTGCGCCCCTCCATCGGGCTCACCGAGCGCCTCGGGCGGCTGTTCACCGGGCTCTCCGGCGGCAGCGCCGTCTCCATGGACGTCGAGGCGCGCGGCGAGCTCGCCGACCACGACGTCCGGGTGCTCGAGCTGGCCGCGCTCAAGGGCGCGCTCTCCGGCGTGGTGCTCGACGACTCGGTCAGCTACGTCAACGTCTCGCTCCTGGCGGCCGAGCGGGGCACCGCCGTCCGCCTCATCACCGATCCCGAGAGCCCCGACCACCGCACCCTGGTGACCGTGCGCGGCACGCTGGCCGACGCCCACCAGGTCTCGGTCTCGGGCACCCTCGTGGGCACCGGGGAGCGACAGCGGCTGGTCGCCGTCGACGGGATCGACCTCGACGTGGAGCTGGCCGACCACCTGGCGTTCCTGCGGCACCCGGACCGCCCGGGCACCGTGGGCGTCCTCGGGCAGGTGCTCGGCGCCGCCGGCGTGAACATCGCCGGCATGCAGGTGGTCCGGCTGGACGGGGAGGTGCTGGTCGCCCTGGCCCTCGACTCCGCGGTGCCCCAGCCCGTGCTCGACACCCTCGGCAACGCCCTCTCCGCGTCCTGGGCCCGCACGGTCAGCCTGGTCTGACCGGCGCCGCGGGTGCAGGCTGTGCCCGTGGAGCAGGCCCTGTACACGGCCCTCGGCGGCGCGGACGTCGTCGCCGCGCTCGCCCGGGCGTGGCACGCCCGGGTGCTGGCCGACCCGGTGGTGAGCCACGCCTTCTCGCACGGGTTCCACCCGGCCCACGAGGACCGGCTCGCCGCCTACCTCGGCGAGGTCCTGGGCGGGCCGGCGACCTTCACCGGTGGCGCACGCCCGCTGGGCACCGAGTCGCAGGTCGTGCGCGACCACTCCGGCAACGGCGAGCACCCGGAGATGGACGACCGGGCGATCGCCTGCTGGCAGGCCGCGCTCGTCGACGTCGGCGTGCCGGAGGACGCTGTGCTGCACGCCCGGCCGCGGGACTGGTTCGCCTGGGCCACCCGCGTGCAGATGGCCGCCTATCCGCGCAGCGCCGAGGACGTCCCGGAGGGCCTGGCGCGGCCCACCTGGACGTGGGACGGGCCGCCCGCGGGCTGACCGGCGCCGTGGGTCCGCGGGTCCCGACCCGGTCTCAGGCGACCGTCATGCGCTCGGGCCCGCGGGCACCGGCCGGCGCCCCGTGCAGGGTGTGCGCCCACGCCGCCGCGAGGCGCGGCACCGCGTCCGCGAGCTCGGCGGCCGGCCGCGTCCAGGCGATGCGGACGTAGCGGGACAGGCCCGTCTCGATCGCGAACACGGGCCCGGGGGTGATCGCGACGCCGCGCTCCTCGGCGGCCGCCGCCAGCGGCACCGCCAGCGGCGCGGGCAGGGCGCACCACAGGGAGAGCCCGCCCGCCGGCACCCGGAAGCGCCAGGACGGCAGGTGCTCGCGCAGACCGGACACGAGGGTGTCGCGCTGCTCGCGGAGCCGGTCGAGGTGGCCGGGCAGCACCGGCCCGGCGTCCAGCAGCCGGCGCAGCACGAGCTGCTCCATCACCGGGGTGCCGAGGTCGAGGCCGAGCCGGGCCCGGAGGAGGTCGTCGACCAGCGCGTGCGGGGCGCGGACCCAGCCCAGCCGCAGCCCGCCCCAGTAGGCCTTCGCGGCGCTGCCGAGGCTGATCGCCCCCGGGGCGTGGGCGGCCAGGGGGAGGGGCAGGTCGACGTCGTCCAGCGCGATGGCGTGGTGCGCCTCGTCCACGACGGCGGTGGTGCCGGCGGCGGCGAGGTGGTCGGCCAGCTGGGCGCGCTGCTCGTCGGCCATGAGGTGGCCGGTGGGGTTCTGGAAGTCGGGCACGAGGTAGGCCAGCGCGGGCCGCACCTGGCGCAGCCGGGCACCGATCTCGTCCATCGCCCAGCCCCCGGCCTCGCCCTCGACGGCGCCGCTGTCGACGGGGGAGGGGAGCACCCGCGCGCCGGCGGTGCGCAGCGCCTGCACGGCGTTGGGGTAGACGGGGGACTCGACCAGCACCCGGGTGCCCGGCTGCGTGAGGGCCACGCTCACCAGCGCCGAGGCGGCCAGGGCCCCGGGGGTGACGACGACCTGGCGCGGGTCGGTGGGCAGGCCGCGGCGGGTGTACTGGGCGGCGATCGCTTCCTGGAGCACCGGCAGGCCCGCCAGGAAGTACCCGTGGCCGCCGAGGTAGGCGGGGAGGTCGGTGGCCGCACCGGCGAAGGCCTCGGTGAGGCCGGGAGCGGCCCCGGTGGCCGCGCAGCCGAGGTCGATCTCCTCGTCCATCCGCGGGGAGAGCGCGTGGTCGTGGGTGACCGAGCGGCCGCCGGGCACCCGGGTGAACGTGCCGGAGCCCTGGCGCGCGGCCGCGTAGCCGCTCTCCCGCAGGCCGGCGTAGGCGCGCGCCACGGTCGTGCGCGAGAGCCCCAGCGCCGCGGTGAGGTCGCGCTCGCTGGGCAGCCGGACGTCGTAGCCGATGCGGCCGTCGCCGATCAGCAGGCGCAGGGACGCCTCGAGGGAGGCGTACGCGGGGCCGCCGTCGAGCGGGCCGACGAGCGCCGCGACGCGGCCTGCCGAAATGGACTGCTGCATGCAGGCCACTGTCTCAGAATTGGCTCTTCCTGGCCAGGCCAGTGCTCCCACATCCTCGAGGGGTGACCACGACCTCCGTCCCCCGCCCCGCGTCCCAGCAGCCCCTCCTGCTGCCCGCCCACCTCGGTCCGCTGGCCCAGCTGCGCACCGGCCGCCTGGCGCGCCGCCTCCCGCAGCTGCTGGTGGGGCTCTGGCTCTACGGGGCGTCGCTCGCGCTGATGGTGGCCTCGGGGCTCGGCGTGCCCCCGTGGGGCGTCCTGGACGTGGCGGTCTCGGCGTACCTGCCGCTGACCCTGGGGGAGACGATCGTGCTGACGTCCTTCGTGGTGCTGCTGCTGTGGCTGCCGCTGCGCGAGGTGCCCGGCATCGGCACGCTCGCCAACGCCGTGCTGGTGGGGCTCTCGACCGACGCCACGCTGGCCGTGCTGCCCGGCTCGCTCGGGCCCGACGCCGCGCTGGGCGTGCGGGTCGCGCTGGTGGCCGCCGGCGTGCTGCTCAACGGCGTGGCGACCGCGCTGTACATCGGTGCCCAGCTGGGTCGCGGACCGCGCGACGGGCTGATGACCGGCCTCGCCCGCGTCTCCGGACGCTCGCTCCGCCTCGTCCGCACGTGCCTGGAGGTCGTCGTCGTGCTCGTCGGCCTCGCCCTCGGCGGCCCCCTGGGTGCGGGCACCGTGCTCTACGCGCTGGCGATCGGACCGCTGGCCCAGCGCCTGCTGCCCCTGGTCGCGGTCCGCCTGGACGTCCCCGCGCCGAGTCGGCAGTAGCTTGCTGCCGGGTCACTGCCGAGTCGGCAGTAACTTGCTGCCGGTGGCTCTCAGTGGCGGGTGGCGACCACGCAGGCGGCGTCGGGGGCGACCATCACCTCGACGGCGGTGAACCGCTCGTCGGTCAGCCAGTCCTGGCGCAGCGTGTCGACGCGGCCGTAGGAGATGGGCGGCCAGAGCTCGCAGGGCGTGAAGTCGTCGAGGACGACGAGGCCGCCGGGCTCGACCAGGTCGGCGATCGCGTCGGTGCCGACCTCGTCCGGGGCACCGGAGTCCAGGAAGAGCAGCGAGTAGGGGCCGCGGTCGCGCAGGCGCGACCAGTCGGCCGCCAGCACCTCGACGCAGGGGTCGTCGGCGAAGATCTCCGAGGCGAACCCGGCCAGCCGCGCGTCCAGCTCGGCGGTGACGATCTGGGCCTTGTCGTGCCGGACGCCGCTGCGCAGCCAGGCGGTGCCCACGCCGCAGCCGGTGCCGAACTCGGCCATGGTGCCCTCCCGGGTGGCGGCCAGGGTCGCCAGGAGGCGCCCCGTCTCGTTGCGGCAGAACGAGACGTAGCCGGCACGGCGGGAGACCTGGAAGGCCCGCTCGACGACGTCCGGGAGGTCGGGTGGCGCGCTCACGTGGACCAGTGTCCCACCACGTGAGCCGCGTCTCGCCACGCGGACAACATCCGAAATGCGGTGTCCCGCGTCCGCTCACCGGTTATGGTGCTCTCATCATGACGCGCATCCTTCTCGTACTCCTCCGCCACGGCGAGGCCCGGCAGGCCTGACGACCTGCCCCAGAGGCCCCCTCGCCGTGGTGACCGGCGCGGGCAGGGACTGCGCACACGGCCTCGCACCGGCACATCACCGTCGATGAGCCCGATCCGTCCCTTTCCTATCCATCTCTCAGGACTCCTTGAGGGTGGCGAGGGACGGTCGATCCCCAGGACAGCAGACGACGCACGAGTCGAGGAGCGAACACCGATGTACGACATGTACCCCGAGGGCTGGGGCCCCGCCGCGCACGACCCCGCCAACCCCACCAGCCGTGAGGCGGTCCAGCGGTCTCTCGACCTGCGGGACAACGGCGGGGAGCGACCCGACGACAACTAGGCTCGTCGGCATGACGAGCACCACGGCGCAGGCCGCCTCCACCACCGAAGCCACCGCCCCGGCAGCCGGGTTCATCGACCTCGCGGTCATCGAGGGCGACGGCATCGGCCAGGAGGTCGTCCCCGAGGCCCTCAAGGTCCTGGAGGCGGCTGCGCCGTCGGGCGTCACCTTCAACCGCACCGCCTACGACCTCGGCGCCGAGCGCTACCTGCGCACCGGCGAGGTGCTGCCGGACTCGGTGCTGGAGGAGATCAAGGGCCAGGGCGCCATCCTGCTCGGCGCGGTCGGCGGCAAGCCCGGCGACCCGAACCTGCCCCCGGGCATCCTCGAGCGAGGCCTGCTGCTGAAGCTGCGCTTCGCGCTCGACCACTACGTGAACCTGCGCCCGAGCAAGATCTACCCGGGCAGCGTCTCGCCGCTGGGCGAGCACGTGCTCAAGGGCGAGGACGTGGACTTCGTCGTCGTCCGCGAGGGCACCGAGGGCCCCTACACCGGCAACGGCGGCGCCCTGCGCGTCGGCACGCCGGCCGAGGTCGCCACCGAGGTCAGCGTCAACACGGCCTTCGGCGTGGAGCGCGTCGTCCGCGACGCCTTCGAGCGCGCCAGCAAGCGCCCCCGCAAGAAGCTGACGCTGGTCCACAAGACCAACGTGCTGGTCAACGCCGGTGCGGTCTGGTGGCGCCTGACCCAGGAGATCGCTGCCGAGTACCCCGACGTCACCGTCGACTACATGCACGTGGACGCGACGATGATCCACCTGACGGTCAACCCGCAGCGCTTCGACGTCATCGTCACCGACAACCTGTTCGGCGACATCGTCACCGACCTGGCTGCCGCGATCACCGGCGGCATCGGCCTGGCCGCCTCGGGCAACGTCAACCCCGACCGCACCTACCCGTCGATGTTCGAGCCGGTCCACGGCTCCGCGCCGGACATCGCCGGCCAGCAGAAGGCCGACCCCACCGCCGCGATCCTCTCCGGCGCGCTGCTGCTCGACCACCTCGGCCACCCCGACGCCGCCGCCGCGGTCGAGAAGGCCGTCCTGGCCGACCTCGCCGACCGGGGCGCCGAGCCGCGCACCACCTCCGCGATCGGCGACGCGATCGCCGCCCGAGTAGCCGGCTGACGCCCGAGGACGTCCGCCGCGCACCGCCGGGGCCCCGCAGCACGCGGGCCTGACCCCGACCCTCGCGACACCGACGACGTCGGGCCGCCGCACCGCCGACAGGCGGGTGCGGTCGCCCGACGTCGGCGCTTTTACGCCGCCGTCCCCGCACGTCAGGCCACCGCAGGCCCGCCGCACGACCCCTGACCCTTCTGCGCGGACAGGGTGACGACGCGCTCCAGGCAGCCCCTGCCGACGCGGCACCCCTGTCTCACCACGAGAGAGACCCACTAACGTGACCCCCATGCAGATCAGCACGACCGTCTCGGACCACCCCGTCGACGACGCCCGGCTCGCCGAGATCTTCGCGAACCCCGGCTTCGGCACGTACTTCACCGACCACATGCTCACGGTCGAGTGGACGCCGGACGCCGGCTGGCACGCGGCTCGCATCGAGCCCTACGCGCCGCTGTCGATCGACCCCGCCGCGGCCGTGCTGCACTACGCCCAGGAGATCTTCGAGGGGATGAAGGCCTACCGGCACCCCGACGGGTCGGTCTGGTCGTTCCGCCCCGAGGCCAACGCCGCGCGCATGGCCCGCTCCGCCGAGCGCCTCGCGCTGCCCGTCCTGCCCGAGGACGAGTTCGTCGAGTACGTCGACGCCCTGGTCCGCGCCGACGAGCGCTGGGTGCCGACGTCCGAGGGCGCGAACGAGAAGAGCCTCTACCTGCGCCCCTTCATGTTCGCCTCCGAGACCTTCCTCGGCGTCCGGCCCTCGCAGCACGTCACCTTCATGGTGATCGCCAGCCCCGTCGGCTCCTACTTCAAGGGCGGGGTCAAGCCCGTCACCATCTGGCTGACCGAGCAGTACTCCCGCGCCGGCCGCGGGGGCATGGGCGCGGCCAAGACCGGCGGCAACTACGCCGCCTCGCTGGTCGCCCAGCAGGAGGCCTCGGCCCACGGCTGCGACCAGGTCGTCTTCCTCGACTCCACCGAGCAGAAGTACGTCGAGGAGCTCGGCGGCATGAACCTCTACTTCGTGCACGCCGACGGCCGCATCGTCACCCCGGCGACCGGCACGATCCTCGAGGGCATCACCCGCGCCTCGATCATCACGCTGGCCGAGAAGATGGGCTACACCGTCGAGGAGCGGAAGTTCTCCATCGATGAGTGGAAGGACGGCGTCGCCTCCGGCGAGATCACCGAGATCTTCGCCTGCGGCACGGCCGCCGTCGTGACGCCCGTCGGCGAGCTGCGCTGGGACGGCGGCTCGCTGCCCTCGGCCCCCGTCGGCGAGGTCGCCATGGAGCTGCGCAAGCAGCTCGTCGACATCCAGTACGGCCGCGCGGACGACGGCCACGGCTGGATGCACAAGATCTGCTGAGCCCACCCGCACTGCTCGACGCCCGTCCCGGCCCGCCCGGGGCGGGCGTCGTCGTGTCGGGGGCGCCGCACCCTCGCCGGTACCCTCACGCCCATGAGCGCCCAGCCCACCGACCGCGGTGACCGCACCGGTCCCCAGCGCGTGGGGCCCTACGAGCTGATCACCAAGCTCGGCGAGGGCGGCATGGGCGTGGTCCACCTCGCGCGCACGCCCGAGGGCGACCGCGTCGCGCTCAAGGTGCTGCGCCCGCACGTGGTCGGCGACGACGAGGGACGGCAGCGGCTGGCCCGCGAGGTCGCGTCCCTCGGACGGGTCCACTCCCGCTGGGTGGCGCCGGTGCTCGACGCGGACCCCTGGGCGACCGTGCCCTACGTCGCCACCCGGTACGTGCCGGGCCTCTCCGTGCACGACCACGTTGCGGAGGAGGGCCCGATCCGCGGCGCCGACCTGCTGTGGTTCGCCGGCTGCCTCGCCGAGGGCCTGGCGGCCGTGCACGGTGCCGGCGTCCTGCACCGCGACGTCAAGCCGTCCAACGTGCTGATGGAGGGCCGAGCGCCCATCCTCATCGACTTCGGCCTCGCCCGGCTCGCCGAGGACTCCCGGCTGACCCGGACCGGCTTCCTGCTCGGCACGCCCGGCTACGTCGCACCCGAGATCCTCGTCGGCGAGGACGCCAGCGCCGCCTCCGACGTGCACGCGTGGGCCGCGACCGTCGCCTACGCCGGCACCGGCCGCGCCCCGTTCGGCCGCGGCCCGATCGAGGCGGTGCTCGACCGCGTCCGCCGGGGCGAGCACGACCTGACCGGCCTCGAGGGCGACCTGCGCCGGGTCGTCGAGGTCTCCCTCGACCCCGAGCCCGACCGCCGTCCGACCCTCGACCAGCTGCTGTCCTGGTTCCGCGCCCAGGGCGTGCCGTCCCGGCCGGCCACCGTGGCCGCCGACCCCGTCCCCGACACCCAGCCGCTCGGCCCGGCCTCGCACCCCCAGGACACCACTCGCGTCGTCCCCGTCGCCGGTGCTGCCGCCGGTGCTGCTGCCGGTGCCGCTACGAGGGCCGCTGCCGCCGAGCCCACGCTCGTGGAGGAGGCGCCCCACACGCAGGTGCTGCCCGAGGACCGGTACGACGACCGGTACGAGAGGGACGACGAGGACACCGGGGACGCTGAGGGCACCGGGGACGACGGCGACGACCTGGACGGCCTGCGCTGGGGCGGCTGGGGCGAGGAGGAGACCGAGCCGGAGCCGCCCGTCCGCGTCGGCGCGGGGGAGCGGCTGCGCCGCGGCCTGCTGTGGCTGGCGCTCGCCGCCGCCGTCGGGGCCCTGCTCTCGGCCTACCCCTACCTGGTCGGTGCCGGCCTGGCCGCGGCCACCTGGCTGCTGCGCGGGGCCTCCCGCGGTGCCAGCCGGGTCGACGAGCGCCGGGCCGAGCGCGGCAGCCGCTGGCACGACGGGCCCCGTCGCGTCGTGGGCCTGCCCTGGGACCTGCTCCAGACCCTGCCGTCGACAGGGCTGCTGCTCCTCTGGTCGGTCGGCTGGGCCGTGGCGGCCGGTCTCGTCTGCTACGCGGCCGCCGTGGGCCTGCCGCGCACCGCGCTCGTCGGCGGTGTCCTGCTCGTGCTGGCTCTGGGCGCCGGCCCGGGCTCCGAGCGGGTGCGTCGCCCGCTGCGTCGCGTGGTGCAGCCGCTGTCGGCGGGCGTGGGCACCTGGCTGGTGATGCTGGTCGTCCTGGCCGCGCTCGCCGGGGCGGGCACCACCGCCGTGCTCGACGGCGGCCCGGACTGGTCCCCGGCAGGGGGAGCGCCCTGGCGGAGCGTCACGCTGCCCGACTGGCTCGTGGGCTGACCCCACGTCCGTCCGCTCCCGGCGTCCCGCGCTCCGCGGTACCGGCACCTGGACGCGACCGCCGCCACCGCCTCGTCGTGGCACACTGGGGGCGTGCCCGACCAGCCGGTGACCCACATTTGCCAGCGCGTCGCGCTCCTGGGCTGACGCCCACCGACGGAGCACGACGCGCGCCACCTCTCGTTCGCGAGAGGTTTTTTTGTGCCCCGACCGCGGGGCGCCACCGGGCGGGAACGAGAGATGCGAGGAGAGACCATGGCGGCCGACGACGCCTTCCACGTCTACGACACGACCCTGCGTGACGGGGCCCAGCAGGAGGGGCTCAACCTCTCCGTCGCCGACAAGCTCTCCATCGCCCGGACCCTCGACGGTCTCGGCGTCGGCTACATCGAGGGCGGCTGGCCCGGCGCCAACCCGAAGGACACCGAGTTCTTCCGGCGCGCGGCCTCCGAGCTCGACCTGCGCCACGCCACGCTCGCCGCGTTCGGGGCCACCCGCCGCGCGGGCGTCGCGGCCGCCGACGACCCGCTGGTCGCCGCGCTGCGGGACTCGGGCGCGCAGGTCGTCACCCTCGTCGCCAAGTCGCACGACCGGCACGTCGAGCTGGCGCTGCGCACCACGCTGGAGGAGAACCTCGCGATGGTGCGCGACACCGTCGCCCACCTCACCGCCGAGGGCCAGCGGGTCTTCCTCGACGCCGAGCACTTCTTCGACGGCTACCGTGCCAACCGCGCCTACGCGCTGGAGGTGCTGCGCACCGCCTACGAGGCGGGCGCCGAGGTCGCGGCCCTGTGCGACACCAACGGCGGCATGCTGCCGACCTGGGTCGGCGACGTGGTCAACGACGTGGTGGAGACGACCGGCGGCCGCGTGGGCATCCACTGCCACAACGACACCGGCTGCGCGGTGGCCAACTCGCTGGCCGCCGTGGACGCGGGTGCCACCCACGTCCAGGGCACCGTCAACGGCTACGGCGAGCGGACCGGCAACGCCGACCTCGTCACCGTGGTGGCCAACCTCGAGCTCAAGCTCGACCGGCCGGTGCTGCCGCCGGGCAAGCTGGTGGAGGCGACCCGGACGGCCCACGCCGTCGCCGAGGTCACCAACGTGCCGCCGGCCTCGCGCCAGCCGTACGTCGGCACCAGCGCCTTCGCCCACAAGGCCGGCCTGCACGCGTCGGCGATCAAGGTCGACCCCGACCTCTACCAGCACATGGACCCCGCCGGCGTCGGCAACGACATGCGCCTGCTGGTCTCCGACATGGCCGGTCGCGCCTCGATCGAGCTCAAGGCCCGCGAGCTGGGCTTCGACCTCTCCGAGGACCGCGACCTCGTCAGCCGCATCACCCAGCGCGTGAAGGTGCTGGAGAACCGCGGCTACACCTTCGAGGCCGCCGACGCCTCCTTCGAGCTGCTGCTCGAGGAGGAGGTCAACGGCCACCGGCCCTCCTACGTGGACGTGGAGTTCTGGCGCGTCATCACCGAGACCGGCCCGGCCGCCGGCCCCGGCTCGGACGCGCTCTCCGAGGCGACCGTCAAGCTGCGCGCCGGCGGCGTGCGCTACGTGGTGACCGGCGAGGGCAACGGCCCCGTCAACGCCCTGGACCAGGCGCTGCGCAGCGCCATCGGGCAGGCCTATCCCGAGGTCGCCAAGCTCGAGCTGGTCGACTACAAGGTCCGCATCCTCGACCAGGGCCACGGCACGGACGCGATCACCCGGGTGCTCATCGAGACCTCGGACGGCGCCGGCACCTGGGTGACGGTCGGGGTGGGCCCCAACGTCATCGAGGCCTCGTGGGAGGCGCTGCTCGACGCGGTCACCTTCGGCCTGCGTCGGCACGAGCACTGACCACGCGCCCGGCCAGGTCCACCCACGCCGCGACCACCCGCTCGACGGGCAGGTGCTCGCGGTCGACCTGCTGGACGAGCACCGGCACCTCCAGGGGTGCCAGCAGGGCGGTGGCCAGCAGCGGCAGGTCTCCCGCCACCCCGAGCTCGCCCAGCAGGTGACGCACGTGCAGCGCCATGAAGGACGAGGCCGCCGCCGAGCGTGAGCCGGTCGCGTCTCCCGCGGCGCGGATGAGGTCGGCGTGCAGCAGCGTCGTCCGCAGCCGGGACTCGCCGAAGGCGACCAACCGCTCCCACGGCGGTGCCCCGGGGCCCAGCGGCGGCTCGCCGCCGAGCACGGAGGCCTGCCAGTCGCGCTCGGAGAGGTCGAGCACCTGGGCCATCAGCCCCTCGCGCGAGCCGAACCGGCGGAAGACGGTGCCCTTGCCGACGCCGGCCCGGTGGGCCAGGCACTCCATCGTCAGCGAGGAGGTGCCGCCCTCGGCGACCATCCGCACGGCCTCGCGCAGCAGCGCCTCGCGGTTGCGGGCCGCGTCCGCGCGCTCGGCCGGGACGGCGTCGGCGAGTGGCAGCAGCGGGCGCGTCATCGGCCCAGCCTAGGCGGCGCGGGGTGCCCGTGTGGTGGAGAACACCGCACTGCGACGTGCATGCAGGGCGAGACGGGGAACAAGAACCGGACCACGGTCCGTTAGTTTAATCGACAACTGTCCCCGATATTCAGCACTGCTGAGTCAGGAGCCCCTTCCTCATGACGACCCGCGTCGCCGTCCTCGTCGGCAGCCTCCGCGCCGCCTCCCTGAACCGCAAGCTCGCCGAGTCCCTCGCCTCGCAGGCGCCGGAGGGCGCCGAGCTGTTCCTGGTCGAGGGCCTGGAGAAGCTGCCCTTCTACAACGAGGACATCGACACCGACGACGTCGACTCCTCCGTCCTCGCGCTGCGCGAGGCCGTCGCCGGCGCCGACCGCGTCCTCGCCGTGACCCCGGAGTACAACGGCACCATGCCGGCCGTCCTCAACAACGCCCTCGACTGGCTGTCCCGCCCCTTCGGCGCCGGCGCGATCAAGGGCAAGCCCTTCGGCGTGATCGGCCTGGCCCCCAGCCCCTACGGCGGCCAGTGGGCCCACGGCGACACCGCGCGCTCGGCCGGCATCGCCGGTGCGGTCGTGGTGGAGGACGTGACCGTCTCCCAGAACTACCTCGAGACCGACGTCTTCACCGACGAGACCGTCCAGGCCAAGCTCCGGGGCGCCGTCGCCAAGCTCGTCTCCTACGAGGTCGCCGCCGCCTGAGCGACCCCTCTCCTCGTCACGACCCCGGGACCCGCCACCCCTGAAGCGGGTCCCGGGGTCGCGTCGCGTCCGGAGGGGTGCCGGCCTGAGGGGTGCCGGGGGTCCTGCGGACCTGCCGGGAGCCGCCGGTCGCGGAGTACGGTGCCCGCATGAGCGCGCTGCACGACCTCACCGCGCTGGAGCAGGGCGCGCTCGTGGCCGCCGGCGAGCTGACGCCTCTGGCGCTGGCCGAGCACTACCTGGACCGGGCGGCCCGTCTCGACGACGTCGGTGCCTTCGCCACGCTGGCCACCGAGCGCGCGCACGCCCACGCCTGGCACCTGACGCAGCGGGGCCGACCCGCCGACGCCGGGCCGCTGTGGGGCGTGCCCACTGCCGTGAAGGACCTCAACGCCACGGCCGGCGTCCGCACCACCTTCGGCTCCGCCGCCTACGCCGACTTCGTGCCGGAGGTCTCCGACTCGGTGACCCTGTCGCTGGAGGAGGGCGGCCTCGTCTGGCTCGGCAAGACCGCGGCGCCCGAGTTCGGCTCGCCCTGCTACACCGAGCCCGCGGGCCTGCCCGCGGCCGTCACCCCCTGGGACCGGGGCCGGATGGCCGGCGGCTCCAGCGGGGGAGCGGCGGCCGCGGTGGCGGCGGGCCTCGTGCCGCTGGCCCAGGGCTCGGATGGCGGCGGGTCGATCCGCATCCCGGCGTCCTGCTGCGGCCTCGTGGGGCTCAAGCCCTCGCGCGGGCGCGTCAGCGGAGCGCCGCTGTACGGCGAGCCCACCGGCCTGGCCACCTCGGGGCCGATCGCCCGCACGGTGCGCGACGCCGCGGCCCTGCTCGACGTGCTGGCCGTGCACCGCGCCGGTGACCCCTACCCGCCGCCGGCCGGCCCCGCGTCCTTCCTCGGCGCCTGCGACGAGGCCCCCGGACGCCTGCGCGTGGCTCGCTTCGCCGAGCCGGTCATCACCGACGCGCACGTGCACACCGACGTCCTGCAGGCCTGGGAGGACGCCTCCGACCTGCTCCGTTCGCTCGGCCACGAGGTCGTCGACGTGCCGGTGCCGCTGCCGCGGGAGGCCGTGGCGACCTTCGAGACCTGCTGGGCGGTGCTCACCGCGCTCTCCCCGGCGCCCGCCGGCCGCGAGCACCTGCTGAGGCCGCTCACCACCTGGCTCGCCGACCGGGGCCGGGCGGTCAGCGGCCCCGAGTTCGGGCTGGCGCTGGGCGCCATGCGCCGCCACGCCGCGACGGCGCTCGAGGCCCTGGCCGGCTTCGACGCGGTGCTGACCCCCACGCTGGCCGACGTGCCGCTGCCGGTGGGCGCCATCCGCGACGACGAGCACCCGGAGGCCGACTTCGAGGCGCAGAAGCGGTTCACGCCCTGGACGTCGCTGTGGAACGTCACCGGGAGCCCGGCCGTCTCCCTGCCCCTGCACCAGACGCCCACCGGCCTGCCGGTGGGGGTGATGCTGGCCGCCCACCCGGGCCAGGACGCCACCCTGCTGCGCCTGGCCGCGCAGGTCGAGACCGCGGCGCAGAAGCAGGAGGCCACCGCCTGGCACCACCGTCGCCCGCCGGGCTGGGAGCGTCCGTGAGCCGCGTGCCCCTGGTGCCGACGGCGCACCTGGAGGCCGGTGTCCGCGACGGCGCGCGCCGACTCTGCGTGCAGGCCTTCGACGGGTCGTTCTCCTCGGAGGACTGGACGCACGCGCTGGGCGGGCTGCACGCGGTGCTCCTGCACGGGGGCTGGTCGGAGGGCGGGTCGGGCGGCAGGTCACAGGGCGGCGGCCGCGCCGGGGAGGGTCGCCGGGAGCCGGTCGCCCCGGTCGTCGCCCACGGCGCCCTGGTGGCCCGCCGGTTCCTGCACGGCCCGCCGGGGCGGGAGCGGTCGCTGCGGGTCGGGTACGTCGAGGCGGTGGCCGTGGCGAGCGACCTGCGCCGCCGCGGCCTGGCGAGCCGGGTGATGGAGTCGCTGGAGTCACTGGCCCCCGGCCACGACCTGCTCGCCCTGTCGGCCTCCGCGCAGGCCCGGGCGCTCTACCTGGCACGCGGCTGGACGCCGTGGGCCGGCCCCACCGCCGTCCTGACGCCGTCGGGGGTGCAGGCCACCCCCGACGAGGACGACGGCGTGCTGCTGCTCCCCGGCACCCTCGACCCAGCCGCGCTGGACCGGGCGCACCCGCTCGTGTGCGACTGGCGGGACGGCGACGTCTGGTGAGCCGCCCCTGAGCCTGCGCCTCGGTCGGTCCTCCAGCCCGCCCGGCCTCAGTCCGCCAGCCCCCGGGCGGCGAGCGCGTCGCCGGTGTCGTGGGCCCGCTTGACCACCCGGATCACGAACGGCACCAGGAACGCGCGCGGGTGCCGGCCCAGCCCGCGGGCGCGGGCGGCGTCCCGGGTCTCCCAGGCCAGGCCCAGCGTGGTGGGCAGCGCGCTCACGGCCAGCGAGAAGGCCAGGGCGAACCGCTCCGGGTCCACGCCCACGCGCCGCAGCGGGCCCAGCCAGCGCACGATCGCGTCCAGCATCGCGTTGACCGCGGTGGTGGCCGTGACCACCGAGGCGCACAGGGCCAGGCCCAGTAGCAGCAGCACCGTGCGGGCCGCCTCCGCGGGGCCGGCGAGCAGCACCTGGAGCACGCCCAGCACCAGCAGCGGCAGCAGCAGCGGCCGCACCGTGGCCCGCACGTCGGCAGTGCGCAGGCCGGCGACACCCCCCGCGACCAGCCCCAGTGCCACGGCGCCGCCGGCGGAGGCGATCCCGAGCCACGCCGGCTCGTCGAGCAGGACGACGACCGCCGAGGTGACCACGAGCCCGCCGAGCTTGGCGCCGACCGGCGCCCGGTGCAGCACGCTGCTGCCCGGCCGGTGCAAGGCGACGACCTGCGGGACGCTCACGCCGGTGCGCCCCCGCCCAGCGGGGCTCCCTCGAGCACGCTGGCCACGTAGGCGTCCACCGCCTCGGGGGCGGGCGCGTCCAAGGCGACGCGGCCGTCGACCACGACCAGGGCGCGCTCGCAGCGGCGGGCGAGGTCGAGGTCGTGGGTGAGCAGGACCAGGGTCTGCTCCAGGCCCAGCAGGGTCTCGCCGACCAGCCGGGCGTTGGCCAGGTCGAGCAGGGTCGTGGGTTCGTCGGCCACGACGACGTCCGGCTCGGTGGCCAGCACGCCGGCCAGCGCGAGCATCTGCCGCTGGCCGCCGGAGAGCGTGTGCACGGACTGGTCGGCGCGCTCGGCGAGGCCGAAGCGCTCCAGCACGGCGAGGGCGGCGGCCCGGCGCTCGCGGCGCGGCACCAGCCGCCGCAGCGACAGCTCCACGTCCTCCACGCAGGTGGGCATGACGAGCTGCGCGGCCGGGTCGGTGAAGCAGAACCCGACGCGGCGCCGGACCCGGGCGGTCTCGCGCGCCACGTCCGTGCCGTCGACGAGCACGCGTCCCGTGGTGGGTGTGACCAGGCCGTTCAGCAGCCGGGCGAGCGTGGACTTGCCGGAGCCGTTGGGGCCGATGACCGCGACGCGACGCTCGGTGAGCACGACGGTGGTCGGGTGCAGCACGACGGTGCCGGAGCCTGCCGTGGTGCCGGGTCCGGGGGCGGTGACCCCGGCGCCGTCCAGCTCGAGACGGGTGCTCAGGGCTCAGCCCCGGGCGAGCAGGCGCGGGAACGCGCGGTGCACGGGCACCGCCACGAGGGCCACGAGCGCGACCTTGATCAGGTCGCCGGCCCAGAACGGCGCGTCGTAGGAGAAGGCGGTCACCCAGTCGACGCCGAAGTAGACCTTCATGCCCGCGACGCCGCCGAGGTGGTTGACCACGGTGGCGAGGACGCCGCCGACGACCACGGCGATGCCGAGGGCGAGGACGCTGCCCGTGCGGCGGGCGACGAGGGCGACGGCGAGGCCGATCACGGCGGCGGCGACCGGGAACGTGAACAGGTACCCCGCGCTGGCCCCGACGAAGGGAGCGAGGCCGCCGGCGTGGCCGGAGAGCACGGGCAGGCCGACGGCGGCGAGCACCAGGTAGAGGGCGACGGCGAGGAAGCCGCGCACCGGGCCCAGCAGGGCGCCGGCCAGCAGCACGCCGAAGGTCTGGAGGGTCAGGTTGATGCCGGAGCCGCCGAGCGGGAACCCGCCGAGCACGGCGCAGACGGCCACGAACGCGGCGAACGCGGCGACCAGGGCGAGGTCGGTGGCGCCGAGGCGGCGGCGGGCCGGGGCGGGGGCGGACTGCTCGGTCATGGTCATGGGTGGTCCTTCGTGCGGGCCTACCTGAACGTTGTTCAGGGTGAACGGCGTTCAGGTTAGGGTGGGGGCCGCCGGTCCGGCAAGCGGACCCGCACGGTGAGGAGGAGGCCCGCGCGTGGTGCACGCCCGCAGCGACGTCGTGAGCACGGCCCTGCGCGTCCTCGACGCCCACGGCCTGGCCGACCTCACCATGCGGCGGCTGGCCGCCGAGCTCGACGTCCGCCCGTCCGCGCTCTACCACCACGTCGCGGACAAGCAGACGCTGCTGGCCGCGGTCGCCGACGAGCTCCTGGCACGCGGACGACGGCCCGCCACCGCGCAGGCCTGGCCCGACCGCGTCCGCGAGGTGGCCGTGGGCCTGCGGGACGCGCTGCTGGCCTGGACCGACGGCGCCGAGCTGGTGGGCACCGTGGTGGGGTTCGGCCTGGGCGGCACGGCACCCCTGCGCGACCTGGAGGAGGCCCTGGCCGGCTCCGGGCTGCCCGACGACCTCGTGCCCGTCGCCGCGCGCACCGTCTGGCACTTCACCCTCGGGCACACCTGGGAGGAGCAGACCCACCTCCAGGCCGGGGCCGCCGGTGCCATCCCGGACGAGCCGCTGGGCACCCGCGACCCCGGCGCCGCGTTCACGGCCGGCCTCGGGCTCGTCCTGGACGGGCTGCGGGCCCGTGCCGATCGGAGCACCGGCCAGACCCTCACGGCCGGGTGAGCAGCCTCCCCACCTCCCCGGCCGCGCTCGCCGCGGCGTCGGCGGCGCCCTCGGGTCGGTGCAGCGGGTTCTCGAGCGTCCCGGCGTAGAGCAGCGACGAGGCCTGGTCGGCGATGTCGACCATCTGGCGGGCGTCGCGCAGCTGGAGCCGGTTCAGGCAGGAGTGCGGGAACCGCGGCCGCTGGAGGCCCACGGCGGCGACGGCGTCCGCGAGCTCCGGGTGGTCCGCGGCGTGCCGCTCGAGGCAGCCGGCCGCCTCGTCCCAGAAGTCGGCGACGGGCAGCACGCCGGCGCCGTCGAGCACGGCGGCCAGGTGCCGCAGGAAGCCGTCCACGACGTCGGTGAGGACGGCGAGGCACCGCTCGTCCGGGTCGACGCGCGCCCGGGCCCGCGCTGCCCCGGCGGGCAGCGGCCGGTCGGGGGAGAGCAGCGCCACCTCCTCGCCGAGGTCCTTCATCACGCAGCGCACGGGGGCGTGGTCCACCAGGGCGACCAGCAGGTTCTCGCCGTGCGGCATGAACGCGAGGTCGTGCGCGAGCAGGCAGTGGGCGACGGGTCGCAGGTAGGCGTCCAGGTAGCGCGCGACCCAGGCGCGCGGCTCCAGGCCGGAGGCGCGCACCAGTGCCGCGGCGTAGGAGTCGCCCGCCGCGTCCCGGTGCAGCAGCGCAGCCATCGTGACGACCCGCTCCCCGGGGCGGGCGGCGGAGGCCGGGCTCTCGCGCCACAGGGCGGCGAGCATCTTGCGCTGCGGGGCGCCGGGGGCGTGGCGGTGGAAGACGTCGCCGGTGTAGCCCGCCGCGGCCACCTCGCGCAGCACCTGGAACCCGCGGCCGTGGAGCTCGGGGTCGCCCTCGACCACCGAGGCGACCCAGTCGCTGACCGCGGGCGTGGCCTCCATGTAGGCGGGAGACAGCCCGCGGGTGAAGCCCATGTTCTGGATCGCCAGGGCCGTCTTCACCTGCACGCGCCGCGGGTCGTCGAGGTCGGTGAAGGTGCGGATCGACTGCATCGCCTGGTAGCGCGTCAGGCCCTCGCCGAGCGGCACCAGGTCCCGACGGGCGACGTCGGGGGCGAACGTGACCGCCACCTTCGCGTCCCACTGCCACGGGTGCACCGGCAGCAGCAGGTAGTCCGCCGGGTCCAGCCCGTGGCGGCGCAGCCGCGCGTGCAGGACGTCGCGCTCGCGGCCGGGGCCGAGCACGGGGAGGTCCTGCGCCGACCAGCCGCGGCCCAGCCACAGTCCGGAGGCGGCCCGGCGGGCCGCGACCCAGTGCAGCCGCACGGGGCGGGCGGCGTCGGGGGACCAGGCCTCGTGGGCTGCGAGGCCGAGACCGATGCGGCCGCGGTTGGCGACGAAGCCGGGATGCCCCTCCGTGACCGCGGCCTCGACCTCGGCGTGCGTGGCCCCCAGGAGGTCCTCGACGCCCATGCGCGGGCGGTCCAGCTGCCAGCAGGTCCACGCCAGGGTGGCGGCCAGCTCCTCCAGGTAGACCGCGACCAGCTCGCCGCGCAGCCCCAGGGGCTCGGCGTGCTCCGCGACCAGCTCCTGCACGTCGAGCGGGAGGAACACGCCGTCCCGGGTGCGGGTGAGCGAGGCCGGGTCGAGGTCCCAGTGCTCCAGGGGCAGCCGGCGGGCGGTGAACCGGTACTCGGTGCCGTCCGGCGCGGTCAGCGTCCACGCGGGGGCGGACTCCCCGCCGCTTCCCCCGCCCGCCCTCACCGGCGTCGCCGGCCGCGGTGCCAGCAGCCGCTCGTGGCAGAGCTCCGCGATCGCCTTGGCCACCAGCTGTCGCTGGGCCCGCGCCAGGACGTCGGGGCGCAGGTGCGGCGCGGGGTCCCGCCCGCAGGCCCAGTCGGCCCGCTCCAGGAACGACAGCCGCGCGGTCTTGTCGGGCAGCCGGACCGTGCCGACCTCCACGAAGCCGGCCTCGGCGTTGAGCCGGGCGATGGCCTCGTTCCCGACGTCCGGCTCGACCACGACCCGGGCCACCCGGGGGTCGGCGAAGCAGTGCTCCAGGACGGCGGCCATCACCGCCCGGGTCAGCCCGGCGCGCGGGGGACCCACCGGAGGGGCCACCAGGAGGTGCATGCCCAGGTCGCCCTCGCGCAGGTCTGCGCCGACGTCGGCCAGCGGCGAGCGTGACGGGTCGTAGGTCTCGGCCAGGAACGTGGGCCGTCCGTCGACCCGGCCCAGCCAGGCGTCGTGGTGCGCCGAGGCGGCGATGTCCCGGTACTCCTGGTCCACGTCGGCCGCGGTGGCGTCCTGCATCTGCCAGAACCGGGAGCGCGGGTGCGTGACCCAGGCGTGCAGCAGGGCGGTGGTGCCCGGGTCGTCGGGCAGCGGCTCGAGGGTGACACCGGGCTGGGTCGGGGCCTGGGTCGGGGGCTGGGTCAGGTCGTGGGTGCTCATGCGGTCTCCGGGTGGGCTCGGCGCAGGTGGTCGGGGATGCCGAAGGTCTGGGTGGCGACGCGTTTCTCCACCGGGTAGACCTCGCGGCCGGTGAGGGCGTTGACGATGCAGGCGCTGCGGTGGGCGCCCATGCCGAGGTCGGGCGCGACGAAGCCGTGGGTGTGCTCCTCGCCGTTCTGTACGTAGACCTCGCCGCCGTGCACGTCCACGGCGTAGGTGTCGTCGGCCAGGTAGCGGCCGGCCTGGTCGAGCCGCAGGTGCGGGCGCAGGTCGTCCAGGAAGGCCGGAACGCGGGCGGCGTAGCCGGTGCCGAGCACGAGCCCGTCCGTGCGCAGGCCGAAGTCCTCGTCGGTCTCGTCGTGGTGCAGGCGCAGGTCGTAGGAGGTCCCGTCCCACCGGGCGTCGACGAGCGACGTGCTCGTCACCAACGTCGTCCGCGGCCCCTGCCCCTGCACCCGCAACCGGTAGTGCAGGTCGGAGATGGCGTCGACCAGGTCGCCGCTGATCCCCTTGTAGAGGCTGCGCTGCTCGCGCAGCAGCCGGGCGCGGGTGCTGCCGGGCAGGGAGCGGAAGTAGGCCGAGTACTCCGGCGAGGTCAGCTCGAGGGTGAGCTTGGTGTACTCCATCGGGAAGAAGCGGGGGCTGCGGGTCAGCCACACCAGGTCGTAGTCGTGCTCGGGGGAGGCCGCGAGGAGGTCCTGGTAGACCTCGGCGGCGCTCTGGCCGCTGCCGACGATCGTCACCGTGCGGCACGAGGTGAGCCGCTCGCGGGCGGGCAGGTAGCCCGCGGTGTGCACGGCCGGGCCGCCGGCGTCCCGCACGCAGGTGGGCAGGGTGGGCGAGGTGCCGGTGCCGAGGACGAGGCGGCGACCGCGCCAGGTCTCGCCGCGCGCGGTGGTGACCCGGTAGGTGCCGTCGTCCTCGCGTCGCACGTGGGTCACGCGCCGGCCGAGGTGGACGGACGGGAGCCGGTGCGCGACCCACCGCAGGTAGTCGTCGTACTCGCTGCGCAGCGGGTAGAACGACTCGCGCACGTAGAACGGGTACAGCCGGTCGCTCTCCTTGAGGAAGGAGAGGAACGACCAGCGCGAGGTCGGGTCGGCCATCGTCACCAGGTCGGCGAGGAACGGCACCTGCAGGGTCGACTCCGGCAGCATCATCCCGGGGTGCCACGACACCTCGTCGCGCGCCTCGAGGAAGACGGCGTCCAGGTCCGGCACCGGGTCGGCCAGCGCGGCCAGCCCCAGGTTGAAGGGGCCGAGGCCGATGCCGACGACGTCGTGCACCGGCTCGGTCCACGCGCTCACGCGGCCCGCTCCCCGGCCAGGGCCCGGGCGGTAGCGGCGACGGCGCGGGTCACCCCGAGCACCTCGTCGACGCCGGCCAAGGGGTTGAGCAGGGTCAGCTTGAGCCAGCGGCGGCCGTCGACCACGGTCGCGGCGACCACGTGCTCGCCTCGCTCCCACAGCGCGGCCCGGACGTGGGGCACCAGCGCGTCGACCTCGCCGGCGCCGAGGCCGGGCACGACCGGTCGCAGCAGCAGCGTGCTGAGCTCCGGGGCGGCGCGCACCTGGAGGTCGTCGACGGCGAGCAGGCGCCGATGGGTCTGGCGGGCCAGGTCGACCAGCGCGTCCACGAGGTCCCCGACGCCGTCCGCGCCCATGACGCGCAGCGTCAGCCACAGCTTCAGGGCGTCGAAGCGGCGCGTGGTCTGGAGGCTCTTGGTGACCTGGTCGGGCGCGGCTCGCCCGAGCCCGCCGCCGTCCGCGGGGTTGAGGTAGTCGGCGCGCGCGGCGACGTGTCGCAGGTGGGTCCGGTCGGCCACGACGACGGCGCTGCACGAGACCGGCTGGAACCACGTCTTGTGGAAGTCGACGGTCACCGAGTCGGCGTGCTCGATGCCGGCCAGCAGAGCCCGGTGGGAGGAGACGAGCAGCCCGCCGCCGTACGCAGCGTCGACGTGCACCCAGGCGCCGTGCCGGTGGGCCAGGTCGGCGACCTCCGTCAGCGGGTCGATCGCCCCGTGGTCGGTGGTGCCGGCGGTGGCGACGACGGCCATGAGCCGGCCGCCCGTGCGCGTCACCTCCTCCAGCGCGGACGTCAGGGCGGCGGTGTCCATCCGGCGCCGCTCGTCCACCGCGACCGGCACCACCGCCGAGGCGGGCAGCCCGAGCAGGCGTGCCGCGCGCTGCACGGAGTAGTGGCCGTCCGCCGAGACGAGCACCCGCAGGTCCTGCAGCCGGGCGCCGGACTGGCCGAGCGCGTGGTCGCGGGCGAGGTGCAGGGCCTGGAGGTTCGACTGGGTGCCGCCGGAGGTGAACACGCCGTCGGCCTCGGGCCCGAACCCGATCCGCTCGGCGGTCCAGGCGACCAGGCGCTGCTCGATGAACGTGCCGCCCACGCTCTGGTCGAAGGTGTCGAGGCTGGGGTTGACCCCGCTGATCAGCACCTCGGCGACCAGGGCGGGCACCAGTACCGGGCAGTTCAGGTGCGCGGCGAGGCCGGTCTCGTGGAACCAGGCAGTGTCGTCGAGCCAGATCCGGTCGAGCTCCTCCAGCGCCTGCTGCGGGCAGCCCAGGGGCGCGTCCAGGTCGACCTCGGCCACCAGGGCCGCGGCCCGTGCGGGGTCGAGCCCGGTCACCGGGCCGCGGACGCGGGCCAGCGCGTCGACCAGGTGGTCGACGGCCAGCCGGGCGGAGTCGGCGTAGGCGTGGCGGTGCGCGGGGTGGAGCAGCTGGCGCAGGTGCTCCTGCGTCCGTTCCTGCTGCGTCCGTGGCGGTGGGTGCTCGTGCTGGGCCTGGTGCTGGGGCTCGTGCGGGCCCTGGGTGCGGGCGGGGGTGTGGGCAGGGGTGAGGGACACCGATCAGCCTTCCGAGAGAAAGTAGGTAAGGCTTACCTAATCTCCGGACGGCGAGGAGGACAAGTCGGCGGGCTCACTCGTCGGTGCCGAGCTCCTCGCTGACGACGACGGCCCCGTTCAGCTCCGCCAGCAGGACGGCGCCCGCGAGGTCCAGGCGGGTGCGCCGCAGCCGGGCCGCGGTCAGGTCCACGCCGGCCAGCGTCGCCCCCGTGAGGTCGGCCCCGCCCAGGTCGGTCTCCCGCACCGAGGCGCCCTCGAGCGGGCAGCCGCGGAGAAGGGCGCCGGTGAGCTTCGCGAGAGAGAGGTCGGCCTCGCGCAGGTCGACGCCGCTCAGGTCGGCCCGGTCCAGGTCCGCCCCGCGCAGGGAGGTGCCTCGCCACACCCCGCCCCGCACCGTGATCGGCCGCAGCCGCGTGCCGTCGAGCACGGAGCCGACCAGCTTGCAGCCGTCGAGCTCGACGTCGAAGAACGAGCAGTCCACGAAGTCGCAGGCGGTGAACGCGGTCGAGGTGTGCCGGCTCGCGTTGAAGGTGCAGCGCTCGAAGCGGCACCGGTCGAGCACGGCCCCGTCGGTGGTCGTCTCGGTGAGGTCCACGTCGACGAAGGTGCAGTCGCTGAAGCGCGCCGCCCCCAGGTCGTCGCCGTACCAGTCCTCCCGGGAGAAGGCGCGCCCCGTCGCGGTCATCGGCTCGCTCATGCGCCTCACGCTAGCCACGGGTGCCGACGGTGCGGTGGCGCGGTGCGGGGCGAACCCGGGGAGGGCTTGGGTCGGCCAACTGGCGCCGTAGCGTCGTTGACATGAGCACTCACCTGCGCCCGGCACTGCTGCTGGCCGTCCTCGCGCTCGCGCTCACCGCCTGCTCCGGGGAGGACGACGGTGGGGCGAGCGCCGCCGGCCCGTCGACGGTCACCGCCACCGTGACGGCCTCCCCGTCCTCCTCCCCGTCCTCCTCCCCGTCGTCGCCCGCGTCGTCGCCCGCATCGTCCTCGGGCGCTGCGACGTCCGGGTCCGGGCCGGCCGAGTGCACCGCCGACGACCTGACGCTGGCGGTCCGGGTGGCCCCCGGTGGCGGCACGGCCGGCGCGGTGCACTCCCGCGTCGTGCTCACCAACACCTCCGAGGCCCCCTGCGTGCTGCAGGGCTACGGCGGCGTCTCCTACGTCGGCGGGGGCGACGGGACGCAGGTGGGCGCTGCCGCGGACCGCACCGGCGGCACGGCGCCCCGCCTCGTCCTGGTGACGGGGGAGCGGGCCGTGCAGGCGCTCACCGAGACCGACGCCGGCGCGTACGGCGACGCGCGCTGCGACCCGACGGAGGTCGACGGCGTCCGGGTCTACCCGCCCGACGAGACCGCCTCGCTCTACGCCGCGCACGCCACGACCGGGTGTGCGGACGACACGGTCCACCTGCTGGAGGTCGGCCCCTACCACCGGGCCTGACCGGCCCGGGACCTCCGACCCTGGGGACCGGTCGGACCCCGCGGGAGGATAGGGGCCAGGAGGGCCCGTGCAGCTCGCGGACCCGGGGAGGAGGCGTCATGACTCGACCCGAGGCACGCTGCCCGGTCCGCCCGGGCGACGCCTGCACCCTCTGCCACCCCGGGGCCACCGGCCCGCAGGACTGCGCCCTCGTCTGGCTCGTCCGCTCCGACCCGGAGCTCTCCGCCCAGCTCGCCGAGATCACCGCCGAGCACCGACGATCGACCGGCCGGGTCGCCTGAACCCCTCGTGACCACCTGCGCGCCCCGCCCGGCCTCTCGGGTCTCGGGAAGGTGCGCGAGCAACCGACCCCCTGCGCCTGAACGGTTGCGCGCGCCCCGCGGTCCTGCGCCGCGGTTCCCGAGCTCCTGGACGTATCCGCTCAACGGACGGACGTGTCCGGATGGTCACACGGTCGTCGGGACCTCCGCCCCTCCGCGTGCGCCTCGGCCGCACCGACGATGGGAGGGAACCCGGAGGAGATGATCACGATGGCCGCACAGGAGGTCCTGCTCCAGGTGGGCGAGGCGCGCTGCGCGCTCCGGCCGGACGAGGCGTGCCGGCTGTGCCAGCCCGGCGCCACCGGACCCGACGACTGCCCCGTGGCCTGGTTGGTGCGCCACGACCCCGAGCTGGCCCAGGAGCTGGCCGAGGAGCTGCGGGCACGGCAGTGCGGGTGAGGTGCCAGACCAGGCCTCAGCGCACCACGAACGTGGCCCGTTCGGCCGGCCGCACCGCAGCCAGGTAGCGCCGCTGGCCCTCGACGTAGCGGCGCAGCGCCGGGTGCTCGGGGTCGGCCGGCGTGCCGTCGCGGCCGGCCAGGCGGGCCACGCTGACCTCGAAGGGGACGTCCAGCAGGACCGAGACGTCCCAGGCGCCCCTCAGCTCCGCGCGGTGGCAGAACATCCCCTCGACGACCACCACGCCGTCGTCCGGCACCGGCAGCGGCTCGGCCTCGAGAGCGACGTCGCGACGGTGGTCGAAGGCGGCGGGCACGATCGTGCTGCTGCCCGGTGCGGCGAGCGGGTCCAGCACGCAGCGCCGGAACGCCGCCAGGTCGTAGGTGTCGGCCACGAACCCGACGGGGGAGTCGCGGCCCAGCCGGTAGCGGACCGCGCGCGGGTGCAGGAAGTCGTCGAGGTGGACGACGGTGGCCCACCGCCCGGCCGTGCGGAAGGCGTCGCGCAGGTGCCCCGACCAGGTCGTCTTGCCCGCCCCGTCCACGCCGTCGACGGCCACCAGGACAGGTCGGCCCGGACGCGGGGTCGCAGCGACGACCTCGGCGACCGCGCGGACCTCCGCGGGAACGCTCACGGCTCGAGCGCGGCGAGCAGGCGCTCGCACTCGGCCAGCAGCGCCGACCGCAGGGGGGCGGCGCGCTCGGTGAAAGCGGCCTGGGCTGCGGCGTAGGCGCGCTTGCCCTCGGCGGTCTCGATCCGCACGGGCGGGTAGGCGTCGTCGTCCAGGCCGGCCAGGTCGTAGGGCGAGGCCTGCATGTCGAGGGTGCGGATGTCGACGGCCAGCTCGAAGCAGTCGGCCACCAGGTCGGCGGGCACCAGGGGGGAGAGCCGGAAGGCGTGCTTGTAGAGGTCCATCCCGGCGTGCAGGCAGCCCGGTTGCTCGAAGTCCGCGCGGTCGTGCGAGGCGGGGGAGAGGGTGTTGAGCGGCCGGGCCGGCTCGGTGAAGAACCGGTAGGCGTCGAAGTGGGTGCAGGCGATCCGGTGCGACTCCACGACGGCGTCGGTGCCCTCGCCGCCCAGGCGCAGGGGCCAGGACGCGTGGCGCACGCCGTCCTGCTCGAGGCGGTAGACCATCGCCCACTCGTGCAGCCCGAAGCAGCCGTGGTGGGCGGGGCGCGCCGCGGTGGCGGCGAGCAGGCGGCGCAGCGTGGTCAGCAGCACCCGCTTCTCCTCCAGCAGGTTCCGCGAGACGGTGACGCTGCCGTCGTCCGCCGCCTCGTAGCCGGGCAGGCCCGCGAACGTGCCGTCGTCCTCGAGCCGCACGCCGAAGCCAGGGTGCCAGCGACGCAGCTGCGCCGGCCGGTAGGAGTAGTAGCCGAACAGGAAGTCGCGCACCGGGTGTTTCTCGCCCGCCTTGCGGCGGGCGAGGTGGGCGTCGAGGAAGGGCGCCAGTCGCTCCTCGTGCGCGGCCGCGCGGGCACCCCAGGTGGCGAGGTCGAGGACCTCGGTCTCCTGCGTCGTCACGGTCACGGCCACCACGGTAGGTCGCGCGGGCGTCGGCCGCCGAAGCGAGGACGGCGTCGGCGGACCGGAACAACGACGGCGCCGCCGCGGATGGACCCCGTTGACCTGCGCGGACGCGGCGGCGGGTCCGCGTCCGCCCCCGTTGTTCCGGTCGGCCGACGGTGCTGAGGCCCGTGACGCCCGGGTGGGCGCGCTCACCCCTGTCCCGCTGCCCCGGGCTGCCGACTCGGCCAGCCCGCGCCGCGCCGATAGGCTCGCAGCGTGCGCATCGCGAGATTCACGACGGGCGAGGAGCCCCAGTACGGCGTCATCACCGGCGACCTCGACGAGTACGGCCAGCTGGACGAGGACGCCACCATCGTGGCGCTCGCCGGCGACCCGCTCTACGTCGGCGTCCGGCCGCTGGAGACGGAGCACAAGCTCAGCGAGGTGCGCCTGCTCGCGCCGGTCCTGCCGCGCTCCAAGGTCGTCGGCGTCGCCCGCAACTACCGCGACCACGCCGCCGAGCTGGGCAACGAGGTGCCGACCGAGCCGCTGTGGTTCCTCAAGCCCAACACCTCGGTGATCGGGCCGAACGACGCGATCGCCTACCCCTCTGCCAGCGAGAACGTGCACTACGAGGCGGAGGTCGCCGTCGTCATCGGGCGGATCTGCCGCGACGTCCCGGCTGCCCAGGCCACCGACGTGATCCACGGCTACACCATCGCCAACGACGTGACCGCTCGCGACCTGCAGAAGGCCGTCGGCCACTTCTCCCGGGCCAAGGGCTTCGACACGTTCTGCCCGCTCGGCCCGTGGATCGAGACCGACCTCGACCCGCAGGCCTTCGCCGACGGCGTGCGCATCCAGACCTACCGCAACGGGGACGTCGTCCAGGACGGCACCACCGCCGACATGGTCTTCGACATCCCCACCCTGGTCGAGCACGTCTCGTCCACGATGACGCTGCTGCCCGGCGACGTCATCCTCACCGGCACCCCCGCCGGCGTCGGCCCCCTGGAGGTCGGCGACGAGCTCGAGATCGTCGTGGACGGTCTCGGCTCCCTCACGAACACCGTCAAGGCAAGGTGACCGAAGCGTTGAGCACCACCACCCGTCCCGTCCGCGTCCGGATGGCCCCGTCGCCGACGGGCTCCCCGCACGTCGGCCTCGTCCGCACCGCCCTGTTCAACTGGGCGTTCGCCGAGCACGCCAAGCGCCAGGGCCAGGACGCGACCTTCGTCTTCCGCATCGAGGACACCGACAAGGAGCGCTCCACCGAGGAGTCCTTCCGCGCGATCCTCGAGCTGATGCACTGGCTCGGTCTGACCTGGACCGAGGGCGTCGAGGCCGGCGGTGAGTACGGCCCCTACAAGCAGTCCGAGCGCACGGACCTCTACGCCGAGGTGCTCGCCAAGCTGGCGGCGTCCAGCTACACCTACGACTGCTTCTGCAAGAACGAGGAGGTGGACGCGCGCCGCAAGGCGTCCGGCTCCAAGACCCTGGGCTACGACGGCTTCTGCCGCGACCTCTCGGCCGAGCAGCGCGCCGCCTTCGAGGCCGAGGGCCGCGCCAGCGTGGTGCGCTTCCGCATGCCCGAGGGCTCCATCACCTGGACCGACCTCGTGCGCGGCGACGTCACCTTCGAGACCGAGCACGTGCCGGACTTCGCCCTGGCCCGCGCCAACGGCGACCCGCTCTACACGCTCACGGCTCCGGTGGACGACGCCACGATGCGGATCAGCCACGTGCTGCGCGGCGAGGACCTGCTCTCGTCCACCCCGCGCCAGATCGCGCTGTTCGAGGCGCTCGAGGCCATCGAGGTCGCCGAGTTCACCCCCGAGTACGGCCACCTGCCCTACGTGATGGGCGAGGGCAACAAGAAGCTCTCCAAGCGCGACCCGCAGGCGCACGCGCTGGCCTACCGCGACCAGGGCTACCTGCCCGAGGGCCTGCTCAACTACCTCTCGCTGCTCGGCTGGGCGATCGCGGCGGACCGCGACGTCTTCACCCTCGACGAGATGGTCGAGGCGTTCGACCTCAAGGACGTCAACCCCAACCCGGCCCGCTTCGACATCAAGAAGTGCGACGCCATCAACGCCTCGCACATGCGGATGCTCTCGGTCGAGGAGATCACCGAGCGCTCGCTGCCGTTCCTGACCTCGGCCGGCGTGCTCGACGCCTCCTCCGAGGCCGACCGACAGCTGCTCGACCAGGCGATGCCGCTGGTCGCCGAGCGGGTCAACAAGCTCGCCGAGGTGCCGGAGATGCTGGCGTTCCTCTTCGTCTCCGAGGAGGACTTCACGCTGGACGAGGCGGACGCGGCCAAGCTGCTGAACGAGCAGGGCCTGGAGGTCGTCAAGGCCGCCCACGCCGCCCTCGAGCCGCTCGGCTCCTGGTCCACCGACGCCATCCAGACGGCGCTGCAGACCGCCCTGGTCGACGAGATGGGCCTCAAGCCGCGCGTCGCCTTCGGGCCCGTGCGCGTGGCCGTCACCGGCCGTCGCGTCTCCCCGCCGCTGTTCGAGTCCCTGGAGCTGCTGGGCCGCGAGCGCGGCCTGGGTCGCCTGGCCGCCGCCGCGTCGCGGACCGCCTGACCTTGCCGATCTCCTCGGCCCCGTCGTCGGCGTCCGCGTCGGCCCCGGAGCAGCAGCCGCTGGGCTACCACCAGCTGCTGCTGCTCGGGCGGCCCTCGCGGGCCTGGGCGCTCGCAGGCGTCCTGCTGCTGCTCGTCCTCGTGCTGCTCGGGCAGTACGCCGCCCTGGTGAGCGTGCAGGTGCCGCTGGTGCTGGCCGGCTGGTCGGCCGACGACGTGGTCGAGACGCTGTCCGGTGACCCGGTGACCCCCGCCTACCTGGCGCTGGTCGACGCGGGCTGGGCCTACGCGGTGATCGCCGTGCTGGCCGTCGTCCTGCTCGTGCACAAGCAGCGTCCCGGGTGGGTGGTCAGCGTGGCCGCCCGGATGCGCTGGGGCTGGCTGCTGCGTTGCCTCGGGCTCGCGGCGATCACGCTCGTGGTCACCGTGGTCGTCAGCGCGCTCGTGCCCGCCACGGGGACGGGGCAGGAGATCTCCGGCAACCTCAACGACTGGACCTCGCAGACGACCGCGTTCCTGCTCGTCGTCCTGCTCCTCACGCCGCTCCAGGCGGCGGGGGAGGAGTTCGTCTTCCGCGGGTACCTCACCCAGGCCTTCGGACGGATGGTGCCGACCTGGGCGCCGCTGAGCAAGGCCGTGGCCGTGGTGGTGCCGGCGGTGCTGTTCGCGCTCGCGCACGGCGCCCAGGACGCTCCCGTGTTCGTCGACCGGTTCGCCTTCGGCCTGGTCGCCGGGGTGCTCGTGCTGCGCACCGGCGGGCTCGAGGCCGGCATCGCCATGCACGTGCTGAACAACCTCCTCGCCTACGGCGTTGCCCTGCTGTTCAGCGACATGACGAGCACCCTGAACCCCACGGCGAGCAGCTGGTCGAACCTGCCCGTGACCCTCACCCAGAGCCTCGTCTTCCTCGGTCTCGTGGAGCTGTCGCTGCGTCGCCGACCAGTCGCGACGACGACCGCGGGGCCCGTTTTGGCGGGTCAGGGAACGCGCGTGTAACGTCTCGTCTCGGTTCGGCGGCACCGCTCAGGCGGGGCCGGCCGGGTAGCCATTGGGATATGGTGTAATTGGCAGCACGACTGATTCTGGTTCAGTTAGTCAAGGTTCGAGTCCTTGTATCCCAGCCAGCGACCACAGGTCGACGAGGCTCCCACGGGGGTCACGGAGATTTGGTCGGAGCACCAGCCCGAGGCTAGAGTTCCGCAGGTTGCGAGAGGCCGTGAGGCTCTCTCACCAGCACGCCCCCGTTGTGTAGCGGCCTAGCACGCCGCCCTCTCAAGGCGGTAGCGCCGGTTCGAATCCGGTCGGGGGTACGCGAGAAAGATGAGAAGACCCCTGGTCCCAGGGCCGGGGGTCTTCTCATGCCCGGCTCCGGTCGGGCACCGCATTGCCCCCGTTGTGTAGCGGCCTAGCACGTCGCCCTCTCAAGGCGGTAGCGCCGGTTCGAATCCGGTCGGGGGTACAGCACCTCGAAGCGCCCCGTGTCCCTCGGACCGGGGCGCTTCGCCGTGCCGGTGCCGGTTGCTACTGCGAGGGTGGCGGGAAACCGTCGGTCGGGTCCCCGTCGTCCTGCCCGCCGCCGTCCTGGCTGTCGGCGCCGGCGCTGTCCAGCAGGGCACGGATGCGCAGGGCCGTGGCCACCGCGGGAGCGCTCAGCGTCGCCCCCAGGATGCCCGCCAGGGCGCCGCCGACCAGGGTCGAGGCGAGGTTGACGATCGGGTGGATGTGCAGGGCCTCGCTGGTCAGTTTCGTCATCACGACCGTCTGGACGACGTTCTGCACGACCAGGATCACCACCAGCATGACGATCGCGGCGGTCGGACCTTCGGTGCCCAGCGCGACCACGGTGGCGAACGCCCCTGACACGATCGCCCCGAGGTAGGGGACGTAGGAGGTGACGAAGGTGACCACGGCGATGGTGATCCACAGGTCGACCCCGAGCACGAGCGCGGTGCCACCGATCAGCACCACCGTGACCAGGGCCGAGAGCGTCACGCCGCCGAAGTAGGCCCGGACGGCGCCGACGGCCTCCTCGATCACGACGGCGCCCGGGACCCGCTGCGAGGACACCAGGCGCCCCGCCCACGCGACGAGCGCGGACCAGTCGACGAGCACGTAGTAGAAGAAGAAGCCGCCGACCACGAGGCCGATGACGAAGGCCGCCGCGCTGGAGAACACGCTCCCGACCAGCCCCGGGACGAGTCCCGCGAGCCCGCCGAGGAGCTGGCGGGTGGCTTCGTCCAGCTCCGCCGGGGAGGTTCCGTCGCCGCCGCCGAGGCTCCCGACCCAGTCTTGGGCCACGGCGGTGCCCGAGGTCAGCGCGTCGGCGATCTCCGGGCCCTTCTCGGCGACGCCCGTGATCGTCAACCACAGCGACCAGGCGACGACCCCGACCAGGGCGACCAGCACCAGCACCGCACCCCACGCGCGTGGCACCCGGACCCGTTCCAGGGCGTCCACGACCGGCACCAGGAGCGCCCCGAGCAGGATCGCGACGGCGAGCGGGACGACGACCCCGGAGAGGGTGGCCGAGATGCTCATGAGGACGGCGACGAGACCGAGCGCCCCGAGGGCGAGCCATCCTCGCAGGCCCCAGCGCACCAGCCACTCGGGCGCGGGCGCGGGCCCGCCACCACCGCTGGTGCCCCCGCTCATCGGGACTCTCCCACGGGGGCCTCTCCTCGGCTCATCGGGAACCTCTCGTCGTCGTGCGGGCGCGTCGTCGCCCGCGTCGTGCCGCCGCGCCCGCGGGCGCCGATGTCAGGAGGCATCGGCGTCCCACTCCAGGGTCGGCGCCGGCGCCTCGGGCCCGTCGGCTCGCGGTCGACCACGGACGAGCCGGCCGATCGAGCCCTCGTCCGTCGCGACCACCTGGCCCACGACGGCGGTGACCAGGAGCCACCACGAGACGGCGTAGAGGTAGGTGAGGTACGTGAACGCCACGCCGATCGACCCGAACCTGGTGGCGCTGAGCTCGATCGACACCGACAGGTAGCGGCTGGCGACCGGATGCGCCAGGAGCATGCCGAGGGCGAACAGGGCCGCTCCCGGCGCGAGCCAGCGCAGGCGGAGACGACCCGCGAGGAGGAACCACGGGACGAGGGTCGCCACCGCCATGTTGACGCAGCCCACCAGCAGGGTCGCCCACCAGTCGCGGGGCGGGAGCGGCTCGAGGACCGAGATCAGCTTCTGCGTCGCTGCCAGCGTCAGGGCCAGGCCGAGCACCGCCACGAACCAGCGCCAGGCCTGGTCGAGCCGGGTGTGGCTGCGCCCGTGCATCCAGACGGCGTCGTAGGCGCGGATCATCGCGCGGGACAGGCTCGTGGCCGAGATCAGCACGACGAGGACGCCCAGCAGCCCGAAGGTCGCGCTGTCGCTGGCCCCGGCCACCTCGTCGAGGACGACCTGGGTCTCCGCGGACAGGTCGCCCCAGCCGGAGACGGCGGACGAGACCCGCTGGCTGCCGAGGAGCGCCGCCCCCATGATCAGGACCGGGAAGACCGACGTGAACAGCTGGGCCGCGATGGTCATCGCTCGGTCGAAGACCTGGATGCGTCGCAGACCGGCGACGACGCGGAGCCCGACGCGCCCGGGCCAGTGGTCCATCAGCCAGATGAGCCGGGCCGAGTAGCGAGGCGGCAGCCGGTCGAGGCGGGCCAGCTGGGCCTCGGTCATGCCGAAGCCCGCGAGCACGGCACGCACCGCGTCGGGGTCTGTCGCCGTCATCGCTGCCCCTCGTGACAGGTGGTCGGCCGGCTCGGCCGGAGCCGCGTGCTCAGCACTGTAGTGGCCCGCGGGCGCCTGCGAGGGCGGCTGCGCAGATCGCCCGGCCACGCGACGTCGACCCTCAGGCTGGGGCCGCGGCGTCGTCGGGACGATCCCGCGGCCACAGCAGGTAGGTGGCCACGAGCGCCAGCCCGGCACCGACGAGCGTGTCGACGAGCCGTCGCAGCGCCAGCTCCTCCGCGGCGCCCGTGGGCGCGCCGACGAGCAGGACGACCCCGAGCGCCGACACCGCGCCGGCGAGGACGGGCAGCACGGGCTGGTAGGCCAGCCCCACCAGCAGGCACACCACTGCCAGCACCAGGACGACCGCGGTGGGGAGGTGCTGCGCCGTGAGGGGCACGAGCAGGACCCCGAGGAACGTGGCGCTGACCCGCACGACGGCGGCCTCCACCGTGCTCTTGCCGGACGGCAGCAGGATCGCCAGGGCGGTGATCAGCACCCACAGCGCGTCGCGGGTCTCGCTGAGCTGGTACCACAGGACGCAGCCGGCCAGCGGGACCGCCCGCCGCACCCCGTCCCGGGAGTGCTGGTCCCAGGAACGGACCGACCCGGCGATCGCTGCCCACGGGGAGGGCACGACGCCCGGCGCCGAGGGGGACGAGGACGGTTGCCGCCGATGCAGCCACCACGCACCGCCGCACGCGACGACCCAGCCCAGCGCGGCGGCGAGACCCAGCTGGAGCAGGAGGGCCGCAGGAGAGTCCTGCGTCCGGGCGTCGGCCGAGGTCGCCAGCACCAGCCCCAGCACGTAGGCGAGGGTGCTCAGCACGCCGAGGACGCCGCCGATCGGCCCGGCCCCGACCGCGGCCGAGGTGAGGACGGCGACCGCGGCCATGGCGAGCGCCGCGGCCCAGGGGCGCCCGCTGACCAGGATCGCGGTGCCGACGACGCTGACGGCGACGACCGCCGCCCACGTCGCGACCCGTGCCGCGATCCGTGGAGCGCCGGCGGTACCGGTCGCGGAGACGAGGCCGGCCACCAGCGCGGGCAGGAGCGCGGACGCGGCGGCGCCTGCGGGTCGGCCTACGAGCAGGCCCGTCCCCAGCCCGACGACCAGCCCGACGACCAGCCCCACGAGCAGCAGCACCACGAGCGCGACCTGGGGCGGCCGGCCGGTCGGCGTGAGGGCGCCACTCAGCCAGGACCAGGTGCTGGGTCGGTGAGGGCGCGCGGCGGCCACGTCGGCGGAGGCTAGTACCGGCGCCGTCCCGCGACGGGGGCCACGACGGGACGAGCCGGTTGTCCACAGGTCGCGGGGCCGCGGGGTTCGTGGCCCGGGCCGCGGGCACGCTCCTGGTGTCCCGCACTCGACCGACACCGGAGGACCCGCCATGCTCGCCGCAGACCCGACCCTGCCCACCTCGAGCGGGGCAGTGACCAGCCTCGACCTGCCGGGGGCGAGCGCCGTGAGCGCAGCGCTGGAGGACCAGGGCGACGCCCTGGCCCTCGTCCTGTCCTACGTCGTCGCCCGCTGCAGCCACCTGGAGGCCTTCGGCGGCCTCACGGCGGGGGTGCGGGCGCCCTACGAGGCGGCCCTGGGCCGTGCCACCGCCGGGCTCGCCGGGGCGGTCTCCCAGGCCGCCGCACGGGCCCGTGACCTGCGCGAGGCCTCCCGCCTGCTCACCGACGCGGACGACGCCACCTCGTCGGTCCTGGCGGCGCTCGAGACGGCCACCGGGGACCCGGCCGAGTACAGCTCCTCGCTGCCGCACGTGGTCAGCTCGGCCCTGGCCACGGGGTCGCTGCGGACGGCGGCCACCGCCTCGCAGGCCGCACGCTTCACCGACCGGTGGAAGCCCCTGGCCGCGACCGGCGGCTACGCCACCCCGGTCTCCTCGGCCGCCGCGTGGGTGGACCTGACCTCGACCCTCGACTCCTTCGGGCGAGGGGTGCAGGCACTGCAGGGGGAGGTCGAGGAATGACGACCGCCGCCTCCCAGCGAGTCGAGGCGCTGCTGCCGCAGCCGACCAGCCAGGCGTCGACCGCCCTCGTCGCCGACGTGCGCTCCCGCCTCCTGCCGCTCCTTCCGGCCAGCTGGCTCCTGGCCGAGGCCGTGGGTTTCGACCCCGTGGCGATGGTGCTGGACGAGCTCACCGGTGGCTACGACGAGATCGACGAGATGGCCCAGGCCTGGGACGCGGCGGCGCGCGCGCTCGAGGTGCTCGCCGAGGACCACCGGGCGCTGGCCGACCGGCTCGGGTCGGTGTGGCAGGGGCTGACGCCCCTCGCGGCGGCGAGCGCCCTGCGTGCGGCCGCCGCGGACCTCGACGCACGCGCCCTCGCGATCCGACAGGTCGCCGCCTGCCTGCGCGCCCTCCTGCAGGCCGTCCACGACCTCTGCGTCCTGGCCGCGGACCTGGCCGACGAGGCCGTGACCGTCGGGCTCACCTCCCTGGCCATGGGGCCGGTGGGCAGCGTGCGGCTCGTCGCGGCCGCGCCTCGGCTGGTCTCGCTCGGGCGGGCCGCCATCGCCGGCCTCGGCGAGGCCCGCGCCGTGCTGTCCGGGCTGATGGCGGCGCTCGCGGCCCTCGAGGGGGTCATCACCGTCGGAGGCGATCTCGGCGCCGCCGTCGCGATCGGCGTGAACGGCGGCGCCGCCCTCAGCCTCGCGGTGCGAGGCGATGTGCCGTGAGCGAGGAGGGCAGGACGCCGCGGCTCAGGCGCAGAGACCGTTCTGCGCGGCCGTCGTCGCGGCCTCCTGCTCCTCGGTGCTCTGCGAGGCGCTGCTGCTGGGCGACTTCGTCGTGCCGACCGGGTCGTCGGCACTGATGGAGCCCTGGCGCAGGCTGCCCGGCAGCGGCTGGTCGTTGCGGATGCGCTTCCAGAGCTTCTTCGCCGAGGACGACCACACCAGGCGGTTCGGGTCCGGGGCGTACTCCTCGAACGGCACGGTCACGAAGCGGATCTTGTCCAGGCCGGTGTCGGAGAACTGCAGCGCCAGCGTCGCGAGCTTGGCGATGCTGCCGAGGCCGCTGTCCAGGGTGAGCGAGGACGTGGCGGCGTCGAGGAACTTGTAGACCTTGGTGGGGTTGGTCAGCGTCCCGGCCGAGACGACCTGGTTGATCATCGAGGCGATGAAGGCCTGCTGCCGCTTCATCCGACCGATGTCGGAGTTGGCCGAGAGCACGTAGCGCTCGCGCACGTAGTTGAGCGCGTCCTTGCCCGTGAGCACCTGGGTTCCGGCCGAGAAGTAGATGTTGTGCGCCGAGTCGTCGACGTCCTTGGGGATGCACACCTCCACGCCGCCCACGGCGTCGACCATGTCCTCGAAGCCGGCGAAGTCGACCACGACGTAGTGGTCGATGTAGACACCGGTCAGCTGCTCGACGGTCTGGATGGTGCACGCTGCGCCGCCGAGGGCGAACGCGGTGTTGAACATCTGCAGCTCCCCACCGGGGATGGTGCTGCCGTCTGAGGCGGTGCAGTCGGGCCGGGTGACGAGGGCGTCGCGCGGCAGGGAGACGCCGTAAGCGCTGGAGCGGTCGGCCGAGACGTGCAGCAGGATCGTCGTGTCCGACCCGCCGCCGCCGGCCTCGCCGTCGATCGCGCACCCGTCGCAGCTGCGCGTGTCGGAGCCCATCACCAGGATGTTGAGCGCCTCGGTCGGCTCCTCGGCCTCCTCGCTGGCGGTCTCGGTGGGCTCGGACTTCGTGGGGCGGTCGCTGAGCTGGGCCTCGACATCGGTGACCTGGAGGTTGTCGTTGAGGTGCCGGTAGGCCACGGTCACCCCGGTCGCGGTGGCGACGGCCAGCACCATCTGGGTCGCGACGAGCGCGACCAGCACGGGGTGGCGCCACCAGCGGCGCCGACGTCCGCGCGAGGAATGGCGGTGGGGCCGGCGGCCGGACCTGCGGGTGGGGGTGCCCGCGTCGCCGTCGGGGCTGTCGGCGGCGTCGGAGGGAGCGTCCTGGTCGGGCATGACGACGATGGTGGCAAAAGAATGTTGCGCCTGGGCGCATACCGGACACCCAGACGGGTGTCTCGCAGTGGATTCACAGCGGCGAAACAGTCTCTTTGCCCGATCGGGTGAGGAGCAGCACGTTGGCGGCCCGGCGGCGGTCACCGACCGGCCCCGCAGCGCCCCGCCTCGGAGGTCGACGGGGTACCCACGGCCGTGTCCGATTCCCGCCAGACGCTGTCGGCGGGCGCGGGCATGATGGAGCCATGACACAGACCGCGGACCTCGACGACGACGCGCGCTACGCGGCGATCGCCGCCCGCGACCGTCGCTTCGACGGGCTCTTCATCACCGCCGTCCTCTCGACCGGCATCTACTGTCGGCCCTCGTGCCCGGCCCGGACGCCGGCGCGTGAGCGCGTCCGCTTCCACCCCAGTGCCGCCTCCGCCCAGGAGGCCGGCTTCCGCGCCTGCAAGCGGTGCCTGCCCGACGCCACGCCCGGCAGCCCCGAGTGGGACGTCCGCGCCGGCACCGCCGACCGGGCCGTCCGTCTGATCGCCGACGGCGTCGTGGACCGCGACGGCGTGCAGGGACTGGCGGACCGGCTCGGCTACACGCCCCGTCACCTCGGTCGGCTGCTCGTCGAGCAGCACGGTGCCGGCCCCCTCGCCCTCGCCCGTGCCCGTCGGGCGCAGAACGCACGCGTGCTGCTGGAGACCACCGACCTCGGCCTGGCCGACGTGGCCTTCGCCGCCGGCTTCAGCAGCGTGCGCCAGTTCAACGAGACCGTCCGGGCCGTCTACGACGCCACGCCCAGCCACCTGCGGGCCCGTCGCGTCCACCCTCGTGCCGGCTCTCGGGGCGGCGTCCGCGGGCCCGCGGACGAGGCGTCGCACGGTGACGAGGGCGTGCTCCGCCTCCGTCTGGCCGTGCGCACGCCGTTCGACGCCCCCGCGCTGCTGGACTTCCTCGCCTACCACCTCGTGCCGGGCGTCGAAACCGCCGAGGACGGCTGGTACGCCCGCACCCTCGACCTGCCCCACGGCGCCGGCACCCTGCGTCTCGACCTCGCGGACACGACCCTCGCGTCCGCGGCCCCGGGCACCGCGCAGCTGCACCTGGAGCTGCGCCTCGCGGACCTGCGCGACACCGGGGCGGCGCTCGAGCGCGCCCGACGCCTGGTCGACGCGGACGCGGACCCCGGGGCCGTGGTCGCCCACCTGGCGGCCGACCCGGTGCTGGCCCCCCTGGTCGGCGAGCACCCCGGTCTGCGGGTGCCCGGCCAGGTCGACGGGGCGGAGACCGCCCTGCGCACCGTGGTGGGGCAGCAGATCAGCGTGAGCGGCGCTCGCACCGTGCTCGGGCGGGTCGTGGCCGAGCACGGTGCGCGCGTGGAGACCGGCCTGCCCGGCCTCACCCACCTGTTCCCCGGCGCCGACGCGCTGGCCGCGGTGGATCCCGAGACGCTCCCGATGCCCCGCGCCCGCGGCCGGGCCCTGGTGGGTCTCGCCGCGGCGCTGGCCGCGGGTGAGGTCGACCTGGAGCGGGGCGCTGGGCGCGCCGACGTCCGGGAGCGACTGCTGGCCCTGACCGGGATCGGCCCCTGGACCGCCGACTACGTGGCCATGCGTGCCCTGGCGGACCCCGACGTGTTCCTGCCCACCGACGTGGGGGTGCGGACTGCCGCCACGCGGCTGGGCCACGACCCGGCCGAGGTGGTCGCCCGGTCGGCCGGCTGGTCGCCGTGGCGCTCCTACGCCCTCATGCACCTGTGGCAGACCCTCATGCCACCCACCCCGACCTCGCAGGAGGCAGCACGATGACCTGGACCGTGATCGAGAGCCCCGTCGGCCCGCTGCGGTTGCGCGGCGGCGACGCCGGGCTGGAGGCGATCGACTTCTCGCCGTTCCCCGACCCCGACGAGGCGGCGGGGGAGCGCGACGACGCCTCGCCCGTGCTGGCGCGGGCCGCGCGGCAGCTGGGGGAGTACTTCGCCGGCGAGCGCCGCGACTTCGACCTGCCGCTGGCCCCCGCCGGCACGGAGTTCCAGCAGCGCGTGTGGGCGGAGCTCGCCCGCATCCCGTGGGGCTCGACGTCCACCTACGGGGACGTGGCGGTCCGGCTGGGCCTCAAGCCCGGGGCCTCCCGCGCCGTCGGGCTGGCCAACGGCCGCAACCCCATCCCGGTCGTCGTCCCCTGCCACCGGGTGATCGGCGCCAACGGCACCCTCACCGGGTACGCGGGCGGCCTGGAGCGCAAGCAGGTGCTCCTCGACCTCGAGCGGGACGACGCCGACGCGCTGTTCTGACCTGGCTGCCCCCGCCATCGCAGGCTCGCGAACGGGTACGACCCACCACATTCGTGGTTCGGACGTCCTCGAACCACGAATACGGTGGGTCGTACCCCGGCCGTCGCAGGCTCAGGCGGACTCGGCCGCCGCGCGGCGCAGAGACTCCGAGAGGCGCTCGGCGGCCGCCATGACCGCGGGGGCGTGCATGCGGCCGGGCTGGCGGGAGAGACGCTCCAGCGGGCCGGAGACCGACACCGCCGCGATGATCTTGCCGCTGGGGGCGCGCACCGGCGCGGAGACGGACGCGACGCCCTGCTCGCGCTCGCCGATCGACTGTGCCCAGCCGCGGCGGCGGATGCCCGAGAGCGCAGCGGCGGAGAAGGCCGCGTTCTGCAGCCCGCGGTGCAGCCGCTCCGGGTCGTCCCAGGCGAGGAGCACCTGGGCGGCCGAGCCGGCGCGCATGGTGAGCTGGGAGCCGACGGGGATGGTGTCGCGCAGGCCCGACGGGCGCTCCGCGGCGGCCACGCAGACGCGGTGCTCGCCCTGGCGGCGCCACAGCTGGGCGGACTCGCCGGTGATGTCGCGCAGACGGGCGAGCACAGGGCCGGCGGTGGCGAGCAGGCGGTCCTCGCCGGCGGCCGCGGACAGCTCGGCCAGGCGAGGGCCGAGCACGAAGCGGCCTTGCATGTCGCGGGCGACCAGCCGGTGGTGCTCGAGCGCGACGGCCAGGCGGTGCGCGGTGGGGCGGGCCAGGCCGGTGGCGGTGACCAGGCCGGCCAGCGTGGCCGGGCCCGACTCGAGGGCGGTCAGCACGAGGGCGGCCTTGTCGAGGACGCCGACTCCGCTGGAATCCATCTGCACTCCTGTGTTTCGTTGCGTGGCCGCACCCGGCGGGTGGACCATCACGAGGGCCGAGCCCGGGGTGTCGGGCAGGGCAGACGCCCGGGGTCTCGAGCGTCGTCCATCTCGGATGACGGGACAACTGTCTCACACATTGGACCAGAAGGCGTACAGTTCCTTCTCGGTAACCGGCCGTGGTGCGTCCACACGACGCCCCGCCGCTACCCGTCCGGTGGCTCGGCCGAGCCGCCGGGAGAAGTCATCGCCGGCCCACCCAGCCGGCGTCGCGGTCGCCACGAAGGAGTGCGTCATGGGCAAGACACTGGGTCGAACGCTGGCCGAGAAGGTCTGGGACGAGCACGTCGTCCGCTCGACCGCCGGAGAGCCGGACCTGCTCTACATCGACCTCCACCTCATCCACGAGGTGACGAGCCCGCAGGCCTTCGACGGCCTGCGCCTGGCCGGTCGCAAGGTCCGTCGCCCGGACCTCACCCTCGCCACCGAGGACCACAACGTCCCCACCCTCGACTGGGACAAGCCGATCGCCGACCCGGTCTCGCGGACCCAGGTCGAGACGCTGCGTCGCAATGCCGAGGAGTTCGGCGTCCGCCTGCACCCCCTCGGTGACATCGACCAGGGCATCGTCCACGTCGTCGGCCCGCAGCTGGGCCTGACCCAGCCCGGCATGACGATCGTGTGCGGCGACTCCCACACCTCCACGCACGGCGCGTTCGGCGCGATCGCGTTCGGCATCGGCACCTCCGAGGTCGAGCACGTCCTCGCCACGCAGACGCTGACGCAGGCCAAGCCGAAGACGATGGCCGTGACGGTCAACGGCTCGCTGCCCGACGGCGTCACCGCGAAGGACCTGGTGCTCAACCTGATCGCCCACACCGGCACCGGTGGCGGCCAGGGCTACATCGTCGAGTACCGCGGCCAGGCCATCGAGGAGCTCTCCATGGAGGGCCGGATGACCATCTGCAACATGAGCATCGAGTGGGGTGCCAAGGCGGGCATGATCGCCCCCGACCAGACGACCTTCGACTACATCGAGGGCCGCAAGGAGGCGCCGAAGGGCGCCGAGTGGGACGCCGCCGTCGCGCACTGGAAGACGCTGCGCACCGACGACGACGCGACCTTCGACAAGGAGATCGTCCTCGACGCCTCCGTCATGACGCCGTTCGTCACCTGGGGCACCAACCCGGGTCAGGGCGTGCCGCTGGGCGCCTCGGTGCCCGCCCCGTCCGACTTCGAGGACGAGCAGGACAAGATCGCCTGCGAGAAGGCCCTGGGCTACATGGGCCTCGAGGCCGGCACCCCGATGCGCGAGGTCAAGGTCGACACGGTCTTCGTCGGCTCCTGCACCAACGGCCGCATCGAGGACCTGCGACTGGCCGCCGACGTCATCAAGGGCCGCAAGGTCGCCGACGACACCCGTCTGCTCGTCGTCCCCGGCTCGGTGCGCGTGCGCCTGCAGGCCGAGGAGGAGGGCCTGGACGTCATCTTCAAGGAGGCCGGTGCCGAGTGGCGCGGCGCGGGCTGCTCGATGTGCCTGGGCATGAACCCCGACACCCTCACCCCCGGTGAGCGCAGCGCCTCGACCTCGAACCGCAACTTCGAGGGACGCCAGGGCAAGGGCGGTCGCACGCACCTCGTGTCGATCCCCGTCGCGGCGGCCACCGCCGTCCGCGGCACCCTCTCCTCGCCCGCCGACCTGGACTGAACGGAGCTCACGTCATGGACAAGTTCACCACCCACACCGGCGTCGGCGTCCCGCTCAAGCGCAGCAACGTCGACACCGACCAGATCATCCCCGCGGTCTACCTCAAGCGCGTGACCCGCACGGGCTTCGAGGACGGCCTGTTCGCCGCCTGGCGCAACGACCCCGAGTTCGTCCTCAACAACGAGGTCTACGCCCAGGGCACCGTGCTGGTGGCCGGCCCCGACTTCGGCACCGGCTCCTCGCGTGAGCACGCCGTCTGGGCCCTGCAGAACTACGGCTTCAAGGTCGTCGTCTCCGCCCGCTTCGCGGACATCTTCCGCGGCAACTCGGGCAAGGCCGGCCTCCTGGCCGCCCAGGTCGACGAGAAGGTCGTGCAGAAGCTCTGGACGATCCTCGAGGACACCCCGGGCGCCGCGATCACCGTCGACCTGGAGTCGCGCACCATCCGTGCCGGCGAGGGCGACGACGCGATCGAGGAGTCCTTCCAGATCGACGACTACACCCGCTGGCGCCTGCTGGAGGGTCTCGACGACATCGGCATCACCCTCGGCCACGCCGACTCCATCGACGCGTTCGAGAAGACCCGCCCGGCGTTCAAGCCGGTCACCCTCTGACGCTCGTCGCAGCAGACAGCCCCAGGCAGCCCCCGTCGCTCTTCGGACGGCGGGGGCTGTCCGCGTCCGGAGGAGGATCGAGGGGAGTGAGCTCACCTGTGCGGAGACACCCGGTCGGACCTGTGGCTCGCGCCGCGAGCGACGCACCGTTGAGGGTCCAGCCACCGACCGTGAGGAGGGCACCGATGCCCGAGATCACCACCAACGACGTCACTCTCCACTACACCGACACCGCCCCGGAGCAGGCCACCGGCAACCCGGTCGTCCTGATCCACGGCTGGCCGCTGTCGGGGGAGGCCTGGAAGCAGCAGGTGCCCACCCTGGTCGCCGCGGGTCACCGGGTCGTCACCTACGACCGGCGCGGCTTCGGCGCCTCGTCCAAGCCGGACGGCGGCTACGACTACGACACGATGGCCGACGACCTCGCGGGGCTCCTGGAGGCCCTCGACCTCACCGACGTGACGCTCGTCGGCTTCTCCATGGGCGGCGGCGAGGTGGCCCGCTACGTGGGTCGGCACGGCGAGGGTCGGCTGCGGTCCGTCGTCCTGGCCGCGGCGGTGCCGCCGTACCTGCTGCGCACCGACGACAACCCCGACGGCGGCCTCTCCGAGTCCGACGTGCAGGAGATGGAGGACGGTGCCCGCACCAACCGCGAGGAGTTCCTCGCGGGATTCACCGAGAACTTCTTCTCCGTGGA
Source organism: Nocardioides bruguierae (assembly GCF_023554635.1). Taxonomy (NCBI): domain Bacteria; kingdom Bacillati; phylum Actinomycetota; class Actinomycetes; order Propionibacteriales; family Nocardioidaceae; genus Nocardioides; species Nocardioides bruguierae. The sequence goes on from NZ_JAMJPH010000025.1 coordinate 135,168, forward strand.
CGGGGAGCTGCGGGTCAGCTCCAACGACGTGGCGGACGCCGTCGCGCTCCAGCAGCCCGCCCGCGACGAGGCCGTGGTCGCCTGCATCGGCGCGTTCGCCCGCACGGACTTCCGCGAGGACCTGGCCCGGATCACCGTGCCCACGCTCGTGCTGCACGGCTCGAGCGACGCGGTCGTGCCGTTCGAGGTCTCGGGGCGCCGCAGCGCCGAGGCGGTCGCCGGCGCCGAGCTGGTCGTCGTCGAGGGGGCCCCGCACGGCTTCAACGTCTCCCACGCCGAGGAGTTCGACAAGGCGCTCGTGGACTTCCTGGCCCACTGAGCGCCCGGAGCGGGTCGGCCCTCAGAACAGGCCGAGGTCGTCCAGCACCGCGCGCGTGTGCGGACCCACCCCGAAGCTCGCGGCGGTGGCGAGGTCGACGAGGTCGTCGACGTCGCGCCTCAGCGAGCCCAGGGGAGCGTGGCAGGTGCGGGTGAGGTCGACGGCGCCCGCGCCTGCGTGGGCGGCCGCGGAGCCCTCGCCGAAGCGGGGCGCGAAGGCGGAGGGCTCCGCGGTGTAGAGCGTGGTGCCCAGACCGGCCGCGTCCGGCACGAACGCCTGGCCTGACGCCGGCAGGGCCCCGTGCGCGGCGGCGAGCGCTGCGTCGAGGTCACCGGGCTCGAGCCCGGGCAGGTCGGCGGGCAGCGCCACCGGCACCAGGTCCCGCCACCGGCGGGCGGCCTCCGCGGCACTCTGCACCAGCGTCTCGTTCAGGCCGGTGGCGCCGTCGGGCAGGCACGTCGCCCCGGCTGCGCCGAGGGCCAGGGCCAGCACGGCGTCGTCGGTGGCCACGAGGACGGCGGCCACCTGCTCGGCCGCCAGGCAGGCCGCCACGGTGTCGCGGGCGAAGGCCGCCGCGAGCGCGGTGCGGGCGCCGTCGTCCACGCCCTGGAGGCGGCTCTTGCCCGCCACGGGGGGCTTCACCGGCACGAGCACCACGAAGCGTGCGGGGGACGGCACGGCGTCGGAGGGGGGCACGGGCGAGGATCCTGCCAAACGCCCCCGGCGACCCGAACGAGTAGCCTGCCCTCCTGCGTGGTCGTGACCACGCGAGGCAGACCCTGAGCAGAGGAGAAGGACCCGTAGTGCCCGTTCGCAGGTTGCAGCAGCCGCGGGGCTGGGCGTGGACCATCGCGGTGGCCATCCTCAAGCCCGTCCTCCTCGCGACGACGCGTCAGGACTGGCACCACGGTGAGCGCATCCCCGCCACGGGCGGCGTGGTCCTGGCCGTCAACCACACCTCGCACGTCGACCCGCTGACGGCGGCCCACCTGGTCTACGACCACGGCCGCCTCGCCCGGTTCCTGGCGAAGTCGGGGCTGTTCCGCAACAGGTTCCTCGGCTTCTTCCTGCGGGCCGCGGGCCAGATCCCGGTGGAGCGGGAGAGCCACGGGCACGCCGCCTACGCCGCGGCGGTGGACGCCGTGCGCGCCGGCGAATGCGTCGTGGTCTACCCCGAGGGCACCATCACCCGCGACCCGCAGCTGTGGCCGATGACCGGCAAGACCGGCGCCGCCCGCATCGCGCTGGAGACCGGCTGCCCGGTGCTCCCCGTCGGCCAGTGGGGGGCCCACGAGCTGCTGGCGCCCTACAGCAAGCGCCCGCACCTGTTCCCGCCCACCACCATCCACCTCTCGGTGGGCGAGCCCGTGGACCTCTCCGACCTCGCCGCTGGGCCCGTCACCACCGAGGTGGTGCACGCGGCGACCGAGCGCATCCAGGCGGCGATCGTGGCCGAGGTCGAGGTGCTGCGCGGCGAGAAGGCTCCGGCGGAGCGCTTCGACCTGCGCCGAGCACGGGCGGCGGAGCGGGCAGCCCGGGAGGCGCAGGAGAGCGAGCGCCTGGAGGACCGGGACCAGAAGCAGGACACCGGCGACGGAGGAGACACCCCATGACCGAGCAGCCCGCCGGCACCGCCCGGCCCACCGAGCCCGGACGCTTCGGCAAGGTCGCCGTCCTCGGCGCCGGGTCGTGGGGCACCGCGTTCTCCATCGTCCTCGCCGACGCCGGCAACGACGTGACGCTGTGGGCCCGCCGCGAGGAGGTCGCCGCGGCGATCACCGGGAAGCGGGAGAACACCGACTACCTGCCCGGGCTCACGCTGCCCGACGCGATCAGCGCCACCCACGACGTGCAGGCGGCCCTCGCCGGTGCGGACGTCGTCGTCCTGGCGACCCCCTCGCAGACGCTGCGCGAGAACCTGGTCGGCTGGGCGCCGCACCTGGAGCCCGACGCCGTGCTCGTCTCGCTGATGAAGGGCGTCGAGCTCGGCACGCTGCGCCGGATGAGCGAGGTGATCCACGAGGTCACCGGCGTGCCCAGCGAGCGCGTCGCCGTGATCAGCGGGCCGAACCTCTCCGGCGAGATCGCCCGGCGCGAGCCGGCCGCCTCGGTGGTCGCGTGCACCGACGAGGACGTGGCCAAGCGGCTGCAGCTGCGGGTCCACTCACCCGCGTTCCGGCCCTACACCTCGACCGACGTCGTGGGCTGCGAGCTGGGCGGTGCCTACAAGAACGTGGTCGCGCTGGCCGTCGGCATGGCGGTCGGGCTGGGCTTCGGCGACAACACCACCGCCTCGATCATCACCCGTGGCCTGGCCGAGACCGCACGCCTGGCGACCCGGCTGGGTGCCGACCCGCTGACCCTCATGGGCCTGGCCGGCCTCGGCGACCTCGTCGCCACCTGCTCCTCCCCGCTCTCGCGCAACCGCACCTTCGGCGAGAAGCTCGGCCGCGGCATGACCACCGAGGAGATCTACGCCTCGACCCGGCAGGTGGCCGAGGGAGCGAAGTCCTGCTCGTCGCTGCGCGCGCTGGCCGCCCAGTACGGCGTGGACGCCCCGCTGGCCACCATCGTCGACGAGGTCGTCTCCGGCCGGATGACGGCCAAGGAGATGGTCGACATCACCCTCGCCCGCGACACCAAGGCGGAGAAGGACTAGGACGGCGACTCGGGCGAGGAACGAGCCCGGGTCGCTCCTCGCCCTCGACCACCGGTGTCTCAGCCGACGAGGTCGTCCAGCGCCGAGGACAGGTCGGCCCACAGGTCCTCGACGTCCTCGATGCCGACCGAGAGCCGCACGAGCGCGTCCGAGACCGTCTTCGGCTCGGTGGCCCAGCGTCGACGCCGCTCCAGGGAGGACTCGACGCCGCCCAACGAGGTGGCGTGCACCCACAGCCGGGTCTTGCGGGGCAGCAGGTCCGCGGCCAGCGCGCCGGCGGCCAGCTCGACGGAGACCATCGCGCCCCACCCGGGGTAGCGGACGAGGCCCACGGCCGGGTGCTCGGCGAGCCGCCGGGCCAGCTCGGCGGCGTTGGCGCAGGCCCGCTCGACGCGCAGGTGCAGCGTCCGCATGCCGCGCAGCGCGAGCCAGGACTCGAGCGTGCCGGGCACGGCGCCGAGCAGGTCGCGGCGGCCCTTGAGCACGCCGCGGAGCTGCTCGTCGCGGGTGACGAGGGCGCCCAGGAGCACGTCGGAGTGGCCGGAGAGGTACTTGGTCGCCGAGTGCACGACGATGTCGGCGCCGTCGTCCAGCGGCTTCTGCAGCAGCGGGGTGGCGAAGGTGTTGTCGACGACCACGTAGGCCCCGGCCGCGTGCGCCGCCTCGCAGATCGCCGGGACGTCCGCCACGTCCAGGTTCGGGTTGGTGGGCGACTCCAGCCAGACCAGCGCGGTGTCGTCGTCGATGGCGGCGAGCACGGCGTCGGTGTCGGCGACGTCGACCAGGCGGGAGCGCAGACGACCGCGCATCTCGAGGTCGCCGATCTGGGTCAGGGAGCCCTGGTAGGCGGCGTCCGGGGCCAGCACCAGCGCGTCCTGCCCGACGAGGTCGAGCACGCAGGACACGGCGGCCAGGCCGGAGGAGAACGCGAGCGCGTCGCCGCCCTCGAGCTCGCCGAGGGCGGCCTCGAACGCCTGCCAGGTCGGGTTGCCGTACCGGCCGTACTCGCGGTCGCCGCCGGCCACGTAGACCGAGGCCATGGTCAGGGGCTCGTTCAGCGGTGCGTCGGGCACGTGGGCCGGACGCCCGGCGTGCACGGCCCGGGTGGAGGGGGCCAGACCGTCGGGGAGGCCGCCGGTGGGCGCGGGGGAGGTGTCGTCGCTGGTGCTCATCGCCCTCCAGCCTAGGAGGCGCCGGCGCCGGGTCACCCGCCGGTGCGGGTGTCGGGATCAAGCGGGTGGTGCGTCCACCGTTAGTCTCTGACCCGTGCTGACCACGCTCCTGGGCGGACGCGCCTTCGCCGAGAAGACGGGCTCCGGTCCGACGCGGGTGGTGGCGCTCCACGGATGGGCGCGCACCCGCGCCGACTGGGCCCCTGTCCTCGCCGATACCGACGCCCTCGCTCTCGACCTCCCCGGCCACGGGGCCACGCCCGAGCCCGACGCCGCCTGGGGCGCCGCCGAGTACGCGGACTTCGTCATCGAGGTCCTCGAGACGCTGGACCGCCCCGTCCTCGCCGGCCACTCCTTCGGCGGACGCGTCGCGATCACCGTCGCCGCGAAGCGACCGGACCTCGTGCGGGGCGTCGTGCTCACCGGCGTCCCCCTCCTGCGCAAGCAGCCGACCGGCGGCGGGAGGAAGCCCGCGCTCGGCTACCGCGTCATGCGCGCGCTGCACAGGCGCGGCCTGGTGGGTGACGACAAGATGGAGCAGCTGCGCCGCAAGCACGGCTCCGCCGACTACGCGAACGCCCGCGGCGTCATGCGCGAGATCCTGGTGAAGCTGGTCAACGAGGACTACCGCGAGGAGCTGGTCACGGTCGCCGAGCACGGCGTGCCGGTGGCCATGGTCTGGGGGGAGCACGACACTGCCGCGCCCGTCCCCATGGCCCGCGAGGCGCTCGACCTGCTCGGCGAGGTCGCCACGCTCACCGTCGTCCCCGGCTCCGCCCACCTGCTCGACGCCGCGCTCGTGGCCGAGCTCCAGCAGGCGATCGCCGTGCTGCGCGAGAGCGAGCCCACCCAGACCGCCGCCGTCACCGACCCGTCCACCCCGGAGGAGGAGCGATGACCGCGCTCGACCTGGTCGCCGCGCTCGCGACCCTCGTGCTCGTGATCGTCGCCGACCTGCGCTGGTGGCGCGTCGCGCAGCGCGAGCACTACGGCCCCGGCCGCGTGCTGGCCATGACCGGCATCTGGCTGCGCGCCGTCCCGCTGGGCCTGCTCGGCCTCGTGGCGCTCGTCGTCTGTGCCCTGGCCGGCGTGCCGTACCCGCTGATGGGTGTCGTGGCCGCCGTCGTCCTCGTCGCCTGGCCGCCGGGCCTGGTGCTGTGGCGCTCGGAGAAGAAGCTGGCGTTCACCGCGCGCGTCAAGCGCCTGGTCGCCCTCACCGTCGGCCTGCAGGTCGTCGTGACCGCGGTGCTGCTGCCGCTGGGCGCCGTCTCCTTCCTCCCGCTCCTGGCGGTGCCGCTGGTCGAGGTGGCGCTGCTGGCCGCCCAGCCGATCGAGGCGCGCCTGAACAAGCGCTGGCAGGTCTCGGCCGCCGAGAAGATCAAGCGTGTCTCCCCGCGGGTCGTGGCGATCACCGGCTCCTACGGCAAGACCTCCACCAAGAACTACGTGACCCACCTGCTCCAGGGCCGCTGGTCGACGCTGGCCAGCCCGGCGTCCTTCAACAACGTGCTCGGCCTCTCCCGCGCCGTCAACGACCGGCTCGAGCCCGGCACCGACGTGTTCGTCGCGGAGATGGGCACCTACGGCCCCGGCGAGATCGCGTCGCTGTGCGAGATCTTCCGCCCCGAGGTCTCGGCGATCACCACGATCGGCGAGGCTCACCTGGAGCGGATGAAGAACCGCGAGACCATCGTCCGCGCCAAGAGCGAGATCCTGCCGCCCGCCTCGACCGTCGTCCTCAACGTCGACGTGCCGGAGCTGCACGAGATCGCCGAGCGGATGCGCGCGGAGAAGCGGGTCATCGCCGTCTCCGCCGGCGAGCACCCCGAGGCCGAGGTGGTCGTCCGCCGGGCCGAGGACGGCGGCTGGGAGCTGGTCCTCAGCGGTGCTGCCCACCCCGTGCGGCTGCCCGCGGACGTCGGCCACCCCACCAACGTGGCCGTCGCGGTCGGCCTGGCCGTGGCGCTGGACGTGCCCGAGAAGACGCTGCTCGAGCGCCTGCCCGGCATCCCGGCCACCCCGCACCGCGCGGAGGCCACCACCGGCGCCGACGGCGTCGCGGTCATCGACGACACCTTCAACTCCAACCCCACCGGCGCGGCCCGGGCCCTGGCCCACGCCCGCGAGCTGGCGGGGGAGAGCGGCAGGGTCTGGACGATCACCCCCGGCATGATGGAGCTAGGGCACCGGCAGCGCGAGCGCAACGCCGCCCTCGCCGTCGACGCCACCGGCGACGAGCGCAGCACCCTGTGCGTCGTGGGTCGCACCAACGTCCCGGCGCTGCTGGCCGGCGAGAAGGAGCGCACCAAGCGCTTCGCCTCCCGGGAGGCCGCCACCGCCTGGGTGCGCAAGCAGGCCCGCGCCGGCGACGTCATCCTCTTCGAGAACGACCTGCCCGACCACTACCCGTGATCGGCGCGTGATGGGCCGGGTGCGGCGGGGAGGTGCGAGACTGCTCCCCGGGCCGCCCGGCGGCCCGGCACGCAAGCACGACACCGACCCAGCAGGAGAGTCCCACACGTGGTGAGCAAGGCAACCGTCGTCTTCGGCGGACCGTCGGCGGAGCACGACATCAGCATCCTGACCGGGCTGCAGGCCGAGCGGGTGCTCAGCCGCGCCGGGCTCGAGGTGCAGTGCCTCTACTGGGCGCGCAGCGAGGACTTCCACCTCGTGCCCAACGGCACCGAGGCCCGCGACTACCTCGGCGGGCCCCCGGCCTCGGCCAAGAAGCTCGAGCTGCGGATCGGCGCCGACAAGGGCGACGGGTTCTACCTGCCCGGCATGCGGGCCAAGAAGCTGGACGTCGGCACCGTGCTGTCCACGCTGCACGGCGGCGCCGGCGAGTCCGGCGGTGCGCAGGCGCTGTTCGCGATGCTCGGCGTCCCGGCCACCGGCGGCACCCTGGCCGCGGCCGCGCTCGGCATGGACAAGCTGGCCTTCGGCGGCGTGATGGCCTCCGCCGGCGTCCCGACGCTCGACCGGCAGCTGCTCAGCGCCGACCACGCCCCCGGCTTCGAGGGCCCCTACATCATCAAGCCGCGCTTCGGGGGCTCCTCGATCGGCATCGAGGTCGTCGACGACCTGGAGACCGCGCGTGCGCTGCTCTCGACCAGCCCGCACCTGCGCGAGGGCGCGGTCGTCGAGCCCAACCGCCCCGATCTGTTCGACCTCAACGTCTCGGTGCGCACGGCCCCGACGCTGGCGGTCTCGGACGTGGAGCGCCCGCTGCGGCCCTCGGACGGCGCGATCTACGACTACTCGGCGAAGTACCTGCACACCGAGGGCCTGGCCTCCGCGCCGCGCGAGTTCCCCGCCGACATCAGCGACGATCTGCGCGGTCGCATCCAGGAGCTGGCCCGCCGCGTCGTCGAGCTCACCGGCCTCACCGGCGTCCTGCGCATCGACTTCCTCTCCGACGGCACCGAGGTGTTCGTCAACGAGGTCAACTCGATCCCGGGCGCGCTGGCCCTCTACCTGTGGCCCGACACCACCCCGGCCGAGGTGCTGAAGTCGGCGCTGGCCGAGGCGGAGAAGCTGCCGCCCCGCGCCACCTGGAACTACGAGGAGGGCGTGGCCCTGCGCGCCGCCGGCGGCATCGCCTCCAAGCTCGCCGGCCTGCCCAGCGAGGGCTGACGCGGGCGACCGCCACGCGCACGAGCAGAAGGCCCCGGACCGCACGGTCCGGGGCCTTCCGCGTTGCTGCGTCTACGTGTGCGCGGGGCGCTCAGGCGAGCACGTGGGCGATCAGGTCGCGGGTGACCTGGCCGAGGGTGGTGCCGGAGAGACCGCACGCGAACGGCATCACCGAGGTCTCGGTGGTGCCGGGGGTGATGGCGGTCTCCAGGACGACGTAGGAGCCGTCGGGGGAGACGATGAAGTCGCTGCGGCTCAGGCCGCGCAGGCCCAGCACCTCGTGCGCCTGGCAGGCGGCCCGCTCCAGCTCGGCGATGACGTCCTCGCCGAAGTCCGGTCGCGACAGCCCGACGTACTCGGCGGTGTAGCGGGCCGAGAAGTCGAACTCGTGGCCCTTCTCGAAGTCGATCGCGACCGGCGAGAGGGCACGCAGGCCCTGGGCGTCCTCGACGCACACCACGCTGACGTCGACGCCCTCGATGAACCGCTCGACCAGCGCGTCCTCGCAGTAGGAGTAGGCCCGCACGAGCGCGGAGGGGAGCGCGCCCAGCCCGTCGACGCCCGTGACGCCCAGCGCGGAGCCGCCGCGGGTCGGCTTGACCACGACCCGCTCGCCCAGGTGGGCCATCACGTGCTCCATCAGCGCGCTGGGCCCGACGTCGCGGAAGGTCTGCGCCGAGAGCCCGACGCTCTCGGGCGTGGGGATGCCGGCCCGGCGCAGCAGCTCGCGGCTGGTCGCCTTGTCCCACGCGACGCGGCACGCGGCGCTGGGGGAGCCGACGAACGGCATGTCGATCAGCTCGAGCAGGGTCTGGATCTCCCCGTCCTCGCCGAACTGGCCGTGCAGCACCGGGAAGGCGACGGCGACCTTGTCGTCCTCGAGCGCGCTGAGCAGCTTGCGGTCGAAGTCGTAGGCGGCGGCCTCGACGCCCGCCTGGCGCAGCTCACGCACCAGGACCCGGCCGCTGGCCAAGGAGACGTCACGCTCGTGGGAGAGCCCGCCGGCGATGACCGCGACCGGGCCGGGGATCTCGAGGGGCTCTGCTGCGCTCATGGGTACAGGCTCCCACACGGTCCTGTGCGCTCGTGCGGGCGCCGTCCGGATGCCCGGTACGCGGTACGGCAGCCGACCGGTACCCCTGGCCGGGCAAGGCCGGGGACGGCTACTTGCAGGTGGTCACGCGCTCGAGGTGCTCCTTGACCGGAGCCGCCAGGGCGGTGAGCACCGAGAAGCCGGCGTCGCCGCGCTCGGTGGCGGGGAAGACCACGCTGACGCGCGGGGAGAACTCCACCGTGGTGCTGACGGCGCCGCCGCCCGGGTCGTCCAGCTGCTCCGTCGGCGTGTACCAGCCGACCCCCTGCACCGCGTCGCAGGCGGAGGTGGCCTCCAGCCCGTCGGGCGCGACCGCACCGCAGACGACGGTGACGTCGTCCTCCTGGTTCAGCGAGCTGGGGTCGCCGAAGACGGCGGTGCCGGCCTCGAGGTCCGGCTCCGCGCGGGCCGAGAGGGTGCCCAGCTCGGTGCCGAGCGACTCCAGCAGGTCGGTGCAGGCCTGGCGGTCCGCGGCGTCGAGGGTCTCGGTGCCCGGCACCGCGACGCCGGAGGAGCCGCAGCCGACCAGGGCGCCGGTCAGCAGGGCCGCCGACAGCAGCGCCGTGGCGGGGCGGGTGAACGGTGGCACGTCGGCTCCTCCGGCGTGGGGGTGGGTCGTCAGATGTTGACGACCGGGCAGGTCAGGGTGCGGGTGATCCCGTCGAGGGACTGGACCTTGGAGACGACCATCCGGCCGAGCTCGTCGACGTCGCGGGCCTCGGCCCGGACGATGACGTCGTAGGGGCCGGTGACGTCGTCGGCCTGCGTCACGCCGGGCATGTCCCGGATCTCGCCGGCCACCTGGGCGGCCTTGCCGACGTCGGTCTGGATCAGGATGTAGGCCTGGACGACCACGGTTCACTCCTCGGGGCGGGGTCACGGCGCCGTTGCCGCGGGCGTCGGAGGACCTCCGCCGCCGAGCGGACCATACCTGTCGGCCCGCACGCCTCCGGACGGGCCCGTCGGGACGCGGGGGGAGCCGCGGGGTGGGACGCGGGCCGGGGACCTGCCTCGCGGCGCCGGGGAGGGCGTCTGGTGGGATGGGGGCATGTCCTCCCCGGCCGCCGACCTGCCTCCGGGCGCCACCGTCGCCGACGCGGGGGAGTTCGGCCTCATCAGCCGCATGGTCGACCTCTTCGAGATGGGCGAGCACGTGCTGGTGGGCCCCGGTGACGACGCCGCGCTGCTGCGCATCCGCAAGGGTCACGTCGTGGTCTCCACCGACCTCATGGTCGAGGGCCGCCACTTCCGCCGGGAGTGGTGCGACGGCGCGGACGTCGGCCGTCGAGCCGCCGCGCAGAACATCTCCGACGTCAACGCGATGGGCGGCCGTGCGCACTCCCTGACGGTGGGTCTGGCCGCCCCCGCCGACCTGCCGCTGGCGTGGGCGCTGGACCTGGCCCGCGGCTTCGCCGAGGAGTGCCGTCTCGTCGGCGCGAGCATCGTCGGCGGCGACGTGACCCGGGCCGACCAGGTGGTGGTCTCGGTGACGGTGCTCGGCACCTGCACCGTGGCTCCTGTCCTGCGCTCGGGAGCCCGGCCCGGCGACGTGCTGGCCCTGGCGGGCCGCCAGGGCTGGGCCGCGGCCGGGCTGGCCGTGCTGGGGCGCGGGTTCCGCTCCCCGCGGGCCGTCGTGGAGGCCTACCGACACCCCGAGCCGCCCTACGAGGCCGGTCCCGCCGCCGCCGAGGGCGGTGCCACCGCCCTCATCGACGTCTCCGACGGGCTGCTGGCCGAGGCCGGGCACCTGGCCGAGGCCAGCGGGGTCGCCATCGACGTCCGCACCGCCGACCTCGACGTCGCCGAGCCCGTCGCGGCCGTCGGCGCGGCCCTGGGCAGCGACCCGCTCCAGCTCGTGCTCTCCGGTGGCGACGACCACGCCCTGCTGGCCACCTTCCCGCCCGGCGTGGGCCTGCCCGAGGGCTTCCACGCGATCGGCACCGTCGCGGAGGGCAGCGGCGTCACCGTCGACGGGGGTGCCTGGGAGGGCGCTCCCGGCTGGACCCACTTCTGAGCGCACTCGGCCCGGGCCGCAAAACGAACCGCGGCCGCCGTCCAACGAGGGACGACGGCCGCGGTGGGCGCTGATCAGGTCAGCGGGAGACCTTGCCGGCCTTCAGGCAGCCGGTGCACACGTTCAGGCGCTTGGGGGTGCCGTTGACCGTGGCGCGGACGCGCTGGATGTTGGGGTCGAAGCGACGCTTCGTGATCTTGCGGGACCACGGCCGGTTGTTGCCGAAGGTCGGCTTCTTGGCGCAGATGTCACAGACGGCAGCCACCGTGAACTCCTGTGGATCGGGATCGGGATTACGTACAGTTTCCGGCCCGTGCGGGCCGAACGATGTCGGGGCCCTGCCTGGCGTGGTGGGCCCGTCGTGGGCGCACCGGACCGGCCGGGGCAACCACAAGAGAGTAGCCGAGGCGGGCCGCGCCGGACGAATCCACGACCGTGGAGCCCGGAGCACCGTCTCGGGTGCGCCCTCAGGATGCCCTAGTCTTCGCCGCGTGACCACCGCCGGGACCAGCATCGACCTCGTCGTCGTGCAGCGGTTCGTGGACGCGGCCACCGACGCGCTGGCGGCGGTGCGCGAGGAGGTCGACGACCTCAACGTCTACCCCGTGCCCGACGGCGACACCGGCACGAACATGTACCTGACGCTGTGCTCCGGGCGGGACTCCCTGCTCGAGACCGTCGGGGTGGACGGGGCGGGGCCGGTCGACGCCCTGGCTGCCCTGGGCCGCGGGGCGCTGCTGGGTGCGCGCGGCAACTCCGGCGTCATCTTCTCCGAGATGCTGCGCGCGCTGGCCGCCCGGGTCGCGGCCGCCGACCCGGCACGGCGGCACGCCGTCGTCCTGGCCGACGGGATCGCCGAGGCCGCCGCGGCGGCCTGGCAGGCGGTCGGGACGCCGGTGGAGGGCACGATCCTCTCCGTGGCCCGCGCGGCCGCCGAGGCGGCCGGTGCGGTCGCCGACGACCCGATCGCCCGGGTGCGCGACGTGCTGGTGGCCGCCGCTGCCGCGGCCCGCGAGGCACTGGCCCGCACCCCCTCGCAGCTGGCCACGCTGGCCGCGGCGGGCGTGGTCGACGCCGGCGGACGGGGCCTCGTCGCGGTCCTCGACGCGGCCACGACCCTGCTCACCGGACGCCGCCCCGAGCCGGTGGTGTGCCGCGTCCGGCCCGAGCCCTCGGCACAGGTCGGACGACCGGCCGCCGGTGGTTCCGCTCCGGGCGCCGAGCCGGGCTGCGAGGCCCCCGCCTACGAGGTCATGTACCTGCTCGAGGCCGACGAGGCCGCCGTGGCCACCCTGCGCGAGCGCCTCGACGCGCTCGGCGACTCCCTCGTGGTCGTGGGGGAGGGGCGGCTGTGGAACGTCCACGTGCACGTGGACGACGCCGGTGCCGCCGTCGAGGCCGGCGTCGAGCTCGGCCGCCCCCACCACATCCGCATCACCCACCTCGCCGACGACGTGCACCGTCACCACGCCCGCCACGAGCACGACGACCACGACGGGACCGAGGAGCGCGGCGACGCGGGCGGGACGGGCCGCCCCTCCGCGGCGGACGAGGCCGGGCACCCGAGCCCCGCACCGCGGCTCGCGCCGGGCCGCAGCATCGTGGCCGTCTCCGCCGGCCCGGGCCTCTCCGAGCTCTTCGCCGGCGCCGGGGCCGTGGTCGTCGAGGGCGACCCTGGTCGGCTGCCGTCCACCGGCCAGCTGCTGGAGGCCATCCGGCACGCCGGCACCGAGCAGGTCGTCGTCCTCACCAACGGCGAGGACGTCGTGCGCAGCGCCCAGGTCGCCGCCTCGACGGCGCAGGAGGCCACCGGCGTCCGGGTCGCCGTCGTGCCCACCCGCGCGCAGGTGCAGGGCCTCGCCGCGCTGGCCGTGCACGACCCGGGCCGCGGCTTCTCCGCCGACGTCCGGGAGATGACGGCCACCGCCCGGCAGGTCCGCGACGGAGCGGTCACCGTGGCCGCCCGACCGGCGATGACGATGGCCGGCCCGTGCGAGCCGGGCGACGTGCTCGGCGTCGTCGCCGGCGACTTCGCGGTCGTGGGCGCCGACCTGCACGAGGTGGCCGTGGACGTCGCCGGCCGACTGCTGGCCCAGGGTGGGGAGCTCCTCACGGTCGTCGCCGGCGCGGACGAGGTCAGCGGCGGCGCCGCCGAGCGGATCGCCGCCTGGGCGGAGCGGCACCACCCGCTCGTCGAGGTGCTGGTGTACGACGGTGGCCAGGAGCGCTACCCGCTGCTGCTGTCGGTGGAGTGAGCGATCCTGCTGCCGCGCACCCCCGCACGCCTGCCCGAGGAGAGCCCGTGATCACCCTGGACTCGAAGGTCGAGGCCGTCCTGGGCGAGGCGGGCGCCAAGCGCAAGCGCATCGTCGAGGGCCTGCACATCGAGACCGTCGGGGACCTGCTCAACCACCACCCGCGGCGGTACGTGAAGACCGCCGAGCTCACCGAGGTCGAGTCGCTCGTCGAGGGCGAGATGCTGGTGGTGGTCGGCAAGGTCTCGCAGAGCAGGGAGCGCACCTACACCGACCGCCGCACCGGCCGTCCGGCCTACCGGGTCGAGGTCACCCTGGCGACGGGCGGCCCGGACCTGCGGATGACCTTCTTCGCCAAGAACGCGCGGGTCTCCCAGTACCACCAGCACCGCCTCCAGCCCGGTCGCCGCGGCATCTTCCAGGGCAAGGCGAGCCGCTTCAACGGCCAGTGGCAGCTCACCAACCCGCAGATGGTGCTGATGGGCACGCCGGGGGAGGACACGGCCCAGCTGGCCCTGGAGAACCTCGGCGACCTCTACCCGATCTACCCGCTCACCAAGGGCGTGGAGTCGTGGGACCTCCAGCGGGCCGTCGCGTTCGCGCTCTCGGTGCTGGAGGAGCTGCCCGACCCGATCCCCGAGGACGTGCGCGAGGAGCACGGGCTGATCGGCCTGCGCCAGGCGCTCGCGTGGCTGCACGCGCCCGACGACTTCGGCCAGGTCACCCGGGCCCGCAAGCGGCTCGCCTTCGACGAGGCGCTCGTGACCCAGCTCGTGCTCGGACGCCGGCGGCGCGCCGCGGCCGCCGAGGGAGCCCGCCCCCGGACCGGCGGCGGGGGCCTGCTCGCGGCGTTCGACGCCCGGCTGCCGTTCACGCTCACTGCGGGCCAGGAGCGCGTCGGCGAGGAGATCTTCGACGACCTGGCGCGCGACCGACCGATGAACCGGCTGCTCCAGGGAGAGGTGGGCTCCGGCAAGACCCTCGTGGCGCTGCGGGCGATGCTGCGGGTGGTCGACTCCGGCGGCCAGGCCGCCCTGCTGGCCCCCACCGAGGTGCTCGCCCAGCAGCACCACCGCTCGCTGACCGCCATGCTCGGCGACCTTGCTGCCGGCGGCATGCTCGGCGGCGCCGACGAGGCGACCCGCGTGGAGCTGCTGACCGGCTCGATGACCAAGCGGGAGCGCACCGAGCCGCTCCTGCGGCTGGCGTCGGGCGAGGCCGGCATCGTCGTGGGCACGCACGCGCTGCTCCAGGACACGGTGCAGCTGGCCGACCTCGGCCTGGTCGTCGTCGACGAGCAGCACCGCTTCGGCGTCGAGCAGCGCGCGGCGCTCACCGACAAGTCCCGCGGGGTGCCGCCCCACATCCTGGTGATGACGGCGACGCCCATCCCGCGGACCGTGGCCATGACCGTCTTCGGCGACCTGGAGACCTCCGTCCTGGACGAGCTGCCCGCGGGCCGCGCGCCGATCCAGTCGACCGTGGTGCCGCTCGCCGACGCCCCGCACTGGGCCGACCGGATCTGGGCCCGCGCCCGCGAGGAGGTCGGCAAGGGGCACCAGGTCTACGTCGTCTGCCCCCGCATCGCCGGCGACGAGGAGGAGCCCGCCGACGCCCTCGACGCCCCCGACGCCCCCGACGACTGGGGCGACCCCACCGAGGGGGCGGCCGGCGGGGGAGAGGACGCCCCGCGCCCGCTCTCCGCCGTCGAGGACGTGGTGGCCGAGCTCTCGTCCGGGCCGCTGGCCGGGCTGCGGGTCCAGCCGCTGCACGGCCGGATGGCGGCCGACGAGAAGGACCGCACCATGCGCTCCTTCGCCGCCGGCGACGTCGACGTGCTGGTCTCCACCACGGTGATCGAGGTCGGCGTGGACGTCGCGAACGCCACCACCATGGTCCTGCTCGACGCCGACCGGTTCGGGATCTCCCAGCTGCACCAGCTGCGCGGTCGCGTCGGACGCGGCGGCCTGCCCGGCCTGTGCCTCCTGGTCACCCACGCCGAGGCGGGCTCACCGGCCCGCGAGCGGCTCGACGCCGTGGCCGGCACCTCCGACGGCTTCGAGCTCTCCCGGATCGACCTCGAGCTGCGCCGGGAGGGCGACGTCCTGGGCGCCAGCCAGTCCGGCTTCCGCTCCAGCCTGCAGACGCTGCGGGTCCTGCGCGACGAGGAGACCATCGTGGCGGCCCGGGAGGCCGCGACGGCCCTGCTCGACGCCGACGCGGACCTGCGGCAGGCGCCGCTGCTGGCGGGCATGGTCACCGAGCTGGAGCGCACGGCCGCGGCCGCCTTCGTCGACCGGTCCTGACGACCCTACGATCGGGCGTCATGACCCGGATCATCGCCGGCTCGGCGGGCGGTCGCTCGCTGGCCACCCCGCGCGGCAGCGCGACCCGTCCCACCAGCGACCGGGTCCGCGAGGCGCTGTTCTCCACGGTGCAGTCGTGGGCCGGCTCCTTCGACGGGCTGCGGGTCCTGGACCTCTACGCCGGCACCGGCGCCCTCGGGCTGGAGTCGCTCTCCCGCGGGGCGAGCGCGGCCACGCTGGTCGAGCACGACAAGCGCACGGCCGGCCTGATCAGCCGCAACGCCACCGACCTGGGCCTGGGGCCCGTGCGGGTCGTGGCCGGCACGGTGCGCTCCTTCCTCGCCGGGCCGCCGCCGTCCGAGCCCTACGACCTGGTGCTCTCCGACCCGCCCTACCCCCTCGCGGACGACGCCGTGGCGGCCGACCTGGTGGCGCTGGGCGCACCGGGCTGGCTGGCGGTGGACGCGCTGGTCGTGGTGGAGCGGTCGGCCCGGAGCCCCGAGCCGCGCTGGCCCGCGGGCTTCACGGCCCGCAAGCCGCGCAACTACGGTGAGACCGCGCTCTGGACGGCCGACTGGCCGGGCGGGGCGCAGGAGCAGGAGCAGGACGGCGACGTGCAGCAGGAGGAGGAGCGTCCGTGACGCACACCGTGGTGGTGCCGGGGTCCTTCGACCCCGTGACGCTGGGCCACCTCGACGTGATCGCGCGCGCCGCCGCGCTGTTCGACGAGGTCGTCGTGGCCGTGGGCGTCAACGCCTCCAAGCGACGCCTGTTCTCCGCCGAGGAGCGGATGGACCTGCTGCGCCGTGCCTGTGCCGACCTGCCCAGCGTGCGCGTGGCCGGCTTCGAGGGCCTGGTCACGGGGTTCTGCGCCGAGATCGGCGCCCAGGCCATCGTCAAGGGGCTGCGCACCGCGCAGGACTACGAGTACGAGCTGCCGATGGCGCACATGAACACGCGGCTGACCGGCGTCACGACGCTGTTCCTGCCGACGAGCCCCGAGCACGCCTTCGTGTCCTCCTCGCTGGTGAAGGAGGTCGCGGCGTTCGGCGGCGACACCTCGGCGTTCCTGCCCGCCTTCGTGCACGAGGCCCTCGTCGCGCGGCTGGCCGAGCGGAGCGCGGGGGGCGGGTCGTGAGCCCGGTCGCTGCTGGTGCCGGTCACCCCTGCGTCAGCAGTTTGGTGGCACACCAGCCCACCGTTACGATTCTCGACGATGTGTCGTGCCCGGAACCGGAAGTGATCCCCTGACCAGCCTGGACCCGAGAGCGCCGCTCGTGCTCGATACCCACGAGCTCGGCCGCCGCCCGGGGTCCCAACGTCAGGTGTCGCGAACGGTACCGGCCCCGACAGATCTGGGCATCGAAGTCCTGCGTGTCCCCGAGGGGTCGCCGGTCCAGCTGGACCTGCGCCTCGAGGCGGTCATGGAGGGGGTGCTGGTCACGGGTGAGGCTCACGCCTCGCTCGACGGCGAGTGCGTGCGGTGCCTGGAGCCGATCGACGACGAGGTCGACGTGACGTTCCAGGAGCTGTACGTCTACGACGAGCACCAGACGCCTCACGACGAGGACGACGACGTCAGCCGGCTCGACGGCGACCTGGTCGACCTCGAGCCCCAGCTGCGGGACGCGGTGGTGCTGGCACTACCGTTCCAGCCCCTGTGCTCGGAGGACTGTGAAGGCCTCTGCCCGGAGTGCGGGGTGCGGCTGAACGACGAGCCCGACCACGGGCACGAGGACCCGATCGACCCGCGTTGGGCGGGGCTGACCGGCCTCAAGCAGGACTTGGACGACAAGAGCTGACCGGAGCGGGAGACCCCGCCCCGGCGATGACGAGGAGACAACAGTGGCAGTCCCGAAGCGGAAGATGTCGCGCAGCAACACCCGGCACCGTCGCTCGGCCTGGAAGGCCGTGGCCCCGACCCTGGTGACCTGCGCGAACCCCGCCTGCGGTGCCAAGCACCTCCCGCACCGCGCGTGCGGCGAGTGCGGCCAGTACGGCGCTCGCGGCGCTCGCCGCCAGGTCCTCTGAGCTCAGGTCCTGTCCTGAGCGAGGAGCTCGACCACACCGCGCTGCGGGCGGCGCTGGGGGATCCCGACCTGGACCCCCAGCTGCTCGAGCGTGCCCTCACCCACCGCAGCTACGCCTACGAGCACGGCGGCCTGCCCACCAACGAGCGCCTGGAGTTCCTGGGCGACTCGGTGCTGGGCGTCGTCGTGACCGAGACGCTGTACCGGACGCACCCCGACCTGTCGGAGGGGCGGCTGGCCAAGCTGCGGGCCGCGGTCGTCAACGCCCGCGCCCTCGCGGGCGTGGCGCGCACGATCGGGCTCGGCCCGCACATCAAGCTGGGGCGCGGTGAGGAGACCACGGGTGGTCGCGAGAAGGCATCGATCCTCTCCGACACCGTGGAGGCGGTCATCGGGGCGGTGCACCTGACCGGAGGTCTGGAGACCTCCGCGGTCGTCGTGCACCGCCTCTTCGACCCGTTGCTGGAGGAGGCCTCCGCGCTCGGCGCCGGCCTGGACTGGAAGACGTCCCTCCAGGAGCTCGCAGCCGAGCACGAGCTCGGCGTCCCGGAGTACGTCATCGAGGACTCCGGCCCCGACCACGCCAAGACGTTCCGCGCGCAGGTGCGGGTGGGGGAGCAGCTCTACGGCAACGGCCAGGGCCGCTCCAAGAAGGAGGCCGAGCAGGCCGCCGCCCAGACCGCCTACGAGGAGATCGAGGCGGACCTGGGGACCTCGGCGACCGCCGGCACCCCCACGGCCGGCAACCCCACGGCCGGCACCCCCGCGGCCGGCGCCGCCGGCTGACGTGCCCGAGCTCCCCGAGGTCGAGGTCGTCCGCGCCGGCCTCGAGCGACACGTGCTCGGCGGTCGTGTCGAGCGCGTCGACGTCCTGCACGAACGCCCCGTCCGGCGTGACCCGCGTGGCCCCGAGGGGTTCGCGGCCGCCCTGGCAGGGCGTCGTCTCGTCTCGGCCCGCCGTCGCGGCAAGTACCTGTGGCTCGCGCTGGACGACGGCGACGCGCTGCTGGCCCACCTCGGCATGAGCGGTCAGCTGCTGGTCCAGCCGCCCGAGGCACCCGCGGAGCGGCACCTGCGGGTCCGGCTCGCGCTCTCCGGCCTGCAGCACGGCCGCGAGCTGCGCTTCGTCGACCAGCGGATGTTCGGCGGCCTGCTGGTCTCGGCCGGTGGCGCCGACCTGCCGCCCGAGATCGCGCACATCGCCCGTGACCCCCTCGACACCGCGTTCGACGACGACGCCTTCGTCGCGCGCGTCCGGCGTAGGTCGGTGGCCATCAAGCGGCAGCTGCTGGACCAGAACCTCGTCTCGGGCGTCGGCAACATCTACGCGGACGAGGCCCTGTGGCGCGCCCGCCTGCACGGTGAGCGTCCGGGGGACCGGCTCACCCGGGCCCAGGTGAGCGAGCTGCTCGGGCACGCCAGGGACGTCATGCGGGACGCGCTCGTCCAGGGCGGCACGTCCTTCGACGCCCTCTACGTCAACGTCAACGGCGAGTCCGGCTACTTCGACCGCTCGCTGCACGCCTACGGCCGCGAGGGCGAGCCGTGCCTGCGTTGCGGCACCCCGGTACGGCGGGTGGCGTTCATGAACCGCTCGTCCTACTTCTGCCCCACCTGCCAGCCGGCGCCACGTCGCCGTCGGCAACCCCGCTGACCTGCGGCGAGAGGTGAACCGCAGGCGTCCGGGAGGGGCTGGGGAGGTGCCGCGTCCGTGGCGGTTCGGCGACTACCCCGGTGGGCATGCGTCCCGGGTTTGACCCTCCTGCGACCTGGTGGGATTCTTGACGATGGCCCGGTCCCGGGTCACACCACTCCTC
The DNA here is from genome assembly GCF_023554635.1 of Nocardioides bruguierae. Classification (NCBI taxonomy): domain Bacteria; kingdom Bacillati; phylum Actinomycetota; class Actinomycetes; order Propionibacteriales; family Nocardioidaceae; genus Nocardioides; species Nocardioides bruguierae. The sequence continues at coordinate 154,466 of NZ_JAMJPH010000025.1, forward strand.
CCGGAAGGTCAAGCCCATGGCCAAGGCGCTGATCGGCTACATGAACAGCGACCTGCGCGACGCCCGTCTGGCGTCCGACAACGCTCGCCTGCGCAACCGCGTGGCCGAGCTGGAGGCTCTCGTCACCCGCCTCTCCCTCGAGAACGACCGCCTCGTCGCTGCGCACGCCGAGCAGCTCGAGGCCGCCATGCAGGAGATGCAGCCCGCCTGACGGGCCGGCCCGGCCGCCCGGCGCTCGCCGCGGCGGCCGCGACGGCGCTCGCACCCCTCACCCGGTCGACCCGGTGGGGCCGCGAGCAGCGGCACACGGACGGCGCCCGAGCCTCCCAGCGGCGGCACGCTGCCCGGGTGCGGGCACGCCGGAGGCGTCACGGGGCATGATGGCCCCGCAGGACGCCCGTCCGACGCCTCGCCGACCGCTCAGGAGACCCCGGCTTGTACCTGAAGAGCCTGACCCTCAAGGGCTTCAAGTCGTTCGCGTCGGCCACCACGCTCCAGCTCGAGCCGGGCATCACGTGCATCGTGGGCCCCAACGGCTCGGGCAAGTCGAACGTCGTCGACGCCCTGGCCTGGGTCATGGGCGAGCAGGGTGCCAAGTCCCTGCGCGGCGGGAAGATGGAGGACGTCATCTTCGCCGGCACCTCCGGCCGCCCGCCCCTGGGCCGCGCCGAGGTCGTCCTCACCATCGACAACTCCGACGGCGCCCTGCCGATCGACTACGCCGAGGTGACGATCAGCCGGACGATGTTCCGCTCGGGCGGCTCCGAGTACGCCATCAACGGCACCGGCTGCCGACTCCTCGACGTCCAGGAGCTGCTCAGCGACTCCGGCATCGGCCGCGAGATGCACGTGATCGTCGGGCAGGGGCAGCTCGACACGATCCTGCACGCCACCCCGGAGGACCGGCGCGGCTTCGTGGAGGAGGCCGCGGGCGTCCTGAAGCACCGCAAGCGCAAGGAGAAGGCGCTGCGCAAGCTCGACGCGTGCGAGGGCAACCTCAACCGTCTGGGTGACCTCATCTCCGAGATCCGCCGCCAGCTCAAGCCCCTCGGACGGCAGGCGGAGGCGGCCCGCCGCGCCGCCACCGTGCAGGCCGAGGTGCGCGACGCCCGCGCCCGTCTGCTGGCCGACGACCTCGGCCGCGCCCGGGCGTTGCTGGAGAAGGAGCTGGCCGACGAGTCCGTCCTCGCCGAGCGACGCGCGCAGGTCGAGGCCGACCTGGCCGCCGGCCGCGAGCAGGAGGCCGCCGTGGAGGCGGCGCTGCGCGAGGACCTGCCCGCGCTCTCGGCCGCCCAGCAGACCTGGTTCGACCTCTCCGGCCTGCGCGAGCGGCTGCGCGGCACCGAGTCCCTGGCCCGCGAGCGGCTGCGTCACGCCGCCGGTGCGGGCGACGAGGAGCCCGCCCGCGGGCGCGACCCCGAGGAGCTGGAGGCGGAGGCCGACGCCGCCCAGGAGCGCGAGCGGGAGGCCGCTGCCGAGGTCGACCGGCTGCGGGTCGGCCTGGAGGAGACCCTGACCGCGCGGCGGGCCGCGGAGGAGGCGGCCACCGCCGAGGACCGCCGCGTCGCCGCGCTGGTGCGGGCGGCCGCCGACCGGCGGGAGGGCCTGGCCCGGCTGACCGGTCAGGTCAACACCCTGCGCTCGCGTGCGCAGAGCGCGGAGGAGGAGGTCGAGCGGCTGGCCGCCTCGCGGGCGGAGGCCCTGCGTCGCGCCGAGGCCGCGCAGCGGGACTTCCACGCACTGGAGTCCCAGGTGGCGGGTCTCGACGCCGGCGAGGAGGGCCTCGACGCCGAGCACGAGGAGGCCGTCGCCGCCCTGGACGAGGTCGTCGAGCAGCTGGCCGTCGTCGCCGAGCGGGCACGCGCGGCCGACCGGGACCGGCACACGCTGACCGCCCGCAAGGACGCGCTCGAGCTGAGCCTGGCCCGCAAGGACGGCGCCGGTGCCCTCGTCGCGGACGGCGGCCCCGCCGGCGTCCTCGGCACCGTGGTGGACCTGCTGGAGGTGGAGCCGGGCTGGGAGGCCGCCGTGGCCACCGCCCTGGGTCGAGGCGCGGACGCGGTGGCCGTCGCGGGCACCGACGCGGCCCTGGCCGCCCTCGCGCACCTGACCGAAGGCGCGCACGGTCGAGCCACCCTGCTCCTCGCCGATGCCCCGGGCGGCAGCACCACCGCCGCCGACCTCCCCGGGCAGGGGGAGGACGTGGTGCCGGCGGGCTCCGTCGTCACCTGCCGCGATGACCTGCGCCCCGCCGTGCAGCGACTGCTGGGCGGCACCGTGCTGGTGCCCGACCTGGCGGCCGCCCGTGCGGTGCTGGAGCGCCACGCGGACCTCGTGGCCGTCACGCGCGACGGCGCGCTGCTCGCCGGGCACCTGGCCAGCGGCGGCGCGGGGGAGGGGCCCAGCCTGCTGGAGATCTCCGCCGCGGTGGACGAGGCGACCGCCGCGCTCGCCGAGGCCACCGCCACCGGCGAGCGGGCCGCGTTCGAGACCAGTCGCCTCGAGGCGCGACGCCACGACGCCCAGCAGCGCGTCGACGTCGCCCTCGACCAGCTGCACGAGTCCGACGCCCGGCTCGCCGCCGTGGCCGAGCAGCTCGGTCAGCACGGCTCGGCCATCCGGGCCGCGCAGGGCGAGGCCGAGCGGCTCGCCCAGGCGGTGACACGCGCCGAGACGGCTCGCGAGCAGGCGGGCTCCGGCCTCGCCGACCTCGAGCAGCGTCTGGCCGCGGCCGAGGACGTGCCCGAGGAGGAGCCCGACACCGCCGAGTCCGAGCGCCTGGCCGAGTCCGCGCGCGAGGCACGGCAGCGTGAGGTCGACGCGCGCCTGGCGCTGCGCACCGCCGAGGAGCGGGCCCGTGCGGTCCACGGGCGCGCCGACGGCCTGCGCCGGGCCGCGGCCAAGGAGCGGGACGCACGAGCCCGGGCCGCCGAGCGTGCCGAGCGGCTGCGCCGGGAGGCTCGTGCGGCGGAGGCGGTCTCGGTCGCCACCGCGTGGGTCCTCGCCCGGCTCGAGGTCTCGGTGTCCGCCGCGGCGAGCGCCCGCACCGAGGTCGAGCAGGCCCGTGCCGGCCGGGAGCAGCAGCTGCGGGAGGTACGGGCTCGCCTGCGGGACCTCACCGCGCAGCAGACGGACCTGGTCGCCGGCGCCCACCGCGACGAGCTGGCCCGCACGCAGCAGCGGATGCACATCGAGCAGCTGGAGAACCGCGCCGTCGAGGAGCTGGGCATCGAGCCCGACAGCCTGGTCGTGGAGTACGGGCCCGACCAGCCTGTCCCGGTCTTCGGGCAGGCTCCCGCGTCCGGCACGGCGACCACGGCGGGCACGGTGGAGGAGGACGGCGAGGACTCCCCCGAGCAGGAGCCCGAGACGGTCGCCTACGACCGCGAGGAGCAGAAGAAGCGGCTGCGCTCGGCCGAGCGGGCGCTGGCCCAGCTCGGCAAGGTCAACCCCCTGGCGCTGGAGGAGTTCGCGGCGCTCGAGGAGCGCCACCGGTTCCTGGTGGAGCAGCTGGAGGACCTGCGCAAGACCCGCAAGGACCTCCTCGACATCGTCGCGGACGTCGACGCCCGGGTGGAGCAGGTCTTCACCGAGGCCTACGCCGACGTGGAGAAGGCGTTCGACGCGACGTTCGCCCGGCTCTTCCCCGGAGGAGAGGGCCGGCTGGTGCTCACCGACCCCGCGAACATGCTGACCACCGGCATCGAGGTCGAGGCGCGGCCGCCGGGCAAGAAGGTCAAGCGGCTCTCCCTCCTCTCGGGCGGCGAGCGCTCCCTGGTGGCCGTCGCGTTCCTCGTCGCGCTGTTCAAGGCCCGCCCCTCGCCCTTCTACATCCTCGACGAGGTCGAGGCGGCCCTGGACGACACCAACCTCGGGCGTCTGCTGCAGATCTACGAGGAGCTGCGCGAGTCCTCCCAGCTGCTCGTGATCACCCACCAGAAGCGGACGATGGAGGTCGGTGACGCGCTCTACGGCGTCACCATGCGCGGCGACGGCGTCTCCACCGTCATCAGCCAGCGGTTGCGCGACGAGGCCACTGCCTGAGCCCCGTCCCCGGGGCCCCTGCAAGACCTGTCCCGCAGGCCGTCCACCACCCTCGCGGGCGCTGGGGTCCTGGCCCGGACCGTGGCAGGCTTGGCCTGTCTCCCGGGCGCGCTGGTGCCCGTCCCCTCAGGAAGGTCGCAGCAGCTCTCGTGGTCAGCATCATCGTCGCCATGGTCGTGGTCGTCGCCCTCGCCGGCGGCATCCTCTTCTACGTCGCCTACCCGCACCAGGGGCGTGACGTGGAGGGCGCCTCGTGGCTGAGCGCGCCGCTCATCCGCGCCGCCTTCCGCCTGCCGGTCCTGCGTGACGGCGACCCGGACACCGACGCCGCGGCCCAGCAGCGCCGCCACCACGAGGACGACGCCGCCGACGAGCGGGCGCGGCTGCGCGAGGAGCACCGTGCCCAGCGTGACGAGCAGCAGCGCGCCGAGCGCGAGCGTGAGCACGCGGAGAGCACCCAGGGCTGAGCCCGTCCCCGCCACCGCTTGCCGGGTGGCGGACCCCCGGCACGGGGGTGACAGGATGACCGCATGGATTCCATGCTGTCGCTGATCATCGGCATCGCGGTGGTGGCCTGCCTGCTGGTGGGCCTCGTCGTCGGCCTCGTCGTCTCGAGCCGACGAGGGTCCCGACCCGGTCCTCCGGTCGAGGGCCACGCCCCGGCCACGACCGTCCCGCCCGCGCAGGCGCCCGTCGAGCCCGACGCCGAGGTCGTCCCCGACGAGGCGCCGACGCAGGCCCCCGTCGAGACCGTCGAGGAGCCGGCCGCCCCGGCCCTGGACGTCCCGGAGCCGGCGTCCTCGCGCCTGGTCCGCCTGCGGCAGCGGCTGGCCGGCTCGCAGAACGCGCTGGGCAAGGGCCTGCTCGCGCTGCTCTCGCGCGACCGGATCGACGAGGACACCTGGGAGTCCATCGAGGACACCCTGCTCACCGCGGACGTGGGCGTCGCGGCCACCACCGAGCTGGTCGAGAAGCTGCGCACCCGCCTGCGCGTCGAGGGCGGCGGTGACGCGCGCCAGGTCCTCCGCGAGGAGCTGGTCGCGCTGATCGGTGCGGACGTCGACCGCTCCCTGTCCGTCAGCGGCGCGGGGGAGGACCCCGGGGTCGTGCTCGTCGTCGGCGTCAACGGTGCCGGCAAGACCACCACCGTCGGCAAGATCGCCCGCATCCTCGTGGCCGAGCAGCGCAGCGTCGTGCTCGGTGCGGCCGACACCTTCCGTGCCGCGGCCGCGGAGCAGCTGACCACCTGGGGCGACCGGGTGGGCGTCCCCGTCGTCCGCGGCGAGGAGGGGTCGGACCCGGCCGCCGTCGCCTACCGCGCGGTCGACGCCGGCGCCGAGCAGGGCGCCGACACGGTGCTGGTCGACACCGCCGGCCGTCTGCAGAACAAGAAGGGGCTCATGGACGAGCTCGGCAAGGTCAAGCGGGTCGTGGAGAAGAAGGCCGCGGTCACCGAGACGCTGCTCGTCCTCGACGCCACCACGGGCCAGAACGGCCTCATCCAGGCACGGGTGTTCGCCGAGGCGGTGGACGTCTCGGGCATCGTGCTGACCAAGCTCGACGGCTCGGCCAAGGGCGGCATCGTCGTGGCGGTGCAGCGCGAGCTCGGCGTGCCGGTGAAGCTGGTCGGCCTCGGCGAGGGCGCGGACGACCTGGCCCCCTTCGAGCCCGGCGCGTTCGTGGACGCCCTGCTCAGCTGACCTGCCGCACCGACGACCCGTCCTCCCGACCGGGAGGGCGGGTCCGCTCGTCTCAGGGACTGCTCAGGAGGCGATCAGCCAGCCGGCGGCGGTCCACCGACCCCAGGAGGGGCCAGGACAGGCTCCTCGGGCCGCGCTCGGACCCCGTGGCCAGCGTGCACGTGTAGCCGCTGACCTGCGGGGGCGCTGCCCCGGTGCACGCCGCGGCAAACCTGCTCCCTGAGAGGGTTCATTCACATGTAACACTGCCCTGGGCTTCGTTACATCCGTGAAACATGCCACGTGGATACGCGAAATCTGGGTTCACGAGGGTGTCGGTCGAACCGGGGCAGTCCACGATCGACAGCGAAGTCGTGCAGGACGTCGCTGCCCCACGCCTGACTCACTGGAGGTTTCGTGGACGGCTACAACGCCTTCATGCTGGTGGCCACTCTGTTGGTCCTCATGATGACCACGCCCGCGCTCGCCCTGTTCTACGGCGGCATGACGCGCTCGAAGTCCGTGCTCAACATGATGATGATGAGCTACATCTCGATGGCCATCGTGGGCATCATCTGGGTCCTCTGGGGCTACTCGATGGTGTTCTCCGGCGACGGTGTCTTCTTCGCCTCGCCGGCGACCAACTTCGGTCTGAAGGACGTCGGCTACGACGGCTACACCTTCATGATGTTCCAGCTCACCTTCGCGGTGATCACCACCGCGCTGATCAGCGGCGCCATCGCCGACCGTGTGAAGTTCGCCGCCTGGGTGGTCTTCGTCCCGCTGTGGGCGACGATCTCCTACTTCCCGCTGGCCCACATGGTCTTCGGCTGCACCGACAGCGCCCTCATCTGCACCACGATCGGCGCGCAGGACTACGCCGGCGGTACCGCCGTGCACATCAACGCCGGTGTCGCGGGCCTCGTGCTCGCCCTGGTCGTCGGCAAGCGCCTCGGCTTCGGCAAGGAGCCGATGCGCCCGCACAACCTGACCCTCACGATGATCGGTGCCGCCCTCCTGTGGGTCGGCTGGTACGGCTTCAACGTCGGCTCGCTGATCCTGCTCGACACCGAGGACGCGGAGTTCACCAGCTTCCAGTTCCTCGCCGAGACCGGCCTGACCTTCGCCAACACCACGCTCGCCACGATGGCCGCCATCATCGGCTGGCTGCTCGTCGAGAAGGTCCTGCACGGCAAGGCCACCACCCTGGGTGCGGCCTCCGGCATCGTCGCGGGCCTCGTCGCGATCACCCCGGCCGCCGGTGCGGTCAACATCTGGGGCGCGCTGATCATCGGTCTCATCTCGGGTGCGGTCTGCGCCTGGGCCGTGGGCCTGAAGTACAAGCTGGGCTACGACGACTCGCTCGACGTCGTCGGCGTCCACCTGGTCGGCGGCATCATCGGCACCGTCCTGATCGGCTTCTTCTCGGTCACCTCCGACTCCGCCACCACCGGCATCGCCGGCGGTGCCGTGGACGGCCTGTTCTACGGCGGCGGCATCGACTCGCTCGTCTCCCAGGTCCTGGGTGTCCTGGTCGCCATCGCCTGGTCCGGCATCGCCACCCTGGTGATCGCCCTGGTCATCAAGTTCACCATCGGCTGGCGGATCTCCGAGGACGCCGAGTCCGAGGGCATCGACCTCGACCAGCACGGCGAGTCGGCCTACGAGATCGCCGGCGGCTCCTCGCTCGGGAGCAAGGCGTGAAGCTGGTGACCGCGGTCATCAAGCCGCACAAGTGGGAGGACGTCCGGGAGGCGCTGGAGAACTTCGGCGTCACCGGGATGACCGTCTCCGAGGTGTCGGGCTACGGCCGGCAGAAGGGCCACACCGAGGTCTACCGCGGTGCTGAGTACGACGTGGCCCTGGTCCCGAAGATCCGCATCGAGATCGTCGTCGAGGACGGCGACGCGGAGGACGTGGCCAACCTCGTCGTGAAGACCGGTCAGACCGGTCGGATCGGCGACGGCAAGGTGTGGGTGAGCCCCGTCGAGTCGGTGGTGCGCGTGCGCACCGGCGACCGCGACGGCGCCGCCCTGTGAGCCTGACCGGCCACCGGGCGTTCCAGTGACGCGAGCTCGGGCCCGGTCCTCGGTCGAGGGCCGGGCCCGAGCCGTCTGACCCCGCCCCGCGCGGGAGGTGTCCGGGTCGGCACCGACTCGGGCATGATCGGTACACACGTCGCCAGGAGGAGCACTCCTCCTGGTCACCGACGCACAGTCGGACGAGAGGGGAAACCATGAAGCTCGTGACCGCGGTCATCAAGCCGCACAAGTGGGAGGACGTCCGCGTCGCCCTGGAGGGTGTCGGTGTCACCGGCATGACCGTCTCCGAGGTGTCCGGCTACGGCCGCCAGAAGGGTCACACCGAGGTCTACCGCGGTGCCGAGTACGACATCGCCCTCGTGCCCAAGATCCGCATCGAGATCGCTGTGAACGACGACGACGTGACCCCCGTGGTCGACGCCATCGTCAGCAGCGCCGCCTCCGGCCGCATCGGGGACGGCAAGGTCTGGGTGAGCCCGCTCGAGTCGGTGGTGCGCGTGCGTACCGGCGACAAGGACGACGCGGCGCTCTGACCTCACGCTGCATGCACCACACCGACGCCCGTGCCCGCGGGTCGGCCGGCTCACGCCGCCGGTCCGCGGGGCGGGCGTCGTGTGCTTCCACCAGGTCGACCCGGGTCCCGGGTGACCCGGCGACCGCACCCCGGGAAAGGGAACGATGACCGCCGAGGAGCGTCTCCAGCGCACCGCCGAGGCCGACCAGCTCGCCGAGAACGCCTACGAGAAGGCGGGCGGCACGACCCAGGGCATGGCCCTGATCGCGGTCGGCGGCTACGGCCGCCGCGAGCTCGCCCCGTACTCGGACCTGGACGTCGTCCTCGTCCACGACGAGTCGACCGACCCCGGCGAGGTCGCCTCGCAGGTCTGGTACCCGCTGTGGGACTCCGGCGTGAACCTCGACCACTCCGTGCGGCTCCTGCCCGAGATGCTCACGGCCGCGGCCGGCGACCTCAAGGTCGCCCTCGGCCTCCTCGACATCCGCCACCTGGCCGGCGACCCCAACCTGACCCTGCGGCTGCGCACGGCCGTGCTGGCGCAGTGGCGCCGGGACGCGCGCGAGCGCCTGCCCGACCTCCAGGCCATGGTGCGCAAGCGCCACGAGCTCTCCGGCGAGCTCGGGCACCGCTCGGTGCCCGACATCAAGGAGTCCGCAGGCGGCCTGCGCGACGCCACCATCCTCAAGGCCCTCACCGCGACGTGGCTGGTCGACGTGCCGCACGCCGACCTCGAGGCCAGCCGCCTGGCCCTGCTCGACGTCCGCGACCTCGTCCACGCCTCCGCCGGACGCGGGGTGGACCGGATCAGCCCCGAGATGTGGAGCGACCTGGCCACCGGGCTCGACCTCCCGGACGCGCGCTCCGCGCAGGTCCACGTCCGTGGCCTGGGCCGACGCATCGCCCACCTGTCCCGGCTGTCCTGGCGGCGCGTGGACGACGTCCTGCGTCGCCCGAGGGCCACCGCCCCGCGGCGCCCGCAGCTCGAGCGGGTCGCGCCCGGCGTCGCGCTCTCGGGCGCCGAGATCGTCCTGGACCGCGGCGCCGACCCGCGCAAGGACCCGCTGCTCCTCCTGCGCGCCGCGGCCGAGGCCGCCGAGCGCGACCTCCTCCTCGCCCCGCCCACGGCCGGACGGCTGGCCCGGGACGCGGCGGCGCTGCCGGACCCGTGGCCCGAGGAGGCGCGCCAGCTGCTGGTCCGCCTCCTGGCCGCCGGGCCCAGCCTGCTGCCCGTGTGGGAGACGCTGGAGGAGACCGGCGCCCTGGGCAAGATCCTGCCCGAGTGGGAGCGCATCCGGCTGCTGCCGCACGCCTCCGCCATCCACCGCTTCACCGTCGACCGGCACGTCGTCGAGACGTGCATCGAGGCCTCGGGCCTGATCCGGCACGTCGGCCGCCCCGACGTCCTCATGGTCGCGGCGCTGCTGCACGACATCGGCAAGGGCGGGCTCACCGAGCACAGCGTCGCCGGTGAGCCGGTCGCCCGCGAGGTCGCCCAGCGCATGGGCTTCTCGGCGAGCTGCGTGGAGCTGATCGCCCAGCTGGTGCGCTGGCACCTGTTGCTCTCGGAGACGGCGACCACCCGGGACCCCGACGACCCGGCCACCGTCGAGCTGGTCGCGCGGCACGTCGAGACTCCCGAGGCCCTCGAGCTGCTCACGGCCCTGACCGAGGCCGACGCGAAGGCCGCGTCGCCGCAGGCGTGGTCCTCGTGGCGCGCGCGGCTCGTGCTCGACCTGTCGGGGAAGGTGCGGCGGGCGCTGGAGGAGGGCCGGCTGCCGGAGTCCCCCGACACGCCCGAGGTGGACGTGCCCCGCGAGGTGCTGGAGGGCGGGTTCACGATCACGGTCGACACGGCCGCCGCGGGTGGCTGCCTCGTCGAGGTGCTGGCCCCGGACAGGGTGGGCCTGCTCGCCGACCTGGCCGGGCTGTTCGCGCTCAACCGCATCCCCGTCCGCTCGGCCCGCGTCTGGCACCAGGACGGCGTCGGGGTCTCGCGCTGGGAGGTCGGCCAGGAGACCGTCGACGTCGGGTTCCTGCGCTCCAAGCTCTCCGCCATCTTCGAGGGGCGGATGACGCCGGCCGACCGGCTGCGCATCCACGACCCCGTGAAGCTGGCGCCCACGGTGCAGGTCCGGGGCGACGCCTCGACCACGTCCACGGTGCTGGAGGTCCGTGCGGCCGACCAGCCGGGCGTGGTCTACCTGGTGTGCACCACGCTGGCCGCGATGGACATCGACGTGCGCAGCGCCCACGTCGACACCCTCGGCCCGCAGGCCGTCGACGTCTTCTACCTGCAGGAGGCCCACGCGGGCGTGCTCTCCGAGGTCAGGGCCGCCGACGCTGCTCACGCGGTGCGCGCGGCCCTCGCCGGAGGCGCGGGCACCGGTTCCGGCGCACGCGGTAGGTAGGCTGGGCCACCGAGCCCGGGCACCCGTGCGTGCCCGGTCGTTCGCCGCTCCACGCTCCACCCACCGACTCCACGAGGGACCCTGTGTTCGCCACCCTGTCCGACCGCCTCGCCGACACCTTCAAGAACCTCCGGGGGAAGGGCCGGCTCTCCGAGGCGGACATCGACGCCACCGCGCGCGAGATCCGCATCGCGCTGCTGGAGGCGGACGTCGCCCTGCCCGTGGTCAAGGAGTTCGTGGCCGCGGTCAAGGAGCGGGCGCGGGGCGAGGAGGTCAGCGGTGCGCTGAACCCCGCCCAGCAGGTCGTCAAGATCGTCCACGAGGAGCTCGTGGCGATCCTCGGCGGCGAGACCCGTCGCCTGCGCTACGCCAAGAACGGCCCGACCGTCATCATGCTGGCCGGCCTCCAGGGTGCCGGCAAGACCACGCTCGCGGCGAAGCTGGCGCTGTGGCTCAAGGAGCAGGGCAAGACCCCGCTGCTCGTGGCCGCCGACCTCCAGCGCCCCAACGCCGTCAACCAGCTCCAGGTCAACGGTGGCCGGGTCGGCGTGCCGGTCTTCGCCCCCGAGCCGGGCAACGGCGTCGGCGACCCGGTGTCGGTGGCCCGCGCCTCCATCGAGGAGGCCAAGCGGACGCTGCACGACGTGGTCATCGTCGACACGGCCGGCCGTCTGGGCATCGACGCCGAGCTGATGCAGCAGGCGGCCGACATCCGCACCGCCGTGAACCCCGACGAGGTCCTCTTCGTCGTCGACGCGATGATCGGCCAGGACGCGGTCACGACCGCCCAGGCGTTCCTCGAGGGCGTCGGCTACGACGCGGTGGTGCTCACCAAGCTCGACGGTGACGCCCGCGGTGGTGCGGCGCTCTCCATCGCCTCGCTCACCGGCAAGCCGGTCATGTTCGCCTCCAACGGCGAGAAGATGACCGACTTCGACCTCTTCCACCCCGACCGGATGGCCTCGCGCATCCTGGACATGGGTGACGTCCTCACGCTGATCGAGCAGGCCGAGAAGGCCTTCGACGCCGAGCAGGCCGCCAAGGCCGCGGCGAAGCTGACCGGTCAGGGCGGCGAGTTCACCCTGGACGACTTCCTCGAGCAGATGCAGCAGCTGCGCAAGCTCGGCTCGATGTCGAAGATCATGGGGATGCTGCCCGGGATGGGGCAGTTCCGCGAGCAGCTGGAGAACTTCGACGAGCGCGAGATCGACCGCGTGCAGGCGATCATCCAGTCGATGACGCCCGGCGAGCGCGCGAACCCGAAGATGATCGACGGCTCGCGCCGCAAGCGCATCGCGGCCGGGTGCGGTCGCACCGTCACCGACGTCAACCAGCTCGTGGACCGGTTCTTCGAGGCCCGCAAGATGATGATGTCGATGGCCAAGGGCGGCGGCATGCCGGGGATGCCGGGCATGCCCGGGATGCCGGGGATGCCCGGGCCCGGCAAGCGGGGCAAGGCCAAGCAGCAGCCCCGCAAGGGCAAGGGTGCCAAGCGCGGTTCCGGCAACCCGGCCAAGGCCGGCGCGAAGAAGCCGGGCAACCCCGCGAAGACGGGCAGCAACCCGTTCGGTGGCGACGCCCCCATCGACTACGAGCAGGCCGCGGCCGACCTGAACCTGCCCAAGGACTTCTCCAAGTTCCTGAAGTGAGCAGCCCGCCGAGCCTGCGAGGCGGGCGTCGCGAACGCAGGTCGAGCGAGCCCGCGGACGTGAGCCTGCGAGGGGCCGCGCGAGGCGAGTCGAGACCCGGTCGGCGAGAGGACACGACGTGGCCGCACTGACCGTCGTCATCGACGCCGCCAACGTCGTGGGTGCGAAGGCCGACGGCTGGTGGAAGGACCGCGCGGGCGCCGCGGTGCGCCTGCACGAGGCGCTGCTCGTGGCCGACGTGCCGGGCGAGGAGATCGTCCTCGTGCTGGAGGGCGGCGCCAAGGCCGGGGTCAAGCCCGGCAAGGACGCCCACGTGCGGGTCGTGCACGCCCCCAAGGACGGCGACTCCACGATCCTCGCGGAGGCCCGCAAGCGGGTCGAGAAGGGACGCCGGGTCCTGGCCGTGACCGCCGACCGCGCGCTCGGCGCCAACCTGCACGGCGTCGGCGCGGACGTGGTGGGCCCGACGTGGCTGCTGGACCGGCTGGGCTCCTGAGGACCCGCGGCCCCCTGCGCGCCGGTGTGACGCCCGCTACGGTCGGGCCATGAGCGCGCTGCGGTTCTCCGGACCTGTCCTGCCCGACGGCGAGCCCCGCGACGTCTTCGTCGTGGACGGTCGGGTGACGTTCGAGCCCCAGCCGGGCGCCGAGCACGTCGCCGACGGCTGGCTGCTGCCCGGCCTGGTGGACGCCCACAACCACCTCGGGCTGGAGGACGGGGGAGCGGTGGAGGACCCCGCGGAGGTCGAGGCGCAGGCCCTGGCCGACCGCGACACCGGCGTCCTGCTGCTGCGCGACTGCGGCTCGCCCGCCGACACCCGGTGGGTGCAGGAGCGCGAGGACCTGCCCGTGCTGCTGCGCGCCGGCCGGCACGTCGCGCGGACCCGTCGCTACATCCGCCACTACGCCCACGAGGTCGAGCCGGAGGACCTGGCGGCGACCGTGGCGCGCGAGGCCCGGTCCGGCGACGGCTGGGTGAAGCTGGTGGGGGACTGGATCTCGCGGGAGAGCGGCGACCTCGCCCCGTCCTTCGCCCCCGACACCTTCGCCGCGGCCATCGCCGCCGCGCACGCCGAGGGCGCGAAGGTCACCGCGCACTGCTTCGGGCGGGAGGTCCTCGAGGGCCTCCTGGACGCCGGCATCGACTGCCTCGAGCACGGCACGGGCCTCTCGGTCGACCAGCTCGACCGGATGGCCGCCGCCGGGGTGGCGCTGGTGCCGACCGTGCTCCAGACCGGCAAGTTCCCCGAGTTCGCCGCCCAGGGCCGCGGCCGGTTCCCCGCCTACTCCGCGACCATGGACGAGCTGTACGCCCAGCGTCGCGAGGTGCTCCTGGCCGCCCACGAGGCGGGCGTCGACCTGTTCGTGGGCTCGGACGGCGGCGGCACCGGCCGGCACGGGTACCTCGCGGAGGAGATCGAGGCGATGATCGCCATGGGCCTGCCCGCGGCCGAGGTGGTCGCCGCCGCGTCCTGGAAGGGGCGCGCCTGGCTGGGCTTCGCAGGCATCGAGGAGGGTGCGCAGGCCGACTTCGTGGTCCTGGACCGGGACCCCGTGGCCGACCCGTCCGTGCTGGCCGAGCCCGCCTGCGTGGTGCTGCGCGGGCAGGTCGTGGTCCGGCGTCCCTGAGCGCCGGCGGGCCCCGCCCGTGCGGGGCCGGGCGCGATTACCCACCGGGGGAGACTCGTGGCAACATAGTCGGCTGAGTCCTGCGTCGGGGGAACCCTCTCACTCCGCCGACGCAGAGCCCATCGAGGTCTCGCCTACGGTTCCCCACCTGGCGGCGGACCCTCACCCCACACGACCTGTTGAGGAGACACCACAACCGTGGCCGTCAAGATCCGTCTCAAGCGCCTGGGCAAGATCCGGGTGCCGCAGTACCGCATCGTCATCGTCGACTCGCGCAAGAAGCGCGACGGCAAGGTGATCGAGGAGATCGGCAAGTACCACCCCAAGGAGGACCCCTCGTTCATCGAGGTCACCTCCGACCGGGCCCAGTACTGGCTGGGTGTCGGCGCGCAGCCGACCGAGGCCGTCGAGGCCATCCTCAAGATCACCGGTGACTGGCAGAAGTTCAAGGGCCTCCCGGGCACCGAGGGCACCCTGAAGACCGCTGCTCCCAAGCCCGACAAGCTCGCCCTGTTCAACGAGGCGCTCAAGGAGGCCCACGGCTCCAACGCCGAGGCCGTGACCGCCAAGAAGAGCGAGCCCAAGGCCGAGAAGAAGGCCGAGGAGAAGGCCGAGGAGCCCGCCGCGACCGAGGGCGAGGCCTGAGCGTCGTGCTCGCCGAGGCGCTCGAGCACCTGGTGCGCGGCATCGTGGACAACCCCGACGAGGTCTCCGTGCGGGACAAGCAGCTCCGTCGCGGCTCGCTCCTCGAGGTCCGCGTGCACCCGGACGACCTGGGCAAGGTGATCGGCCGCCACGGCCGCACCGCCACGGCCTTCCGCACCGTGATGAGCGCCCTCGCCGGCAAGGACGGCGCTCGCGTCGACTTCGTCGACACCGACCGCCGCCGCTGACCTCGGTCAGCGCCGCCGGCACCGCAGGCACCGACCCGCACGACGCAGCCCTCCCGCTGCGTCGTGCGGGTCGTCTGCTTCCCGGGACGTCATACGTCTGAGGGAGACTGCGTCCGCTCCGCATGACGTCCGCACCACCTCCGGGCCCCATCCGGCTCGTCACAGATCGAAAGGCACCTGCGTGAGCGAGACCATCGAGGTCCTCGTCGGCCGCCTCGGCAAGCCCCACGGCATCCGCGGCGACGTCACCGTCGACGTCCGCACGGACTCGCCGGAGCTGCGCTTCGCCCCCGGGGCCGTCCTGCGCGCCGAGGCCCCGCGCGGCTCCGCGTTCACCGGCACTCGCCTCACGGTGGCCCGGGCCCGGATGCACACCGGCGTGCTGCTGGTGCGTTTCGAGGAGGTCGCCGACCGCACCGCCGCCGAGGCGGTGCGCGGGGTGCTGCTGCACGCCACGATCGCCGTCCACGACTCCCCGGAGGACCCCGAGGAGTTCTACGACCACCAGCTCGAGGGGCTCACGGTGCTCGACACCGACGGCACCGAGCACGGCACGGTCGTCCGCCTCGTCCACGGGGGAGCGCAGGACCTGCTCGCGGTCCGCACCGCCCACGGCGAGCGGCTGGTGCCCTTCGTGACCGCCCTGGTGCCCGAGGTCGACCTCGAGGCCGGCCGCGTGGTCGTCGCCGACCGTCCGGGGCTGCTCGTGCCGCTGCCGGACGAGGACTGAGACGAGCCGACCCGTGCGACTGGACTACGTCTCGATCTTCCCCGACTACCTCGCGCCGCTGCAGCTGTCGCTGCCCGGCAAGGCCGTGGCCAGCGGGCTGCTCGAGCTGCACGTGCACGACCTGCGCGACTTCACCCACGACCGGCACCGCACCGTCGACGACACCCCCTACGGCGGTGGCGCCGGCATGGTGATGAAGCCCGAGCCGCTCGGGGAGGCGCTCGACGCCCTCGAGGTCGACGGCGCGACCGTCGTCGTCCCCACGCCGTCGGGGCGCCCCCTGACCCAGGCGCTGGCCGCCGACCTGGCCACACGGGAGCGGCTCGTCTTCCTCTGCGGCCGTTACGAGGGCATCGACCAGCGGGTGCTCGACCATGCGGCGGAGCGTGCCGAGCTGGTCGAGGTCTCGCTCGGCGACTATGTACTCAACGGCGGTGAGGTCGCCGCGCTCGCGGTCACCGAGGCCGTCGTCCGGCTGCTGCCCGGGTTCATGGGCAACGCGGCCTCGCTGGTCGAGGAGTCGCACACCGACGGGCTGCTGGAGTACCCCGTCTACACCAAGCCTGCCGCCTGGCGCGGTCACGAGGTCCCGCCCGTGCTGATGGGCGGCAACCACGGCGCGATCGCCGCGTGGCGCGAGGAGCAGGCGCGCGAGCGGACGGCGGCCCGTCGGCCCGACCTGCTGCACGCCAGCGCCCTCGCGGGCGGCGAGGACGGTTGGGAGGTCGTGCCCGCGACCCCCGCCGACGCCCCGGAGCTGCTGACGCTCCAGCTGGCCTGCTGGGTCACCGAGGCGCTCGTCAACGACGACCTCACCATCCCGCCCCTGCACGAGGACATCGACGACGTGCTGGCCGGGATCGAGCAGTGGGACACCTACGTGGTGCGCGCCGCGGGCCGGCTCGTCGGCTCCGTCCGCGGGCGCCGGGTGCCGGACGAGCCCGCCACCTGGGAGATCGGCCGGCTGATGGCCGCCCCCGACCTGCGCGGACGCGGCCTCGGCCGGGCCCTGCTCGAGCACGCCCAGACGGTTGCCCCCGCCGAGGTCGAGCGGTTCACCCTCGTCACCGGCAAGCACTCGGAGGCGAACCTGCGCCGCTACAAGCGGGCCGGCTTCCGCGTCGTGGAGACCTACGACGGTCCCTCCGGGCCGGTGCTGCTGAGCAAGCCGCGACGCCGTCGCTGAGCGGCTCCCGCACTGGTCAGCGGATTTCACCGTCCCTGCCGCGCTGTGGCAGACTCAACCGTCGGCCTGGTCGGTCGAAGGGCAGCCCCGAGGAACGCACGGGGGGCTCGCGCAGGTTCCTGCCACAGGGGGCTCCGGCGCATCCCGACCATCGAGCACCGGGCCGCAGCACCCCGAACCGTACTGATTCCGCGGCTGACCTGTGGCACTCGCGAGGAGACACCATGAGCAACGCGATCACCGAGATCGGCGCCGCCGCCAAGCGCGACGACCTGCCGGCCTTCCGCGCCGGCGACACCGTCAAGGTCCACGTCAAGGTCGTCGAGGGCAACCGCTCCCGCGTCCAGGTCTTCCAGGGCGTCGTCATCCGCGTCCACGGCTCCGGCATCGGCCGCACCTTCACCGTCCGCAAGGTCTCCTTCGGCGTCGGTGTCGAGCGCACCTTCCCGCTGCACTCCCCGATCTTCGAGTCCATCGAGGTCGTGACCCGCGGTGACGTCCGTCGCGCCAAGCTGTACTACCTGCGCAACCTGCGCGGCAAGGCCGCCAAGATCAAGGAGCGCCGCGAGGCCTGAGCCCCGCGAGCCGCCCCCACGGGCGGGCGCCCGGCCGCCGTCACCGGCGGCGTGGGACCGTAGGACCCGTGAGCAGCGACCCGACCGACACCCCGGACCTGCAGGTCCGGGGTGTCGGCGTTCCGGAAGCCACGCGGCACCGCTCGCCGCTGCGCCGTCTGGGCTCGGCGACCCTGCTGCTGGTCGGTGCGGTGGCCGTCGCGCTGGTCGTGAAGTCGTTCGTCGCCCAGGCGTTCTTCGTGCCCAGCAGCTCGATGGAGCCGACCCTGGAGGTAGGGGACCGCCTGGTGGTCGAGCGCTGGGGCTCCTGGACGGGGGAGGAGATCACCCGGGGCGACGTCGTCGTCTTCTCCGACCCCGGCGGGTGGCTGGAGGGCGCCGACGAGCAGGACGCCGGCGTCCTGGTCGGCCTGCTGCGAGCCGTGGGCCTGGCCTCGGAGGACGACCACCTGGTCAAGCGGGTCGTCGGCGTCGCCGGCGATGTCGTCCACTGCTGCGACGACCGGGGTCGCCTCGAGGTCAACGGCGTGGCCGTGGACGAGACGCAGTACGCCCTCGTCGACGACGCCGAGTGCTACGGCCCGATGACCGGGACGTGCGACTGGACCGCCGGCCCGGTGCCGGACGGGATGCTCTTCGTGATGGGTGACCACCGCTCCGCCAGCGCCGACTCCTCGGTGCGCATGTGCAGCGACGCGGTCACCGACTGCGTCGAGGGGCACGAGTGGGTGCCCGTCGACGACGTCGTCGGCCGCGTCCTCGGCGTGGCCTGGCCGGCGTCCCGCTTCGGTGGCCTCGACGGCGCGGACGTGCTGGCCGCCGTCCCTGCCGCCCATGAGTCGGCCCAGGACTCGGCCGACGGGACGGCCGGCGCGGGGGAGGGGCGCTGAGCGTGTCCACCCTGCCCACCGGCACCACCGTGCGCCGCGACGCCGGGCTCTACGGCTACGAGCGCGCGCTGCGCCGCCGCGGCCTCGAGACCGTCGCCGGCGTGGACGAGGCGGGGCGCGGCGCCTGCGCGGGGCCGCTGGTCGCGGCCGCCTGCGTGCTGCGCCCGCACGGGGAGGTGCCGGGCCTGGCCGACTCCAAGCTGCTGACCGCACGGGCCCGCGAGCGCTGCTACGAGCAGGTGGTGCGTCGTGCCCTGTCGTGGTCCGTCGTGGTCGTCGGCCACGAGGAGTGCGACCGGCTCGGCATGCACGTGGCCAACATCGAGGCGCTGCGCCGCGCGGTGGCGCTGCTCGACGTCAGGCCCGCCTACGTCCTCACCGACGGGTTCCCCGTCGACGGGCTGGCCACCCCCACGCTCGCGGTGTGGAAGGGCGACCGGGTCGCAGGCTGCGTGGCCGCGGCCTCGGTGATCGCGAAGGTCACGCGTGACCGGATCATGGACGGTCTCGCGCTCGAGCACCCGCAGTACGGCTTCGAGGTGCACAAGGGCTACATCACCGCAGCCCACACCGCTGCCCTGACCGAGCACGGGCCGTCCTCGGTGCACCGGATGCGCTTCGTCAACGTGCGTCGTGCCGCGGGTCTGGAGCCCCTCGGCGACGAGGACGTGGAAGGCTGAGCACCGACGACACCGCCGCACACCGCCTGCCCGGAGCACCGGGGCACCGGGCGCGCGGCGACCGGACGCAGGCACTGACGACGAGGAGCGGACGTGAGCACGGAGGACCTGGAGCGGTACGAGGCGGAGATGGAGCTGACGCTCTACCGCGAGTACCGCGACGTCGTCGGGATCTTCAAGTACGTGGTGGAGACCGACCGCCGCTTCTACCTGTGCAACGCGGTGGACGTGAAGGCCCGCACCGAGGCCGGCGAGGTGTTCTTCGAGGTCTCCATGACCGACTGCTGGGTGTGGGACATGTACCGGCCCGCGCGGTTCGCCAAGGGCGTCAAGGTCCTGACCTTCAAGGACGTGAACGTCGAGGAGCTCAACCCATCGGACATGGATCTGCCGGAGAAGTAGTCCGTTCGGGTCATGTTCGGCCCACGGGCGTGACGCGCGTCCTAGTGTGAGGAGGACCCCGGGACCCCCACCCGGGAGCCGTCACGAGCACGGAGGACCCCCCATGCCCGGCAGACGTTCCCCCCGCGTCGCGCCCGCACCCCGAGGTGCCGAGCGCGCCCGGGGCCCACGCCGGGCCGGTGCGCGGCCGGACCGGGGCGCCGCCGCCGTCGAGATGGCGCTCGTGCTGCCGGTGCTGCTCCTCCTGCTGTTCGGGATCATCACCTACGGGATGATGCTGTCGTTCCGGCAGGGGCTCACGCAGGCGGCCGCCGAGGGGGCGCGGGCCGCGGCCGTCACCGTCGTGGCCTCGCAGCGCCAGACGGACGCCGAGGCCGCCGTCAGCTCCGCCCTGGAGCCCTACGACGTCAGCTGCGCCGGCGGGGTGCTCACCCGCGACGGCGAGGCGGTCGGCACCTGCACGGTCACGGAGGTCCCGTGCGGCACCGTCGTGTGCGCCGAGGTGGCGCTGGACTACCACTACCGCGAGCACCCCACCTTCCCGGTGCTCCCGCTCATGGACGCCCTCGTGCCCGACTCGCTCGCCTTCAGCACCCAGGTGCGGGTCTCGTGAGGCGTCACCAGCGTCCCCGGCGTTCCCGGCGCGACGAGCGGGGCGGCGTGCTGCCCATGGTCGCGGTGATGCTCACCGTGCTCGTGGCCAGCGCCGCCTTCACGGTCGACCTCGGGATGCAGCGGGTCGTCCGCTCGGACATGCAGACGGTCGCGGACGTGGTCGCCCTCGACCTCGCGCGGGACCTGCGCGGCCGGACCGCCGCGGAGATCCAGGCCGACCCGGACTGGTCGGCGGCCGTCGCCGACAGCCTCGGCCGCAACTCCGACGTCCTGGGCACGGCGCCGACGCTCGACGTGGAGCTGGTGATGGTCGACCAGGCGACCGGTGCGGTCAGCCCCGCGTCCGGCACCCAGGAGCCCGACGGGGTGCGGGTCACCGCGCACGGCTCGGTCTCCTACGCCTTCCGGCCCGGCGACGGAGCCGCGCAGCGCTCGGCCGTGGCCGCGGTGCAGCCGCAGGCCTGCTTCCGCCTCGGCTCCTACGCCCTGGGCCTCGACACGGCCGACTCCGTCCTCCTCGACGCCCTGCTCGGCCAGGCGCTCGGCGGCGGTGCCTCGGTCACCGGCATCTCCTACACGGGCCTGGCAGGCGTCGACGTCTCGCTCGCCGACCTCGCGGTCGCGCTGGACGCCGGCACCGCCGACGAGCTCGCCGACACCACCGTCGGCCTCGGCGAGCTGGCGCTGGCGGCGGCCGACGTGCTCCGAGCGGGGGCCGGCAACGCCGCCGCCGTGTCGATCCTGGAGGCGATCAACGCCGGCGTCTCCGGCCTCACCGTGCGCGTCGGCGACCTCGTCTCGCTGGCACCGGGGGCCGACTCGGCCCTCGAGACCAGCATCGACGCGCTCGACCTGGTCTCCTCCGCCATCCTCGTGGCCAACGGGACGAACGCGATCGCCGTGCCCTCGCTCGGCGTGAACGCCCTCGGCCTGGCCGGGGTGGACGGGACCCTCACCGTCGTCGAGGCCCCGCGACAGGGCTGCGGACCGGCCGGTCAGGCCACCGCGTCCACGGCCCAGGTCCGGCTCGACGTGACCGGCGGTCTCGGAGCCCCCGGCTCCGAGCTGACCCTCGGCGCCTCTACCCTCCAGGCGATCCTCGAGGCGGGCGGGGTCACCGCCGTCGTCGCCCCGCTCCTCGCGAGCGTAGGCACGGTCGACGCCGGGGTGGACGGCGACGTCGCGCTCGCCCTCGAGGTGGCCGGCTCGACCGGCACCCTCACCGACCTGCAGTGCGGCCGCGCCGGCGCTGCAGCCCTGGGCGACGCGATCACCGTCGACGTGGTGAACGGGCTCGCCACGATCGGGATCGACCTCGACGTCGCGGCGGACCTCTCCGCCGACCTGTCCTCGCTGGGCCCGCTGGACCGGCTGCTCGTGCAGCCGGTGCTCGACCTGCTCCCGCCGCTGGCCGAGGGCACCGTGCACGTGGAGCTGGCGGCGAACCCGACGAGCAGCACCGCCGTCGGGGCGTTCGACGCGCTGCCGGACTACGAGTCCCCGGTCGCCACCGGCGGGGACGTCTCGTCCTCGTTCCTGGTCACCTCCACCTCCGTCGACCTCGACGTCCTCGGCCTGCCGGCCGGCGCCGCGGCCGACCCGCTGGTGGCCGCGCTGCTGTCCGAGGTCGTGACGCCGGCGGTGGACACGCTGGTCAGCACCACCGTTGAACCGCTGCTCGACGCGCTCGGCGTGACGCTCAACGGCAGCGACGTGTGGGGAGTGCCGCGCCCGGACTGCGGCGCGACCGCGCTGCGCGGCTGAGACAGCCGGGGGAGTCGGGGACCGTCTGGACCGGCCGTCGGGACCGGCCGGGCGGGCCACCTGTCGTCCACAGGACCTCCGCGCGGACGGCTCCTCCACAGGGCGTCGCGGGCGGACCCCGCAGCGGCTCGGGAGCGGACAGCCTGGGTGCCCAGGAGGTCCAGCGATGACGACACAGACCAACGGGGCCGGCGCTCCGACCACCGCCCACCAGGCGCTCGGTGCCTACGGGGAGCGGGTGGCGGCCGCCCACCTGACCGAGGCGGGCATGCACCTGCTCGACCGCAACTGGCGCTGCCCCGAGGGCGAGATCGACCTCGTCCTGCGCGACGGCGACGACTTGGTGGTCTGCGAGGTGAAGACCCGCGCCGGCGCCACCGGAGGCACCCCGCACGAGGCGGTGACCAGCGAGAAGCTGGGCCGGCTCGTGCGGCTGGGGGAGGCCTGGCAGGAGGCCCGGGGCGTGCGTGCCCCGGCGCTGCGGGTCGACCTGGTGGCGGTCCGGCGCCCACGCCGGGGTCCGGCCCTCGTCGAGCACGTGCGGGGGCTGGTCTGATGCCGTTCGCCACCGCTCGCACCGTCTCGTTGCACGGCGCGCTTGGGCACGTCGTGCACGTGCAGTCCGACGTCTCGCCGGGCCAGGTCGGCACCACGCTGGTCGGCCGCCCCGACCAGGCGCTCTCGGAGGCCCGCGACCGCTGCCGCATGGCGATCATCAACTCGGGCCTGCCCTGGCCGGCCACGAAGCGGATCACCGTCCTGCTGTCGCCGGCCGACCTGCGCAAGCGGGGCACCCACTACGACCTCGCCATGGCGCTGTCGGTCCTCGCCGCGAACGGGTCGCTGCGCCCGGCCGCGCTCGACGGCACGCTGTTCGTCGGCGAGCTGACCCTCGACGGTGGGCTGCGGCCGGTGGCCGGGGTGCTGCCGATGGTGCTGGCGGCCCGCGAGGCCGGCATCCACACCGTCTACGTGCCCGAGCCCCAGGCCGCGGAGGCCATGCTGGTGCCCGGCACCACCGTGCTGGGGCTGCGCTCCCTGAGGCAGGTCGTGGCCGTGCTGCTGGGGGAGGAGGTGCCCGAGGCGGCACCGGTCGCCTCCAGCGCGGGAGCGTCCGTGCTCGCCTGGCGCGGCTCGACCCGTCACGAGGAGGTCGACCTCGCCGACGTCCTCGGCATGGCCGACGCTCGCTACGCCCTCGAGGTGGCCGCGGCCGGTGGGCACCACCTGCTGCTCTCGGGGCCCAAGGGCGCAGGCAAGACGACCCTCGCCGAGCGGCTGCCCACGATCCTGCCCGACCTCACCGACGAGGAGGCGCTGGAGCTCACCGCGATCCACTCCCTCGCCGGGGCGCTGGACACCTCCGGCGGCCTGCTCCGGCGCCCGCCCTACGCCGCGCCGCACCACGACGCCAGCAAGGCCAGCATCGTGGGCGGCGGCTCGGGCCAGGTGCGCCCGGGGGAGCTGTCGAAGGCCCACGCCGGCGTGCTCCTGCTCGACGAGTTCCCGCTGTTCCGCTCCGACGTCATCGAGGCGCTGCGCGAGCCCTTGGAGAACGGGGAGATCACGGTCGCGCGCGCCGAGGAGCTGGTCACGCTCCCGGCGCGCGGGCTGGTGGTCCTGGCGTCGAACCCCTGCCCCTGCGGGGACTACCACCCGGACCCGGCGCTGGACCAGTGCTCCTGCAAGCCGGTGGCCCGGCGCGAGTACCGGGCGAAGGTGACCGGCCCGGTCAGCGACCGCATCGACATCACCCGGCACGTGCAGCCGCTCGCCCCGCACGAGCGCCGGGACCGGTTCGCGGTGGCGGAGTCCTCCGAGGCCGTCCGCGCCCGCGTGGCGGCAGCGCGGGAGCGGCAGGCCCGGCGTTACGCCGGGCTCGGCTGGCGGCTGAACGGGCACGTGCCGGGCGCCGTCCTGCGGGAGGAGTGGCCGCTGGGGCCGGAGGCGGAGGAGCGGCTGCACACGGCCGTCGCCGACGGCCGGCTCACCAGCCGCGGGGCGGTGCGGGTGCACCGCCTGGCCTGGACGGTGCACGACCTGCGCGGCGGCGAGGGCCCGCCCGGGTCCTCCGAGGTGGACGTGGCCCTGCAGCTGCGTCGGGGCGCGCCGCTGCTCGAGGCCACCCTGCGCCGCCCCGACGGCGCCGGGAGCGTGGCCGGATGAGCACGCAGTCACCCCTGCCGTTCGCCTCGCTGGACGGCGCTCGCACCGCCGTGCCCCCGCGACCGGCCGCCGCTCACCGTGCCGCTCACCGGGCCGACCCCGCCGACCCCGCGGACCTCGAGCGCGACCGTCGCGACCGGGCCGCCCTGGCCCTGCTCGCCGAGCCGGGCGACCTGCGGGTCGCCGCCGGCGTGGCCCTCGTGGGCGCGGCCGAGCTCTACCGCCAGGTGCTCGACGGCACTGCCGAGGGCGGTCTCGCCGACGATGCCCGCGTCCGGGCGGCCGCCTCCGACGCGGAACGGGCGCTGGAGCGGGCGGAGCGGACGGGCATCCGGTTCGTGGTGCCCGGCGACGCCGAGTGGCCGGCAGGCCTCGACGGCCTCGCCTGGGCGGGCTCCGCCCACCAGCGCGGCGGCGTGCCGCTGGGGCTGTGGGCGCGGGGCCCGGTGCGGCTGCACGACCTCGCCACCGGACTGGCGGTGGTGGGCGCCCGCTCGGCGACCACGTACGGGACGGACCAGGCCGCCCGGATCTCGCACGACGTCGCCCGGGCCGGCCTGCCCGTCGTCTCCGGCGCCGCGTTCGGCGTGGACATCGCCGCCCACCGCGGCGCGCTCGCGGCACCCGCGGGGCGGACCGCGGCGGTGCTCGCCTGCGGCGTGGACCGCGGCTACCCCCAGGCGCACGAGCGCTACATCGACGCCATCGCCGCCGAGCACGTCGTCGTCTCCGAGACCGCACCGGGCATGCCGCCCAGCCGCATCCGCTTCCTCTCGCGCAACCGGCTGATCGCGGCTCTCACGGACGGGACCCTGGTGGTCGAGGCCGCCCTGCGCAGCGGAGCCCTCTCCACCGCGCACTGGGCGACCCGGCTGGGGCGCCACCTCGTGGCGCTGCCCGGCCCGGTGACCTCGGAGGCCTCGCGCGGCACCCACCGGTTGCTGCGCGAGGGCGAGGCGAGCCTGGTCACCGACGGCGCCGACGTCCTGGAGGTCCTCGGCCGTGCGGGCCAGCACCTGGTCGAGCCCGAGCGCTCCCCGCAGACCCTGCGCGACAGGCTCACCGTGCGCGAGCGGCAGGTCCTGGACGCGGTGCCGTTCTCGGGTGCCGCCGAGCTGGCGCACGTGGCACGCACCGCCGGGGTCAGCACGCTCGGCGTCACCTCGGCGCTGGGGCGTCTCGTGCGCTGCGGCCTGCTCGAGCAGGACGGGGCCGGGTTCCGACTCACCGGCAAGGACGCCGATGCTCCCGACGACGGGCTCCTAGACTCCTCGGCGTGACCCAGGAGGCGGCGGACGCGGGTGGGCAGGAGGCCGCGGAGGACCTGCTCCCCGAGACGTGGATCAGGGTCCTCGGTGACTACGAGGACCACCTCCGGCTCGAGCGCGACCTGAGCCCCCACACCGTCCGGGCCTACACGGGGGACGTCTCGTCCCTGCTCGTGCACGCCCACCGGCTGGGCATCGACCGGCCGGAGGAGCTCGACCTGCGCGCCCTGCGCAGCTGGCTCGCGCTCCAGCAGACGCGCGGGGGAGCACGCACCACGGTGGCCCGCCGGGCCACCGCCGCTCGGGTCTTCACCGGGTGGCTCGCCCGCAGCGGCCGCGCCCCGGCCGACCCCGGCGCGACCCTGGCCAGCCCGCGGGCCCACCGCACCCTGCCGGCGATCTTGCGGGCCGACGAGGTCGAGTCGCTCCTGCGGGCAGCCGTCGAGGCGGCGGACGACGGCAGCGCCCTGGGCCTGCGCGACGTCTGCGCCCTGGAGCTGCTCTACGCCACGGGGGTGCGGGTCGGCGAGCTGGTCGGGCTGGACCTCGACGACGTCGACCACGACCGCAGGGTGCTGCGCGTCCTGGGCAAGGGCGGCAAGGAGCGCAGCGTCCCGTTCGGGGCCCCGGCGGCGGCCGCCCTGGACGCCTGGCTGCGCCACGGCCGCTCCTCGCTGGCCACGCCGTCCTCGGGTCCGGCGCTGCTGCTCGGCGCCCGTGGCGGTCGGCTCGACCAGCGTGCGGTGCGGACGCTGGTGCACCGCCGGGTCCAGCAGGTGCCGGGCGCACCCGACGTTGGGCCCCACGGCCTGCGGCACTCCGCCGCGACCCACCTGCTCGAGGGCGGGGCGGACCTGCGCGCCGTCCAGGAGCTGCTCGGGCACGCCTCCCTGGCGACCACGCAGGTCTACACGCACGTGAGCACCGACCGGCTGCGTCGGGCCTACCGTCAGGCGCACCCCCGCGCCTGAGCGGCCAGGGGTGGGGTGGGGGGCGCGACCCGTCAGGGCAGCCAGGGGGCGGGGCCCGGCCCGACGGGCGGGGTCCAGGCGCGCACGACGGGGGCGGGCGTGGGTGCCGCAGCGCGCGCGACGGCAGTGCTCGCGCCCGCCAGACCTGTCAGCGGCAGCAGCCGGACGGGAGCGCCGCCCAGCAGCGTGAGCGGGTCCCGGTAGACGTCGCCGCCGTCCTGCCCCTCGACCAGCCCCTCGACCGGCCCCTCGATCAGGCCCCAGTGCAGGCACGCGGCGGGCAGGCAGTGCGAGCCGAGCAGCTCGAGCGCGCCCAGGGCGTCACCTGTCGCGACGTCGTCGCCGACCCGGACGCCCGGGGTCACCGGCTCGTAGGTGGTGCGGGTGGCCCCGTGCGAGACGACCACCACGCCGCGTCCGGCGATGGGGCCGGCGTGCACGACCCGACCGGCCAGCGCCGCCCGGACGACCTGCCCGGAGGTACCGGCGAGGTCGACGCCGCGGTGCCCCGGGCCCCACGCGGAGGACGGTGCCTCGAACGCGTGCACCACCGAGGCCGGCGCCACGGGCCACACGGCCTCTCCGGCGGGGACGGCCTCGGTCGACGCGGGGACCAGGGCCAGCGCGGCGAGGGCGGAGAGAGCGGGCGTGCGGGCGCGGTGTCGTGGGAGCATGTCCTCGATGGTGGGCGTCCGTGGAGAAGGTGCGGGGACGGCTCCGACGACCTGGGGACGAGGCCGCCACCGACCCGGGCTGTGGACGCGTGCTGGCCCGTCGTCGCGCCAGGTCACGCGATTCGTGTCACGGACCCCGCTGGCGTACTCTTGACGCCGCAGCCCACCAGGGCTGACTTCGCACGCCCGCACACCGCGCACGCGCGACCCCGACCGGGGTCGTCCGGCACGGGTGCCGGACCTCGGTCCTCACCGCAGCAGCGGGGAGGTGGGACGGCACGCGGGCGTCAGGGTGCGGAGGCGCACGCCGCCGCACGACAACCAACAACGACCGGGCCCGCCCCCGCTGCGTCCTGGCCCTCGCGAGAGGGCTGAGCAAGGTCGCACTCACGCGGACGGGCCCACAGGAGAGAACATCATGGCAGTCGTGACCATGCGCCAGCTCCTCGAGAGCGGCGTCCACTTCGGGCACCAGACCCGTCGCTGGAACCCCAAGATGAAGCGCTTCATCATGACCGAGCGCAACGGCATCTACATCATCGACCTGCAGCAGTCGCTGTCCTACATCGACCGCTCGTTCGCGTTCATCAAGGAGACCGTCGCCAAGGGCGGCACCGTGATGTTCGTCGGCACGAAGAAGCAGGCCCAGGAGGCCATCGCCGAGCAGGCGACGCGCGTCGGCATGCCCTACGTCAACCAGCGTTGGCTCGGCGGCATGCTCACCAACTTCCAGACGGTGCACCAGCGCATCCAGCGCCTCAAGGAGCTCGACGAGATCGACTTCGACGACGTGGCCGGCTCCGGCCGCACGAAGAAGGAGCTCCTCCAGATGAAGCGGGAGCGGGACAAGCTCGAGAAGACCCTCGGTGGTATTCGCGAGATGTCCAAGACGCCCTCCGCCGTCTGGATCGTCGACACCAAGAAGGAGCACCTCGCCGTCGAGGAGGCTCGCAAGCTCCGGATCCCGATCATCGGCATCCTGGACACCAACTGCGACCCCGACGAGGTCGACTTCCCGATCCCGGGCAACGACGACGCCATCCGCGCCGTCGGGCTGCTGACGCGCGTCGTGGCCGACGCCGTCGCCGAGGGCCTCATCGCCCGTTCCGGTGGCAAGTCCTCCGGCACCACCGAGGAGCCCCTGGCCGAGTGGGAGCGCGAGCTCCTCTCCGGTGACGCCGACACGGCCGCCGAGACCGCCACGGAGGCCCCGGCCGGCGAGGCCGCCTCCGAGGCCACCGGCGCCTCCGCCGAGGGCGAGCAGGCGACCGAGGTCGCCGAGGACGCCAAGGCCTGAGTCGACCATCCGCCGCCCGTGGGTACGCCCGCGGGCGGCGGTGCTCGCTCCCACGTCTTCCACCCCCTCACCCACTCTCCAAAGGACGGGATCCCCAGACATGGCTAACTTCACCGCGGCCGACGTCAAGAAGCTCCGCGAGCTGACCAGCGCCGGGATGATGGACTGCAAGAAGGCGCTCACCGAGACCGACGGCGACTTCGACAAGGCCGTCGAGCTCCTCCGCGTCAAGGGTGCGGCCAAGGCCGCCGCCCGCGGCGCCGAGCGCGAGGCCTCCGCCGGCCTGGTCGCCACCTCCGGCGGCTCGCTGGTCGAGCTCAAGTGCGAGACCGACTTCGTCGCCAAGGGCGAGCCCTTCATCGAGGCCGCCCAGAAGATCGCCGACGCCGCCGCTGCTGCCCAGGCCTCCGACGCCGAGGCCCTCAAGGCCGTCGAGCTGGACGGCTCGACCGTCGGCGCCGTCGTCGAGAACCTCGCCATCACCATCGGCGAGAAGATCGAGCTCGGCCAGGTCGCCTACTTCGACGGCCCGGTCGTGGCCTACATGCACAAGCGTGCCGCCGACCTGCCGCCCGCCGTGGGCGTCCTCGTCTCCTACACCGGTGACGCCGAGGCCGCGCGCAGCGCCGCGATGCAGATCGCCGCGATGCGCCCGCAGTACCTCACCCGCGACGAGGTCCCCGGCGACATCGTCGAGAAGGAGCGCGCCATCGCCGAGGCGAAGTCGCGCGAGGAGGGCAAGCCCGAGGCTGCCATCGCGAAGATCACCGAGGGTCGCCTCGGTGGCTTCTTCAAGGAGATCGTGCTGCTCGAGCAGCCCTCGGTCACCGAGAACAAGAAGTCCGTGAAGCAGGTCCTCGACGCCGCCGGCACCGAGGTCAAGGCCTTCGCGCGCTTCGAGGTCGGCGCCTGACCCGCCGCACCCTCAGCACGCTCGCGAGCCGGCACCCCGGGGCACCCGCCCCGGAGTGCCGGCTCGCGGCGTTCATCGGCTAGGTTGGGCGATCGGGCGGCGGACCCGCCGCTGCGGTGCGCCCGTGAGCGGCAGCCGCCCGGCAGCACCACCAGCACCTCAGCAGAGCCCTCAGCAGCACCCCCGAGAACGACCTGGAGATCTTCTTGCCCGAGTACCAGCGCGTCCTGCTCAAGCTGTCCGGCGAGGTCTTCGGCGGCGGCAGCGTCGGCGTCGACCCCGACGTCGTCGCCAAGATCGCCCGGGACGTGGCCGAGGTGGCTCGCTCCGGGGTCCAGGTCGCCGTCGTCACCGGTGGCGGCAACTTCTTCCGTGGCGCGGAGCTGCAGCACCGCGGCATGGATCGCGTCCGCGCCGACTACATGGGCATGCTCGGCATCGTGATGAACTGCCTGGCCCTCCAGGACTTCCTGGAGAAGCTCGGCGTCGAGACCCGCGTCCAGACCGCGATCACGATGGGCCAGGTCGCCGAGCCCTACATCCCGCGCCGCGCCATCCGGCACATGGAGAAGGGCCGCGTCGTCATCTTCGGCGCCGGCATGGGCATGCCCTTCTTCTCCACCGACACCGTCGCCGTGCAGCGGGCCCTGGAGTCCAAGTGCGACGCCGTCTTCTTCGCCAAGTCGGGCGTGGACGGGGTCTACGACGCCGACCCGCGCAAGAACCCCGAGGCGAGGAAGTTCGACGAGATCTCCTTCGAGGAGTGCATCAGCCGCGGGCTCGAGGTCGTCGACCAGACCGCGTTCACCCTGTGCGCCGAGAACGCGCTGCCGATGGTCGTCTTCGGCATGGAGCCCGAGGGCAACATCCCCCGCGTGCTCAAGGGTGAGAAGATCGGGACGCGGGTCGTGTCCGCCTGAGCGGACGCGCCACCGGCGTCCACCACCGACGGGCCGGGCCCGTCGCCGCAGCGAGGGCCACGAGCCCGCGCCGGCACCACCAGACCAGCAGCGCGGGACGTCCGCGCGAGACCAACGTGAGCAAGGAGCACCCGTGATCGACGAGACCCTCCTCGAGGCCGAGGACAAGATGGACAAGTCCGTCGGGGCGACCCGCGAGGAGTTCGCCGCGATCCGCGCCGGCCGCGCGCACCCCTCGATGTTCAGCAAGATCGTGGTCGACTACTACGGCGCGCCCACCCCGCTCCAGCAGCTGGCCTCCTTCACCGCCCCCGAGCCGCGGGTCATCCTCATCTCCCCGTTCGACCAGGGTGCGATGAAGAACATCGAGAAGGCCATCCGCGACTCCGACCTCGGCGTGAACCCGGCGGACGACGGCAAGCTCATCCGCTGTGTCTTCCCCGAGCTCACCGAGGAGCGCCGCAAGGAGTACGTGAAGGTCGCGCGCACCAAGGCGGAGGAGGGCCGCGTGGCCGTCCGCAACACCCGCCGCTCGGCCAAGCAGGCCCTGGAGAAGCTCGACAAGGACGGCGAGGCCGGTGCCGACGAGGTGGCCGCCGCCGAGAAGCAGCTCGACGCGCTCACCAAGGGCCACGTCGACTCCATCGACGAGATGCTGAAGGCCAAGGAGGCCGAGCTGCTGGAGGTCTGAGGACCTCCCGCTGCCGCTGCTCATGAGCCAGACCCCACCCGCCTCCACCCCCGCGAAGGACCACGGCCGCGCCGGCCGCGACCTCAAGGCCGCGTTCACCTCCGCGATCGTGCTCCTGGCGGCCATCGCCGTGACGCTGCTGTTCTGGAAGGCGGCGTTCATGCTGATCGTCGCCGCCGCGGTGGTGGTGGCGGTGTGGGAGCTCGGGCAGGGCTTCTCCGTCAAGGGCATCGACCTGCCGCGCGAGCCCATCATGATCGGCGGCGTGGTGATGGTGGTCGTCGCGTTCCTGTGGGGCAGCGACGCCCTCGTCACCGCCACGGCGGTGACCGGCCTGGTGATCATGCTGTGGCTGCTGCGCCGCGGCATCGAGGGCTACGTCCAGAACGCCACGGCGGCCCTGTTCACCCTGGTCTACGTGCCGCTCCTGGGGTCGTTCGTGGCGCTGCTGCTGGCCGAGGGCGGCCGCAGCGGTGGCGGCCTGGACGACCTGGGCGTGCGGGGCATCATCGTGTTCATCCTGGTCACGATCGCCTCCGACATCGGCGGCTACACCGCCGGCGTCCTGTTCGGTCGGCACCCGATGGCGCCGGTCATCTCCCCGAAGAAGTCCTGGGAGGGCTTCGTCGGCTCGCTGGTCTTCACCATCGGCTCCGGCATCGCGCTCGTCGTCCTGCTGCTCGAGGGCGACTGGTGGGTCGGCATCCTCCTCGGCGTCATCGCCGCGGTCATGGCCACGCTCGGCGACCTGTGCGAGTCGGTGATGAAGCGGGACCTCGGCATCAAGGACATGAGCCAGGTCATCCCCGGCCACGGTGGCCTGATGGACCGGCTGGACTCCCTGCTGGCCACCATCGCGCCCATCTGGCTGCTGCTGCACCACCTCGTCTACCGCTGAGCCGCAGGGGAGCAGCCGTGGTCCTCGTCCTCGTCCGGCACGGACGTCCCCTGGTCGACCCGGCGGCGCCGGCGGCGTCCTGGGAACTCGACCCCGCGGGGTTCGACGACGTCTGGTCGCTGCGAGCGCGCGTCGCCGGCGCGGTCTCCGGTGACGCGTTCTGGGGGTGCTCGCCCGAGCGGAAGGCCGTCGAGACCGCGCAGCTGCTCACCGACGGGGACGTCGGCGTGCTGCCGTCCCTCGTGGAGCAGCGCGGCCGCACCTGGGTCGAGGACCTGCCGACCGTCGTGGCGGCGGCCCTGGCCGCCCCGGAGCAGGCCGTGCTGCCCGGCTGGGAGCCGGTCGCGGCCCTGACCGAGCGCGTCCTCGGCACCGTCGAGGCGCTGCGGGCCGAGCACCCGGGCCGCGACCTCGTCCTCGTCGGCCACGGCACGGCCTGGACGGTCCTCGAGGCAGCCCTGACGGGGCAGCCCGCCACCCTCGCGCGGTGGGGCGGCTGGGCGATGCCGGACCTGCGCGTGCTGGCTCTCTGAGCGGACCGACCGGCCCCTCCGCCCAGGGCCACAGGCCCCCGACAGCCACCCGACAGCGCGGGGCGGTGCCCGCGGGCGTCCGGGCGTGGGAGGATGACGGCATGTCCACGACCGAGGCACCGTTGCCGGAGTCGGCCCAGGCGGCACCCGCCTCGCCGGCGCACGACCCGCACGCGGGCTGGTGGCGGCGGGGGCACCCGACGTTCTCCGCCCTGGTGGGGTTCTTCACCGGGCTCGTCTTCGTCCTGCTGGTGCCGGGGGTCTACGCCGCGGTGCTCGCCGCGGTGACCGACCGGAGCACGGCCGAGTCGGCGTTCCCGTTCGTGCTCCTGGCCCTGGCGGTGCCCATCGCCCTGCTGGTGCCCCCGGTGACCCGCCGGTTCGCGCGGTACATGCTCCTCGGGATCGCCTCGACGGCCCTGGTCGTCGGCGGCGTCACCGGGCTGACGCTCTGGTACCTGTTCACGCACTGACCAGCGACGCCGGGGCTCGGCGCCGGCGCTCACAGCAGCAGCGGGGGAGTCCCCTCGCCCTCGTCCGGGACGACCCAGCCCAGCGTGCGCTCGACCGCGCGCCGCCAGCCCGCCAGCTCGCGACGTCGACGGTCCGCCGACATCTCCGGCGTCCACGAGGCGGCCCGACGCCACGTGCCCCTCAGCACGTCGAGGTCGGGCCAGAATCCGACCGCGAGCCCGGCGGCGTAGGCGGCCCCCCGGGAGACCGACTCCGCCACCAGCGGTCGGTCCACCGGTACGTCCAGCACGTCGGCGATCGTCTGCATCAGCAGGTTGTTGGCGGTCATGCCGCCGTCGACACGGAGCCGGTCGAGGGTGAGGCCCGGGCCGGTGGCCAGCGCCTCCACCACGTCGTAGGTCTGCCAGGCCGTGGCCTCGAGCACCGCCCGCGCCAGGTGCGCCTTGGTCACGTAGGACGTCAGACCGGCCACCACGCCGCGGGCGTCGGGGTCCCACAGCGGTGAGAAGAGGCCGGCGAACGCGGGGACGACGTAGCACCCGCCGTTGTCCTCGACCTGGCGGGCCAGCGTCTCGACCTCGGGGGCGGTGCGCAGGAGCCCGAGCGAGTCCCGGAACCACGACACGAGCGCGCCGGCGTAGGCGATCGAAGCCTCCACCGCGTACTGCGGCTCCTCGCCGTCCAGCTGGTGGGCCACCGTGCTGAGCAGGCCCGACTCCGTGACGCCGGCGCGCACCGGCGAGCCGCCCGTGTTGGCCAGCAGGAACGCACCGGTGCCGTAGGTGCACTTGGACTGACCCCGGTCGAAGCACGCCTGGCCGAAGAGGGCCGCCTGCTGGTCGCCGAACGCTCCCGCCAGCGGCACTCCCGGGAGCAGGGTGCGGCACGTGCCCACCACCCCGACGTTCGGGCGCACCGCCGGGAGCATCGCGGCGGGCACGCCGAAGACCTCCAGCAGCCGGGGGTCCCACTCCAGCGTCCGCTCGTCGACCAGCAGCGTGCGGTGCGCGTTCGTCACGTCGGTGACGTGCACCCCGCCGTCCCCGCCACCGGTGATGTTCCAGGCGAGCCAGGTCTCCATGGTGCCGAAGAGGACCTCGCCGGCGCGGGCGCGCCGCTCCAGGCCCGGCACGTGCTCCAGCAGCCAGTGCAGCCGCGGCGCGGAGAAGTAGCCCGCGGGCCTCAGACCGGTGATCTCCTCGACGAGGACGCCGTCGGGGCCGGCGGCTACCTGGGCCGCGACGTCGGCCGCCCGGGTGTCCTGCCAGGTGATCGCCGGGGCCACGGGGCGGCCGGTGCGCCGGTCCCACACGACCGTGGTCTCGCGCTGGTTGGCGAGGCCGAGCGCCGCGACGTCCTCGGCGCCGATGCCCGCCCGCGCCAGCGCCAGGTTGACCACGCGCTGGGTGCTCCGCCAGATCTCCAGGGCGTCGACCTCGGCCCACCCCGGGCGCGGGAAGGACTGCCGGTGCTCGCTCTGGGCGGCGGAGACGACCCGTCCGCCGTGGTCGAAGACGAGGCAGCGGGTGCTGGTGGTGCCCTGGTCGACGGCGGCGACGAAGCGCCCCGCGTGGGCGCGGACGACGGCGGGGGCGGTGCTCAACGACGCTCCCGGAGGGTCTCGGAGACACCGTCGGCGGCCGCCACGACCAGGTCGGCCAGGCCCGGTCGGGGCTCGCCCGCCGGGGTCAGCACCTCCTCGCGGGGGCCGACGACCGAGAGTGCCCCGGCCGCGACGCCGGCGCGCTGCCGGACGGGCGCGGCCAGGCCGGCGCGGCCGGGGCGCAGGGTCTCGTCGGCCACCGCCCACCCGCGACGCTGGGCGGCGCGGACGAGCTGGGCGAGCGCCGCGCGGGTGGTGGGGGTGCGGGCCGTCCACGAGGACAGCTCGATGCGGTGCCGCACGGTGCTCACGGGGGAGAAGGCCAGCAGGACGAGGCCGGCGGCCGTCGCGTGCAGGGGCAGCAGCTCACCGGTGCGCATCCGCTGCGGGGAGTTGTCGGGACGGAAGACGTGGTGCACCAGCTCCACGCTGTCCCCGGCCAGGACGCCCAGCCGGACCTCCAGACCCGTCCGCGCGGCCAGGCTGTCGGCGCCGTTCATCGCCCGCGAGCGCAGCAGGTGGGGGTCCACGGCGGTGCCCAGGTCCTCGATGCCGCTGCCCAGCCGGTACCGGCCCGTGTCGGGGTCCTGCTCGACGAAGCCCACCTCGACCAGGGTGCGCAGCAGGCCGTGCACCGTCGACTTGGCCAGGTCGGTGCCGGCCGCCAGGTCGGCGAGCGGAAGGCCCTCGGGCGCCGCTCCCAGCAGGTGCAGCACCGTGGCGCTGCGGACGACGGACTGGATGCTCACGAGACACCACCTTAATCATCGTCACAGGGGAGCGTTCGACATGGGCGGACCAACGTTCGGCGATGTCGAACGTCAGGGGTGTCCGTGTCGGACGTCACCAAGCAGTCTGTGTCAGGCGTCACGACTGCCTCCTGCGTCGGTCGTCGCGCCACCGACTGGGAAGGAACACGTTGTGAAGAACAAGCGTCAGCTCATCGGGGAGCTGAGTGCCGAGCTCGCCGGCACCGCCATCCTCATCCTCTTCGGCTGCGGGGTGGTGGCACAGGTCGTCACCAGCACCGACGGCGCGAACGGGGACCACAACTCGATCGCCTGGGCCTGGGGCCTGGGCGTCACGCTCGGCGTCTACGTCTCGGCGCGCATCTCCGGCGCCCACCTGAACCCGGCCGTCACCATCGCGCTGGCCACCTACAAGGGGTTCCCGTGGCGCAAGGTGCTGCCGTACTCGGCCGCCCAGCTCGTGGGCGCCTTCATCGCGGCGCTCATCGTCCGCTTCACCTACGCCGACCTGATCGACGCCGTCGACCCGGGCCACACCATCGCCACCCAGGGCATCTTCTCCACGCTGCCCGGCAACGGTGGCGCCGACGTCACCCTCACCACCGCGTTCTTCGACCAGGTCGTGGGCACCGCCATCCTGGTGTTCGTGATCTTCGCGCTGACCACCGCGTGGAACAACCCGCCCATGGCCAACATGGGCCCGCTCCTGGTCGGCCTGCTCGTGGTCGCGATCGGCATGGCGTGGGGCGCCAACGCCGGCTACGCCATCAACCCGGCGCGCGACCTCGGCCCGCGCCTGGCCTCGCTGATCACCGGCTACGGCGGCGCGATGCGCGACCAGAACGGCACCTTGTACTTCTGGCTCCCGATCGTCGCCCCGATCGCGGGCGGCCTCATCGGCGGCGGCCTGTTCAAGCTGCTCATCGAGCGCAACCTCACCGACCCGGACGAGCCGAGCGACGAGCTCGACGGCCCGGTCGCCGGCGAGGACGAGAGCGACCGCCGCGTCGGCGAGCCCGTCCCGGCTCGCTGAGCCCCACCGGGGGACCTGGCCAACCGGTCCCCGCGTCCACCAGAGTCGGGGCAGGCAGCCCCACCACCACCACGAACGCCAGACACACCCAGGCAGCCGGGCACCGCAGCCCGGCAC
Organism: Nocardioides bruguierae; assembly: GCF_023554635.1. Taxonomy (NCBI): domain Bacteria; kingdom Bacillati; phylum Actinomycetota; class Actinomycetes; order Propionibacteriales; family Nocardioidaceae; genus Nocardioides; species Nocardioides bruguierae. Next base: position 190,475 of record NZ_JAMJPH010000025.1, read on the forward strand.
GGAAGGAGCAGCTCATGACGACCTACGTCGGAGCCGTCGACCAGGGCACCACCAGCACCCGCTTCATGATCTTCGACCACGCCGGTCAGGAGGTGGCTCGCCACCAGCTCGAGCACACCCAGATCATGCCGAAGGCCGGCTGGGTCGAGCACGACCCGGTGGAGATCTGGGAGCGCACCCGCTCCGTCATCCAGACCGCGATGTCCAAGGCGGGCGTGACCGCCGCCGACCTCGCCGCCGTGGGCATCACCAACCAGCGCGAGACCACCGTGGTGTGGGACCGGAGGACCGGCCGCCCCTACTACAACGCCATCGTCTGGCAGGACACGCGCACCGACGCGATCGCCAACCGCCTGGAGCGCGAGGGCCACGGCGACCTCATCCGTGAGCGCACCGGCCTCACCCCGAGCCCGTACTTCGCCGGCGGCAAGATCAAGTGGCTGCTCGAGAACGTGGACGGCCTGCGCGCGGCCGCCGAGGCCGGCGACGCCATCTTCGGCACCACCGACTCCTGGCTGATCTGGAACCTGACCGGCGGCACCGCCGGCGGCTCCCACATCACCGATGTCACCAACGCCAGCCGCACCATGCTGATGGACCTGGAGACCTGCGAGTGGGACACCGAGCTGCTGGAGGTCTTCGACATCCCGCGCTCGATGCTCCCGGAGATCAAGTCCTCCTCCGAGCCCGAGGGCTACGGCACGACCGACCCGCAGGGCCCCTTCGGCGGCGACGTCGCGCTCACCGGCATCCTCGGTGACCAGCAGGCCGCCACCGTGGGCCAGGTCTGCTTCGCCCCGGGCGAGGCCAAGAACACCTACGGCACCGGCAACTTCATGCTGCTCAACACCGGCACCGAGCCCGTGCGCTCGAAGTCGGGCCTGCTCACCACGGTGGCCTACCGGTTCGGCGACGAGAAGCCGGTCTACGCCCTCGAGGGCTCGATCGCCGTCACCGGCTCGGCCGTGCAGTGGCTGCGCGACCAGCTGGGGATCATCTCCGGCGCCTCCCAGTCCGAGGCCCTGGCCCGCCAGGTCGAGGACAACGGCGGCGTCTACTTCGTCCCCGCCTTCTCCGGCTTGTTCGCCCCGTACTGGCGCTCCGACGCCCGCGGCGCGATCGTCGGCCTCTCGCGCTACAACACCAACGCCCACGTGGCGCGCGCGACGCTGGAGGCGATCTGCTACCAGTCCCGCGACGTCGCGGAGGCGATGGAGGCCGACTCCGGCGTCAAGCTCGAGGTGCTCAAGGTCGACGGCGGCGTGACCGCCAACGAGCTGTGCATGCAGATCCAGGCCGACGTCCTGGGCGTCGAGGTCAGCCGCCCGGTCGTCGCCGAGACCACCTGCCTGGGTGCCGCCTACGCCGCCGGCCTGGCCGTCGGCTTCTGGAAGGACACCGACGAGCTGCGCCAGAACTGGGCCGAGGCCAAGCGCTGGAGCCCCGAGTGGGACGAGGAGCAGCGCAGCAGCGGCTACACCAAGTGGAAGAAGGCCGTCGAGCGGACCCTGGACTGGGTCGACATCGAGGACTGAGGCCGTGCCCCGGCGTCCCACCCGGGACTCCGGGGCACAGCCGTCTCCACTCCCGGAGAGCCCGACGGCAGCAGCTCCACAGCAGCACCACGGGGTCGGTGTCGCCGACCTCACCCTCCCTCCACCGGATCGTCACCCCTGCGAGCGACCCGGACGCAGCACCTGCGAGAAAGACTTCAACCCATGCGATCGGTAGCACTGTCCCCCGAGTTCCGAGCCGAGTCCCTGCGCCGCATGGCCGAGGACGAGCTCGACATCCTCGTCATCGGCGGCGGCGTCGTCGGCACCGGCTCCGCGCTCGACGCGGCCACCCGCGGCCTGCGCGTCGGCCTCGTCGAGGCCCGCGACTTCGCCTCCGGCACCTCCAGCCGCTCCTCCAAGCTCATCCACGGCGGCCTGCGCTACCTGGAGATGCTCGACTTCCGCCTCGTCGCCGAGGCGCTGAAGGAGCGCGGCCTGCTCCTGCAGAAGCTCGCGCCCCACCTCGTCCACCCGGTGCCCTTCCTGTACCCGCTCAAGGGCAAGGGCTGGGAGCGGCTCTACGCCGGCACCGGCGTGATGATGTACGACGTCATGGCGCGCGCCGCCGGCAAGACCGGCGTCCCCATGCACAAGCACCTGACCCGTCGCGGGGCGATGAAGAAGGTGCCGTCGCTGAAGAAGGACGCCCTCGTCGGCGCGCTGCAGTACTACGACGCCCAGGTCGACGACGCCCGGCACACGATGTTCCTGGCCCGCACCGCCGCCGCCTACGGCGCGGACGTGGCCAGCCGCGCCCGCGTCACCGAGCTGGTCCGCGAGGGCGAGCGCGTCACCGGTGCCGTCATCCACGACCTGGAGTCCGGCGAGAAGATCACCGTCCGCGCCAAGCAGGTCCTCAACGCCACCGGCGTGTGGACCGACGAGACCCAGAGCCTGGGCGGCGCCCGCGGGCAGTTCCACGTGCGGGCCTCCAAGGGCGTGCATCTGGTCGTGCCGAAGGACCGCATCCGCGCCGAGGTCGGGATGATCCTGCGCACCGAGAAGTCCGTGCTCTTCGTCATCCCGTGGGGCCGGCACTGGATCATCGGCACCACCGACACCGACTGGAGCCTGGACAAGTCGCACCCGGCCGCCTCCGAGGCCGACATCGACTACCTGCTCGACCACGTCAACGAGGTGCTCGAGACCCCGCTGACCCGCGAGGACGTCGAGGGCGTCTACGCCGGTCTGCGGCCGCTCCTGCAGGGCGAGTCCGAGGCCACGTCCAAGCTCTCGCGCGAGCACGCGGTGGGTCACCCGGCCCCCGGCCTGGTCGTCGTCGCCGGCGGCAAGTACACGACCTACCGCGTCATGGCGAAGGACGCCGTCGACGAGGTCGTGTTCGGCCTGGCCGACCACTTCGACCGCAGCGTGCCGGCGTCGGCCACCGAGGACGTGCCGCTGCTGGGCGCCGAGGGCTACCAGGCCCTGTGGAACTCCCGGCACGTGCTGGCCCGTCGGCACGGGCTGCACGAGGTGTGGATCGAGCACCTGCTCAAGCGCTACGGCTCGCTCGTGCACGAGCTGCTCGCGCTGGTCGACGCCGACCCCGACCTGGGTCAGCCGCTGGCCGGTGCGCAGGACTACCTGCGCGCCGAGGTCGTCTACGCCGCCAGCCACGAGGGTGCCCGGCACCTGGACGACGTGCTGACGCGTCGCACCCGGATCTCGGTCGAGACCTTCGACCGTGGCACCGGCGTGGCCGAGGAGGCCGCCGAGCTGGTCGCCCCGGTGCTCGGCTGGAGCAAGGAGCAGACCGCGCTCGAGATCGACCACTACAACAAGCGGGTCGCCGCCGAGCGCGAGAGCCAGACCATGCCCGACGACGCGACCGCCGACGCCGCCCGCCTCGGCGCCGCCGACGTCGTCCCGCTGGCCTGATCCTCTGCTGATCCGGGCCTGATCCCGGCCTGATCCGGGCCTGATCCGGGCCTGATCCGGGCCTGATCCGGGTCTGACCGTCCGATAGTGCGCGACGTTCCGCACCGACACCCCGGCTTGGGTTCATGCGGTGGTCGCAACACCTAGCCCTGGAGGGGTGTATGGGTGTCGGAGGCCGGCCGCGGGTACGGCGGAGCGTCGAGAGAGCTTTCTGGGAGCTGGTTCCTGAGCATCGGTCCTGGC
>NZ_JAMJPH010000026.1:0-101881 GCF_023554635.1 Nocardioides bruguierae
CCCCGGGCCCCCTCCGTCCTGCGGGTCGCCACGGACCCGCCGGCACGCTCAGCGCGCGGCGCGGAGGAACCCCTCGATGATCGGCCCGGCCGTGCCGGAGCCCGAGTCGCCGAGGTCCACGTAGACCGCCACCGCGAGGTCGCCCTGGGCTGCGACCATCCAGGCGTGGGTGCGGGTCGTGCCGTCGTCGTCGAACTCGGCCGTGCCGGTCTTGGCGATGACGGGGGCACCGGGCACGTCGAGCAGGCCGCGGCCGGAGCCGTCGGTGACGACGCCGCGCAGCAGCGACGTCAGCTGCCGGGCCTCGGCCCCGGTGAGCGGCGCGGCGTCGGCGGGAGCCTCGTCCTGCTCGCCGCGGACCAGCCACGGGACGACGGTCTCGCCGGCCGCCACCGAGCCGATGACCGCGGCCATCGTCATCGGGCTGGCCAGCACCCGTCCCTGCCCGATCATGTCGGCGGCCGCCTCGGTCTCGCTCTCGGGCTCCGGCACCTGGCCGAAGTAGGCGGGGAAGCCGACCTCGTGGTCGACGCCGAGGCCCAGCGAGGCGGCGGCCGCGGCCAGGTCGCCGTCGTCCAGGTCGTCGTAGGAGGAGATGAAGGCGGTGTTGCAGGAGTTGGCCACCGCGGTGGCGAGCGTGACCCGTCCCAGGCCGGAGGCCGGGTAGTCGTCGTAGTTCTCGAACGCGCGGCCGTCGACGGTCGCGGTCGGCGTGCAGGCCACCTGCGTGCTCGGGGTCAGGCCGGCACGCAGCAGCGCCAGGCTGCTGACGATCTTGAAGGTCGAGCCCGGGGCGGCCTGCCCGTAGGTCGCGACGTTGACGCCGCCGGTGCCGGGCCCGTTGGCGGCGGCCAGGATCGCGCCCGTGCTGGGGCGGATCGCCACCAGGGCGCTGGCGGGGCCGACGTCGGCCAGCAGCGCCTCCGCGGACTCCTGGAGCCCGAGGTCGAGGCTCAGCCGGAGGGGCTTCCCGTCGGTGGGGGCCACCCGGAACAGCTCGCGGGCCTCGCCGTCCCCGTCGTCGGCGGCCGGCTCGGCCTCGACCACGAGGCCGGGCGTGCCGCGCAGCGTGTCGTCGTAGCGGGCCTGGAGGCCGGAGACGCCGGCGACGTCGCCCACGGCGTAGGTCTCGGGGTCCTCGGCGACCATCTCGGCCGTCACGTCCCCCACCGAGCCCAGGATCTCGGCGGCGAAGCCGCGGGTCGGCGCCAGGTCCTGGGTGGAGCGGACGGCCAGGACGCCGGGCACGTCCTCGTAGCTCGCCCCCAGCCGGGCCGGCACGTCGGCCAGGCGGTACGTGATCGCCTCGACGTAGGCCTGGTCGCCTGCCTGGCGCACGCGGGAGACGAAGGAGGCCGCGTCCACGTCGGCCAGGCCGGCCAGCGTCCGGGCCGAGGCCAGGGCCCGCTGGAGGCCCACCTGCGACTTGTCGATGCCGAAGGTCACCACCGGGCGAGCGGTGACGAGGGTGCGTCCCCCGGCACCGACCACGTCGCCGCGGTCGGGCGTGAGGGTGGTGGCGTCCAGCGTCTCGCCCTCGGCCAGGGAGGGCTCGACGACGGAGGGCTGCCACACCAGCGTCCAGGAGCGGTCGTCGGTGCCGTCCCCGTCCTCGTCGCGGGCCTGCCCGGAGACCTCGAGGTCGGCGGTCGTCTCGTACTCCCAGGCGCCGGCCGTGAACGGCCACGACCAGCGCAGGGTGACGCTGGCGCGCGGCTCCTCACCCTCCTGCGTCCCGTCGGCGGTGATCTCCGCGGAGGTCACGGTGACCGTGGGCTGGAGGTCGCCGAGACCGGCAACGATCTCGTCGAGCTCGGCGTTGACCGCGCGCGGGGGCGCGCCGACGACGGCACCCTGGAGCGCTCCGGCGCTCAGCTGGGTGGCGAGGGCCTCGGCCGTGCCGGCGGGGTCCGCCAGCTCGGGGTCACCGCCCAGCCCCAGCACCGAGCACGCGGAGAGCGGGCCGACGGCCAGGACCGCGAGAGCGGCGAGCCCGGCGGTGCGGGCGCGGGGGGACGAGGGGGACCGAGACATGCGCCCATGGTCCCAGGACGCACCGACGGCCCCGGCGGCAACCCGCCGGGGCCGTGCTGGAGCGTCCGGGTCAGTCCCGGTTCTTGTGCCGCGGCTTGCGGTCCTTGAAGTCGCCGCGGCCGCCACGGTCGTCGTCACGCCGGGGGCGACCGCCACCGGAGCGGGGGCCGCCGCCGCTGAAGCGCGGGCCCTTGTCGGGCTTGATCTCGATCAGCTTGCCGGAGATCCGGGTGTTCTCCAGGGCCTGGTAGACCGAGGCCGGGAGGTCCGCCGGCAGCTCCACGAGGGAGAAGTCGGGGCGGATCTGGATCTTGCCGAAGTCGCGGCGGTTGAGGCCGCCCTCGTTGGCCAGCGCGCCGACGATCTGGCGGGGCTCGACGCGGTGCCGCTTGCCCACCTCGATCCGGTACTGGGCCAGGCCCTCGCCGCCGCCGCGGCGACGGTCGTGCCCGGCGTTGCCGGAGCGCTCGTCACGCCCGCCGCGCTCGGGGCGCTCACGACCCGGCGGCGGGGTCTCGATGGCGTCGCGGGAGGGATCGAGCAGGAGCGGGGTGTCGCCCTGCGCCACGACCGCCAGCGCGGCGGCCACGTCGGCCTCGGGCACGTCGTGGTGCCGGACGTAGTGGTCGACGATGTCGCGGAAGGCGGTGATCCGCTCGCTCTGCTCCAGCGCCTCGGTGATGGCGTCGTCGAAGCGCGTGAGGCGCGTGGAGTTCACGTCCTCGATGCTCGGCAGCTCCATGGCGGCCAGCGGCTGGCGCGTGGCCTTCTCCAGGTGCTTGAGCAGGTAGCGCTCGCGCGGGGTGACGAAGGAGATCGCGTCGCCGGAGCGGCCGGCACGCCCCGTCCGGCCGATGCGGTGCACGTAGGACTCGGTGTCGGTGGGGATGTCGTAGTTCAGCACGTGGCTGATCCGCTCGACGTCGAGACCGCGGGCGGCGACGTCGGTGGCCACCAGCACGTCCAGGGTGCCGTCCTTGAGCTGGCCGACGGTGCGCTCGCGCACGTTCTGCGGCACGTCGCCGTTGATCGCCGCGGCGGCGAAGCCACGGGCACGCAGCTTCTCGGCGACCGTCTCGGTCTCCTGCTTGGTGCGGACGAAGACGATCATCGCCTCGAAGTTCTCGACCTCGAGGATGCGGGTCAGCGCGTCGATCTTCTGCTGGTAGCGGACCACCAGGTAGCGCTGGGTGATGTTGCTGGCCGTGGCGGTGCGACCCTTGACGTGGATCTCCACGGGGTCGTTGAGGTACTGCTGGCTCAGCCGGCGGATCGTGTTCGGCATGGTGGCCGAGAACAGGGCGACCTGCTTGGTCATCGGCGTCTCGGCGAGGATCGTCTCGACGTCCTCGGAGAAGCCCATCGTCAGCATCTCGTCGGCCTCGTCCAGGACGAGGAAGCGCAGCTCGGAGAGGTCGAGCGTGCCCTTGTCGAGGTGGTCGATGATGCGGCCGGGGGTGCCGACCACGATGTGCACGCCGCGGCGCAGCGCGGAGAGCTGCACGCCGTAGCCCTGGCCGCCGTAGACCGGCAGCACGCGGACGCCGGGGGTCTTGGCGGCGTACTTCTCGAACGCCTCGCACACCTGGAGCGCCAGCTCGCGGGTGGGCGCGAGCACGAGCGCCTGCGGGGAGGACTGCTTCAGGTCCAGGCGGGACAGGATCGGCAGCGCGAACGCCGCGGTCTTGCCCGTGCCGGTCTGGGCGAGGCCCATGACGTCACGGCCGGCCAGCAGCGTGGGGATGGTCTCCGCCTGGATGGCGGAGGGGGACTCGTACCCGACGGCCCGCAGCGCGTCGAGCACCGGCTCGGAGAGACCGAGGTCGGCGAAGCCCGGCGCGGTCTCCTCGACCGCCTCCTCGGGCTGGGTGGCCTGCACGTCGTCGGCGGCCGGGGAAATCTCATCACTCACCTGACAAGGGTAGGGGCTCACCCGCCCGCGGGAACCATCGTCGCGCCCGCCCCCGCCCAGGTGCCCGCTGCCACCGCCGCGACACGCTCCAGGTGAACGACGAGCGACGCAGTCGTTCACCTTCCGTTCACCTTTTCTCAGGACGCCCTCATGGGCGCCGATGAGGACATCGATGCACGTCAGCGGGCTGCGACACCGACTTCGTCAGGCCGGCGGCGACGCCGCGACACGCTCCTGGTCCGGGCAATGACGTGCGAAGGGTGAATCACCCTGCTATCTTCGGTGAACAGAAAGTGAACGGGAGGTGTCGATCATGACTGACACTCTGCTGACCGACGGCATCCACCTGGTGTGGGAGAACGTCGTCGAGTCCGATGGCTCCAGCCACCTGGAGTCGCACTGGGAGCGCGACGGCGTCGTCGTGACCCAGGCAGCCTGACAGGCCTCACGGCCCTCCACGACCTGACGGCGGACCGTCAGGCCCCTGCAGCTCGAGCCGCCCTCGGCCAATGAGGGCGGCTCGAGTGCATTTTTCCGGCACGTGCGTGCGCGGTGTCGAGCACCTTAACTCCCAGGTCAGGGCTCGTGCCAGCGCCGGTGCCGAGGGTGCTGCCACACGGGTGGTCCAGATATTTCTCCGGCGAGGGGGAATGGATCTGGACCGCGGTCCGGTTAGGGTGGTTGAAGTTTGCACGACCTCCCGCCGGGCGGTCGTCCCGCCCGGCGAGATCTCGCCGAACGACCCGATCAGATCAAGGAGAACCACCATGCCGCTCTTCGGCCGCACCAAGACCGAGGCCCCCGCCTCCGCCTTCGACGCCCCCACCCAGACCCTCTCCGACATCTCGGGCGACTACGCGATCGACGCGAGCCACAGCCGCCTGGGCTTCTCCGCCCGCCACGCGATGGTCACCACCGTCCGCGGCCAGTTCCAGGACTGGGAGGGCTCGGCCAAGGTCGACACCGCCAACCCCGCCGCTTCCTCGGTGAAGGTCTCCATGAAGGCCGGCTCGCTGGACACCGGCTCCGCCGACCGCAACGGTCACCTCTACTCCGGCGACTTCTTCGACGTCGAGACCTACCCCGAGGTCACCTTCGTCTCCACCGCCGTGTCCAAGGACGGCGACGACTGGACGATCACCGGCGACCTGACCATCAAGGGCGTCTCCAAGCCGGTCACCATCGAGTTCGAGTTCACCGGCTCGGCCACCGACCCGTTCGGCAACACCCGCATCGGCTTCGAGGGCGCGACCACCATCAACCGCAAGGACTGGGGCCTGGAGTGGAACGCCGCGCTCGAGACCGGCGGCGTCCTCGTCTCCGACAAGATCAAGCTCGAGTTCGACATCTCGGCGATCAAGTCCGCCTGATCCCGCCCGGGCGCGCTGCGCGCCGTCCCCTCTGACTGACAGCGGTCGGGACGAGCGCGCGAGCGCCCCGGACGGACCACGAGGCCGGCACCACCGTGGGGGTGGTGCCGGCCTCGTGCCGTTCCGAGAGGGCCCTCGAGACCGCTCAGGCAGCCGAGCGCGCCGCGCCGGCCGAGGTCATGAACCCGGTGCGGGTCCACTGGTGGCCCGGGAACACCGCGGCCGTGGAGGCACCGGTGCGGGCGCTGACCACCTCGGCCAGCACGTCGCGGTAGTCCGTGGTCACGGGGACGTCGGCGTCCAGGCTGTTCTCCAGGCCCGGCCAGCGCCCGTAGTAGCCGCCCTTGACGCCTGCCCCGGCGACCAGCATCACGCTGCCCCAGCCGTGGTCGGTGCCGCGGCTGCCGTTCTCCTGCACGCGCCGGCCGAACTCGGTGACGGTCACCAGCGTGACCTTCTCGGCCACCGGGCCGAGGTCGGCGAAGAACGCGCCCACGCTGGAGGCCAGCTCGGTGACGTTGTCGACCATCCAGCCGCCCGCGACCGTGCCCATGCCGACGTGCATGTCCCACGAGCCGGTGTCCACGGTGACGGCGGCGACGCCGATGTCCGCCTTGAGCACGCGCGCGACGTCGGCCAACGCCTCGCCGACCCCGCCGGTGTAGCCCCGACGGCGGCCGGTCCGGACCTGCTGGGCGGGTGCCAGGTCGACGAGCGAGGTGAGCGCGGTGCGCACGCCCGCGCCCATCTCCGAGCCCCCCTTCCCCCAGAGCGCGTTCAGCGCCCGGCGGCGCGGCGAGCGGCGGTCGCGGGCGTCCCCGCCGGCCAGCTCGGCGCGGTCCAGCTCGCCGAAGCTCATCACCGTGCTCGGCCCCGCCAGCAGGGTCGGGATGCCCGAGCCCACCGCGAGCGCCTCGACGGTGGCCTGGTCGCCGTTGGCGCCGACGAGGCGGTTGAGCCAGCCGGAGCGCTCGGCGGAGCCCGGGGCGGCGTCCTCGAGCTCCTCCATCGCCGCGAAGTGCGAGCGGTTGGCCACCGGCAGGCCGGTGGCGTGGATGGCGGCCAGCCGGCCGCTCTGCCACAGCGGCATCAGCGGCGACATCGCCGGGTGCAGGCCGAACTGGGCGTCCGCGGCCAGCAGGGCGGCGCGCGGCACGGCCGTGGTCGGCCGCCCGGCGTAGTAGGCGGCGTCGGCGTGCGGCACGACCATCGAGAGGCCGTCGGCGGCGCCGCGCAGCGACACCACGACGATGACGGACGAGGCCGGGCGCGGCTGCGGCGTCACCGGGCCGGCTGCCGCGGCGCCGCCGGCGTAGGTGATCGACGCGCCGCCGACCATGACGGAGGTGCCGCCGAGCACCGCGCCGCGCAGCAGCGAGCGGCGGTCGGTGAGGAGGCGGCCCTCGGTGCAGCCGGGGTGCGGGGCCGCGTCCCCGGTGTCGGGGGCGTCGGGGGCGTGGGACGCGGCGGGGTCGGCGTCGAGCGGGGGGACCGCGCGGAGGGGGCGGTGGGTGGGGTGCGGGGAAGTCATGGGGTTCCGTCCTGGAGGGGATGACCCGGGTCCGTCCTGGACCCGGGCGTGGCGGCTCAGTGGTAGTAGAACTCCGGGCTGTCGAGCACGGCGGCGACGAGCTGGGCCCAGCCGGCGGCGAGTCTGCGGTCGCGGGAGTCGACGCGGACGCCGGGCCCGATCCGGGTGGCGGCGGTGGCCGCCTTGAGGAGGCTGCGGGAGGCGGTGCGGCCCAGCAGCCGGCGGCTGAGGTGGTCGACGAGCTGGTCGAAGCGCAGGCGCCCCTCGGGCACCAGCTGCGTCATCGTCGGGTGGACGACGTCGACGACCGGCCAGGTGCGGCTGGCCATCTGCCAGTGCACCGTCATCGAGGCCAGCGCCCGGGTCGGGGACGCCCAGGCGCGGTTGCCCAGGGGCTGGCCGTCGGGGCGCGGCCAGGCGAAGGGGCTCAGGCCGAGGGAGGCCGCCTGGGAGCGCAGCTGGCGGGCCGCGGAGGCCTCGTTGCGCGGTCGGGTCAGGCGCACGCCCAGCACGCGGTAGGTGGCCACCACGTCGTCGTCCGCGTCGCGCAGCCGACGGTCGACCGCCCGCGCGAACTCCGGCGAGGCGACCAGCACCCGCAGCACCGGCACGATCGCGGTGTCGTGCTCGAGGTAGGCCTGGGCCAGCCGGTCGACCAGCCCCTCGGGCACCGACTCGGCGTCCACGAACGTCATGACGAGCTTGGTGGCGATCCGGCGGGCGGTGGCCGGGTGGTGCGCCAGGTAGGTGAGCATCGCGCCCACGGCGTCCTTGCCGGTGGCGTCGGTGTTGGCGTGCGCGAACCCGCACACGTCGACGGCGCCGGTGGCGTGCCAGTCGGCCCGGAAGCGGGTCTCGAACTCGCCCCAGGTGAAGGTCCAGCCGGTCAGCACGCGGGCCGCGTCCTTGATGTCGTCCTCGGTGTGGTTCCCGACGCCGACGGTGTGCAGCTCGAGGAGCTCGCGGCCGAGGTTCTCGTTCGGGTGCCACCGCGTGGAGCTGTTGTTGTTGAGGTAGGCGAGCATCGCGGGGTGCGTGGTGGTCGCGTGCAGCAGGTCCTCGAACCGGCCCAGCGCGTGGGCCCGGACGCGGTCGCCGTACTCGACGCGCAGCACGCCCATGTTGTCGGCGGCCACCGGCACGTGCAGGTGGTTCTCCCAGAACTCGGTCATCACCTCGAGCACCTGGTGGGGCGAGACGATGCGGCGGGCGAGGGCGCGCTGGGCGTAGTCGTCCATCAGCAGCCAGAGGCTGCGGGTGCCGGCGGTGTGCCGGGCGAGCACCTCGACGCCGGTGAGCGAGAGGTCGGGCCACCAGCCGGCCACCAGCCGGTCGGCGGCACCGGGGTCGGCGGTCGCGGCGGCGACCTGGGCCTCGAACCAGGCGGGCCCGCCGAGGCGGGTCACCTCCTCCACGAGGTCGGGGGTGATGCCGTAGGTGAAGCGGTTGAGCAGGTGCCGGTCGGCACGGCTCGCGACGGGGGTCGCGTTCCAGCGGCGGGGGCGGCGCGTGCGGGACGCGGCCGCGGCGGCCGGGCCGGTGGCGACGCCGGTGGCGGCGGCGCCCGCGACGAGGGTGCCGCCGCCGAGGGCGCGCAGGGCACGTCGGCGGCCGAGGCCGGTCGGGGCGGGGCGGAGGTGGAGCGGGGCGGGTGCGTCCTGGGCACCGGTGGCACCGTGGACGCTGCTGGCGGAGCTGGTCACGGGAGTTCTCCTGGTCTGGGGTCACCCGGAACGTCGGCGTCCGGCGCAACCGATTGAGGAACGCAGCCCGACGAACGTCGGACCTTCACATCTCCCTCATGCGCTCGGGACCCTCGTCCCACGGCTCCGGGACGCCCCGGGGACGCCCGTCTGCCCACCCGAGCGGGCCCTGCACCGGGCCCGCTCGCGCCGCTCGCTCGCGCTGCCCGGGCGCAAACCCGTGGCGCCGTCCGGGGGCCGTGCCCGACACTCCTCGGGTGCCCGACGACGCCGCCACCGTGCCCCTCCCGACGCTGCCCGCGGGCTACCGCGCGCGCCGGCTCGTCCTCGCCGACGCGGCGGCCGTGACCGCCGTCGTCGCAGCCCAGGACGTCGCGGACACCGGCGAGGTGATGGTCGAGGAGGCGGACGTGGTGGGCGACTGGCAGCGTCCGTCCTTCGACCTGGCCACCAGCGCGGTGGGCGTGGAGACGGTGCCGGACGACGCCGCCTCGAACTCCGGTACGGGCTCCGCGTCGGGCTCCGGGGCGGGCTCCGCGACTGGCCAGCAGCCCGGCGTCCTCGTGGCCGTCGCGGAGGTGCACCGCGACCGGGCGGAGGTCGCCGTCCACCCCGCCCACCGTGACCGCGGTCTCGGCACCGCTCTGGACCACTGGGTGCTCGCCCTGGCCCGCGCCCGGGGCGAGCGCAGCGTCGGCTCGCCCGTGCTCGAGGGCTCCGCCGGGGACCGGCTCCTCGCCGACCTCGGCTGGGCCGTGCGGTGGCACAGCTGGGTGCTCGCGCTGCCCGAGGGCGTCGACGTGCCCGAGCGACCGCTGCCTGCGGGCTACACGGCGCGTGCGGCCGCACCGGAGGAGCACCGGGCCTGCTGGACGCTGAACGAGGACGCGTTCCTGGAGTGGTCCGACCGCCCCCGCGACGGCTACGAGGACTGGGCGGCGCTCACCGTCGAGCGCCCCGGCTTCGAGCCGTGGCAGCTGCGGGTGGTGGTGGACGAGGCGGGCGAGGTCGTCGCGCTGGCGCTGGTGCAGATGATGACCACCGAGCAGGACGGCAGGGAGCGCACCGAGGCCTACGTGGCCCGGCTGGCGACCCGGGCCGACCAGCGGGGTCGAGGTATCGCGCAGGCGCTGCTCGTGGACGTCTTCGCCGAGGGACGCCGCCGCGGCGCGAGCCTGTGCACGCTGTCCACCGACTCCCGCACGGGCGCACTGGGGCTCTACGAGAAGGTCGGCATGCGGGTCACCTCGTCGTGGGTGAACCGGGCGGCCGCGCTCGACTGAGCGCTCAGGCCGGCAGCACCACCGTGGAGACCACGCGGGTGACCGAGGGCCGCACCGGCGTCGAGGAGAAGCCGAAGCCGGGCTCGGGGTCGACCGGTGCGAGGTCGCCCAGGTCCACCCCGTCCAGGCTCCCACGGGCGCGGACGACGGCGTGGTGGTCGAGCGCCCCGTAGTACTCGCGCCTCCCGTGCCCGGCGCTGCCGCGGGTGCGCACGCCGCGCAGCAGCAGGCGGGCCACCGGGTCGGTGAGGGTGCTGAACGCCGGGCTGCCGGCCAGCCCGCGGGGCACCAGGCGCAGCGCCGCGCCGAGGGCGGTGCGCCCGCCGACGTCCAGCGTGAGCTCGAGGCTGTCGGAGCGGACCCGCCACCCGTCGGCGGCCACGTCGGCGGCGAACGGCTCCACCCGCACCTCGTCGAAGGTGTAGGTGCTCGCGACGAACTCCGCGACCGCGCGGCTCGGCGCCAGCAGCAGCCGGCGTCCGCCGGCCGTGGCCACCATCGCGTCGGCGAACGCGCCGAGCGGTGAGGTGTGCCAGGCGCCCACGACGACGCGGACCCCCGACGTGGAGCCGACCCCCGCGATCGCGCCGGAGAAGCGCTGCACGCGGGGGCCGGTCGTGGTGCTCACCGCGCCAGCGTAGGCATCCGTGCCAGGGAGGCGGGCCGGGCGCGGGCGCCCCTCACTCCTGCGGGCCCTCCTCGGGCTCCGCCTCGGGGGCGGCCGGGGCATCGTCCTGGGGGCCGGGCTCGGCGAGGATGCCGTAGAGGCGGCGGCGGACGTCGGCCAGCACCCCGGCCGCGGCCTCGCGCTGGGCGGCGGAGCCGACGACGGCGACCTGCCAGACCGCGGCCAGCAGCTGCCCGACCTCGGCCCGCAGCTCGGGGTAGGCGTCCTCGCCCGCGTCGGCCTCGGCGTCGAACGGTGCCCAGACCTGCGCGAGCTCCTCGGCGTGCTCGTCGGCCCAGGCGCGGCCGACGTCCGTCAGCTCGAGTCGGCGACGGTTGCCGGCGGTCACGGTGACCACCAACCCCTCGTCCTCGAGCTGGGCGACGGTCGGGTAGACCGAGCCGGGGCTGGGGCGCCAGGCGCCGTCGGTGCGCTCGCCGATGCGCTGGATGGCCTGGTAGCCGTTCAGCTCCTGCTCCGCCGAGGCGGCCTCGACCAGCACGGCGAGCAGCGCGATGCGCACGTCCCCGCGGCGCACGGGCGGGCGGCCCTCGCGACCAGGCAGACCGCCGCGTCCGCCGGGGCCGCCGAGGCCGAGCAGCGCCACCCACGGCGGCAGCGGGCGGCCGGGGCCCTGGTGCGGGCCGTGGTGGCCGTGCCGGCCCCCGGGGCCGGGCGGCGGGCCGAAGGGTCCGGGGCCTCCGTGGGGGTGCTCGCCGGAGCGGCCGCGACCGCGGCCGTGGGCCTCCCAGGCGGGGCCGTCCCAGGTCGGGCCGGCGTCGTCGGCCCAGCGGCGGCCGGGGCCGCCACGTCCGCGGCGGCGTCCGCCGCCCGGCCCGCCACGCCCTGGGCGGCCGCGGCCCCCGTCGAGCGGGCCGTCGGCGGGACTGGTGTCGAAGGTGTCGTCGTTCATCTGTGGTTCCTCGTTCTCGTGGTGTCGCTCCCTTCGGAACGATCTGTTGGCGATATATCGCGACTGTACGCCGATGATCGGCCGCTGCCAAGAGGTGCGGGTGAGCACCGCGGAGCGGGCGCCTCCTCTACGCTGCTCGGACCGCACGGACCACCGACGCAGAGGCAGGGCCATGACCGACTGGGGGGCGCTGTACGCCGCCGTGGTGGCCGCGGTCGCCGACCTCGCCACCGAGACGCTCGAGGAGCAGGGGCCGGACGCGCTCGAGGTCGTCGTCCCGGCGACGCCCGCCTGGCGTGCGCGCGACGTGCTCGCCCACCTCGCCGGCGTGGCCGCCGACAACGTCTCCGGCGACGAGGCGGACATGGCCGGTGCGCCGAGCCCCGCCTGGACGGCCCGGCAGGTCGCCACGCGCGCCGAGGCCCCGGTGGCCGCGCACCTCGCCGAGCTGCGCGGCCACGTGCCCGCCGTCCGGGCCCTCGTGGCCGACGCGTCGCGGCCCGCCGTCGTGTGGGACGTCTGCGTCCACCACGCCGACCTCTGCGAGGCCCTCGGGACGGGGCGGCCCGACCCGGCGCTGTGGCGGCCGGTCGCGCACGCGGTGGCCCCCGGCCTGCTGAGCACCGTGCCGGCGCGCGTCACCGTGGGCGCCGCCGTCTACGGGGCCGGCGGACCCGAGGACCCCGTGCTCGCCCTGGACGAGTACGAGCTGTTCCGGGGCGCGTTCTCCCGCCGCTCCCGCCGGCAGATGGCCGGCTGGCTCGACGGGCTGCTCGACGCCGACGCGCTGGACGCCCTGTGCATCTTCGGCCCGCGCGACGACGACCAGCCGCTGCCCGTGGCCGCGCCGGCCTGAGCCACGCCCCGTACGGGTCCGCACGACGGGAGCACGACCGCGCCCTGCGAGGACGACCGTCCCGGGCGCAGCCCCGGCCGGGGACCCGTGCGCGGATGTTGCCCGTTGGCGGGACGTCGACGCCGCCTCGTCCCTACCCTGGTGCGGTGCCCCTCCCCGACCGGCGTGCACGCCGGGTGGGGCCCTCGTCCCGGACGACCCTCCTCGGGCTCGTCGGGCTCACCGCCGCCGCGGTGCTGCTCGGCCTCCTCCCGACCGGGTCCGCCGGTGCGCAGGCCCCCGCCGCGACGACCGCCCCCACCGCCCTGAACACCGCCCCGAACACCGGCCTGAACACCGGACCCAGCACCGGGCTCAGCAGCCTGAGCACCGACACGAGCACCGCCGCCCGCAAGGACCCCCGCCGCCGGCTCGGCCTGTTCGTCGACGACCACATGCCCGTGCACGGCCAGGGCCGGCGCTACCGCGGCATCGCCAAGTTCGCGCAGGCCTTGTGGCTCTCCCACGACTACTACGCGACCCGCGAGATCAAGGGCGTCGCCCGCGCCTACCTGCGACGGGCCAAGGACGCCGGCAAGACCCCGATCCTGGTCGTCTACTCGCTGCCGAACCGCGACTGCGGCGGCTGGTCCAGCGGTGGCGCCAGCGGCAAGCGGCCCTACAAGCGGTGGGTCAGCAAGCTGGCCGAGGGCATCAAGGGCAGCAAGCCGCTGCTGGTGCTGGAGCCCGACGCGCTTCCGTTCTACGGCCAGCACAGCTGCGAGGGCACCAAGCCCTGGCCGGAGCTGATGCGTTTTGCCACCAAGCGGCTCTCCGCGGCCGGCGCCTGGGTCTACCTCGACGCCGGGCACTCCGGATGGACCCCATACAAGAAGCGGGCGCGGCTGCTCGAGCGCGCGGGCGTCCAGTACGCCCGCGGCTTCTCCACCAACGTCTCCAACTTCCGCCCCACCGGCGACGAGAAGCGCTACGCCCGCTTCCTGGTGCGGCGACTGAAGGCCCTCGGGGTCACGGGCGTGCACTACGTCGTGGACACCTCGCGCAACGGCGCGAAGGACCCGGTGGACGGTGACGTCATCAACCCGACGTGGGCGCGGATCGGCGCCGGGCCGCGGCTGCTGTTCCGCCGCGCGTTCGACGGGCGGCTGTGGGTCAAGCACCCGGGCGAGTCCGACGGCGAGGTCAACGGCGGCAACGCGTCCGGGTCCTGGTGCGACCTGCTCGCCGACCGCCTGATGGGCCGGAGCAAGGTCCGCAACTACTGCTGAGCCCCCGGCAGCCCTGCACAGGTGGACTCAGCAGGAGGGCTCAGGCACCACGAGCGGCGGCCCGGTCGGGCTGCCGCTCGTCGTGGTCGTGGGGGAGGTGGTGCTCAGGGGTGGTGCTCAGGGGTGCTGCTGGTGGGGGTGGTGCCGAGGTCGGTCAGACGTCGTCGTCGGTGGACGGTACGGGGGCCGTCTCCGCGCGCAGGTTCATCAGGTCGAGCGCCGACAGCAGCTCGTCCACGCTGTCGTAGACCTCGGACGCCTTCTCGAGGAGCACGGTGCTCCACGTCGGCTCGTCGATGAAGACGTTGCCGCCGAAGTAGGCCCCGATGGCCTCGGCAGCGCTGTCATTGCTCATGCTCATGACAGCAATATGACAGGTCAGAGGCCATTTGGGGACACCCAACCCACAATTGCGGCGACCAGGGTCACACCACGGGGTGAGGCCGCGGGCACCAGCAGGGTGGTGGGAGGAACGACCGTACGGGGTTCTGTGGAGGGAGAGGAGGGGGCGGTGCAGACGTCCTCACCGTCCTGACCCACCACCGACAGAAGGTGCCCACATGTCCGAGCAGCAGCAGTCCGGCGACGCGCTGCGACCCCACGTCCTCGTGCTCTTCGGGGCGACGGGGGACCTGGCCGCCCGCAAGCTCTTCCCCGGCCTCTACCACCTCGCCGCGGCCGGTCGGCTGCCGCAGGAGTACGCGATCATCGGCTCGGGCCGGCACTCCCCCGGCACCGACGAGGAGTTCCGGGACCAGATCCGCTCGGCCCTGGAGGAGTTCGTCGACGACCTGGACGGCGGCGTGGCCGACGACCTGCTCGGCCGGCTGTCCTTCCAGACCTCCGACGCCGACGACGGCGCCGACCTCGCGAAGGCCGTGCGGGCCACCGAGGAGCAGATGGCGGACGACGTCGGCGAGGTCCGTCGGCTCGTCTACATGTCCATCCCGCCGGCCGCGATGAAGCCGATGATCGCGATGCTGGGCCGGGAGGAGATCACCGAGCGCGGCCGCCTCGTGGTGGAGAAGCCGTTCGGGCTCGACCTGGACTCCTCCCGCGAGCTCGACGCCGCGCTCAAGGAGGTCGCCGACGAGGAGCAGGTCTTCCGCATCGACCACTTCCTCGGCAAGGAGGCCGTGCAGAACCTGCTCGCCGTGCGGTTCGCCAACGGGCTGTTCGAGCCCGCCTGGAACCACGAGACCGTCTCCTCGGTGCAGATCGACGTGCCCGAGGAGCTCGGGCTCGAGGGTCGGGCCTCCTTCTACGAGGGCACCGGTGCCCTGCGCGACATGATCTCCACCCACCTCTCCCAGCTGCTCGGCTTCGTCGCGCTGGAGGACCCGGGCGAGTTCGACGCCGACGCCCTGCGCGACGCCAAGTCCGCCGTGTTCGCCGCGATGCGCCCGCTCGACGCCTCCCGTGCCGTCTTCGGCCAGTTCGAGGGCTACCGCGACGAGGAGGGCGTCGACCCGGACAGCCAGGTGGAGACGATGGTCGCCATCGAGGCGTTCGTCGACAACGACCGCTGGCAGGGCGTGCCGTTCTACCTGCGCACCGGCAAGGCCATGGCCAGCGGCCGGCGGGTCATCACGCTGCGGTTCAAGACGCCCGACACCGAGATCTTCGCCGGCCGCACCGCCTGCAACGAGATCCAGTTCGACCTCTCCGACAACCCGAAGATGCGCGTCGCGCTCCAGACGAAGAACCCCGGCCCCGACATGACCCTCGGCCGCTCCTTCATGACCCTCGACATGGGCCAGCAGGAGCACGACGAGGAGCCCCTCGAGGCCTACGAGCGCCTCCTGCTGGACGTGCTGCGCGGCGACCGCACCCTCTTCACCCGCGCCGACGAGGTCGACCGCATCTGGCAGGTCGTGCAGCCCCTGCTCGACGACCGCCCCCAGGTGCAGCCCTACGCCCAGGGCTCGTGGGGCCCGCAGGCCGCGCTCGACCTGCCGGAGGGCGGCTGGAGCTTGCACTGATCGGTCGCCTCCGGCGACATGTCGCGAGTCCGGGAGAGCACGATCCCCAGAGGTACACCTCCTGTGCCTCTGGGGATCAGTGCGTTCTCCGGGCTACCTCCCGTCCTCGCGGAGCACCGCACCCCGCGCACCGCGGACGGTGAGCACCGCGCTGGTGCCGGCGACGACACCCAGGACGACGGCCGCCACGACGGCGAGCAGCACGAGCCGGACGACGTCGACCCCGCTGGTCAGGGCCGGCGTGGAGAGGGTGTCGACGTAGCCGAGGACGAGGGTCCGCAGCACCACGACCTGGGCGAGCGTGCCGGCGAGCAGGCCGGCCACCGCGGTGCCGCCGAGCACGACGCCCAGCTCGAGCAGGACCGCCCGCGCCACGGCGCGGCGCGGCACGCCGACGACGCGCAGCGCTGCCGCGTCCCGCCGCCGGGCCGGTAGCTGCACGGCGGTGGAGACGGCCAGCGAGGCGAGGGCCATGACCAGCACGAGCAGCGCGACCACGGCGTAGAGCCGCAGCGCCAGCGCGTACGGCGTCGAGTCGAGGCCGGCCTTCACCTCGGCGTAGGTGGTGTCCTCGGTGACGCCGGCGCGCAGCAGCGCCCGACGCAGCGGCGCGGGCAGGCCGTCGCGGGCGAGCACGTAGGTCTGGGTGCCCTGGTCGTAGAGCGACCGGTCGAGGGTGAGGGTGTCGACGTCGACCAGCCGGCCGACGGGGCCCAGCAACGGCACCGAGCTCGCCTCGAGCACGCCGGTGGAGTAGATGTCCCCGCGGGTGCGGATGGCCTGCGCGTCGTCCCCCATGGCGGGGGCGTCGACGCCCGCGACCACGGGCAGCGCGGCGCCCAGGCCGCCGGTGGAGAGCTGCACGATGGCCGTGTCCTCGCCGGTGTCGACGTCGACGGTGAGGGCGTCGTCGGTGACCTCCACGCCCTCGACGACCTCGGGGCTGGAGGCATCGGCGGAGACACCCCAGTCGGCCGGTCCCAGCCAGTCCGCGACCGGCTCGCCGTCGGCGGTGAGGCCGCTGAGCGTGAGGCTCCCGGTGAGCCGGGTGGGGCGGGCCACCGTGGTGCCGATGGTGACGCCCTCGAGGCGGCAGCCTCGGGCGCAGCCCTCCAGGTCGAGGTCGAGGCGGGTCGTCTCGCCCGTGGGCAGCGGCAGGGAGTACACCGTGTGGCCGTCGCCGCCGTCGGAGACGAGGTCGAGGCGCACCACGACGGGCTCCTCGGAGGTCAGGTCGTTGGTGACGTCCACGCCGAGGCTGGTGCCAGCGACCTCGGGGATCTCGCCGGGCGGGCGCAGCAGGTCGCTGACCTCCTCGGCGTCGGTGCCGGGGGTCCAGGAGTCCGGCCACCGGCCCACGGCGGCCAGCCGGTCGGTGTCGAGCACGGCGTAGGACTCCGAGGTCGTGTAGAAGGCACCGGCCGCCATGAGCCACTCGCCGTCGGGGTCGAGCCGACGCGTGAGCGCGACCGTCTCCTCCAGGCCCAGCTGGGAGGTCCACACCTGGTCGGCCGGAGCGCGGGTGGCGGCGACGCTGGCGCGCCACTCGGCCGCGCTCTGGTCCACGCCCGCGCCGAACACGCCGATCGCGACGGCCGCGGTGAGCGGCAGGATCACCAGCGTGCCCTCGCGCCGGCGGCTCAGGGTGCGGGCCGCGACCCAGCCGGCCACCGAGCGCCCGTGCGGACGACGGCGGGTCACCCAGCGCGCCAGCACCTGCGTCAGCCGGCTGGCGGCGAGGCCCGCCACGGACGCGAGCAGCACGGGCAGCACCAGGTCGACCAGGTCGGGGTCCGAGCTCCCGGAGGTGAGCCGGCTGACGACGGCGGCCACCGCGAGCGCGACGAGCACCAGCTGCGCGAGCACGGCCGAGCGTCGGCTCGCGCCGGGGCGGCGCACCCCGGCCAGCTGCTCGTCGAGGCCGGTGCGCAGCACGAGCCGCACCGCCAGCGCGGCCACGGCCACGGAGCCCACGACCACGGCCAGCCCGGCGGCCACGGAGGACACCGGCACGCGCAGCGGCAGCCCGGGCACCAGCCAGGCGCGCTGGAGCGCGACCGTGGTCGCGACACCCAGCGCGACGCCGATCGGCACCGCCAGGCCGAGCAGCGTGAGCGGCTCGGCCAGGCCCAGGCGCCACAGGCCGCGGCGCGGGAGGCCGCGCAGGGTGGCCAGGGCCATCTCCGGGGTGCGCAGGTCGGCCGCGGCGGTCAGCAGTCGCAGCAGCAGCGCGAGCGCGACGAGCACGAGGGAGAGGACGGCCGGGGCGATCGAGGCCGCGGCCGTCCCCTGCTCGTCGGTGATGTCGGCGATGACCGTGGCGACGTCGTTGATGCCGGTCGGGGTGAGCGTGCCGGCGGCGACCGCGACGCCGGTGACGCTGTCGTCCGACCCGTGGCCCTCGGAGACCGCCTCGATCGCGGGCAGGTCGTCGACGGTGAGGTCGGCGGGCGGGTTGAGCCGCGCGTCGACCCGGACGGTCCAGGGGTGGCCCAGCCAGCCGAGCCGGTCGAACGCGGCCGGCACCGTGACGAAGGGGGCGGGTCGGTAGGGCTGCGGGGCGGCGCCCATCTCGGTCGGCGGGGCGGAGGAGAACCGGGAGACGTCGAACCAGAAGTCAGCCTCGTCCGCGCCGGGGGCCGCGTAGGTGCCGACGACCCGCACCTCGCCCGCGTACCCGGGCAGGCGCACGCGGTCGCCGATCTCCAGCCCCGTGCGGGTGGCGTCGCCGGCCAGCAGGAGCACCTCGTCGCTGTCGGCGGGGCAGTCGCCGGTCACCTGCAGGTGGTCGCAGGCGTCGGCGGCCGCCAGGAGCGTCACCTCGCCGCCGAGGGCCTCGAACGGGCCGCTGACGAGGCTGGTGCGCGGGGCGGCGTAGGCGGCGTCCGCGCCGGCGTCCTCGATCAGCGCCTGCGCGGCGTCGGCGGCCGCGGCCTGCGCCTGGACGGGATCGGTGCCCGCGTCCCCGCCTGGGCTGAGCTGCCAGGTCAGGCCGGTGAGCGGGGTGGCCGCCTCGGCGAGGCTGCGCACGAGGTAGGAGGAGGTGACGGCGCCGGCGAAGGCCGGGCCGAGCACCGCGGAGGCCACGGCGACCGCGGTCAGCAGCACGGTGCCCAGGGAGAGCAGGCCGCGCGAGCGCAGACCGCGCCAGAGCGTGCCGGCCTGGACGGGCAGGCGGGCCATCAGCGGGCCTCCTCGCGGAGCAGGCCCGGCCGCGTGGAGACCGTCCCGACGGAGCGGCCGCGGCCGACGACCGCGACGACCACCACGGCCACGACGGCGGCGAGGACGACGAGCGGGCCGGTGGTCACCCCCGGCTCGAGGGCGAGCCCGTGGTCCGGCACCCGGACGAGGCCGAGGGAGGGCAACAGCAGGGCCGCCGAGAGCGCGGTGCCCAGGGCCGCGCCGGCGGCCCCCAGGACGAGCAGGCCCGCGACCTCGCGCCGCACCGAGCCGCGCAGCGTGGCGATCGGGACGCCCGCGACGCGCAGGGCCGCCACGTCCCGCACCCACCCGCGCCGCTCGCGCACGACCGCGGTGGTGAGCACCAGCACGGCGGCGAGCAGGCAGAAGGCGGCGATGAGCAGGTAGACGCGTGCCTGCACGGCGCCGGTACCGGCCTCCACGTCGGCCCGGACGTCGGCCAAGGTGCGCGGCTGGGCACCCAGCGCGTCGGCCACCTGCGTGAGCAGGTCGTCGGAGGTGCCGGCCGCCGCCACCACGCTCAGCTGGGCCAGCGGCACCGTCGGCGAGGCGCCCTCGAGGGCGCGAGGGAGGTCCATCAGGAGACCATCGGCACCGACCAGCGGGAGGGCCGGCGCGGAGGCGACGACCACCGCGTCCAGGTCGTCGCCTCCCGGGGACTCGGCCACCGGGTCGTCGCCGAAGGTCTCCCCGTCCTCGACCTGCGTCGAGGTGAGGCCGCTGGTGGAGGCCAGGGCGGTGTCGGTGGCGGCGACGGGCACAGCACCCTCGGCGGTGAGCGGCACCGCGGTCAGCGGGTCGCGCGTCGCGGTGGCCAGCAGGCCGTCCGAGGTGACGGTCGGCGGGGCGTGCACCTCGCCCTCCTCCACGTGGTCGGGGCGGCGCAGCACGCCGCCGCGCTCGAAGGTGATGCCCGTCGTCGAGGCGCCCAGGCGCGTGGCGAGGAGGTCGCCGGCCTGCTCGTCCTCGTCCGCGGCACCCGGGGCCGTGACCCGCAGGTCGCGCAGGAGCCACGGGAGCGTGGAGGTGCCGTCGGGGCGGGCCAGGGTGACCGAGGTGAGGGTGCAGCCGTCGGTGCAGGCCACCCGCTGGGTCAGGGTCAGCGGCTCGCCGCTCCTCGGCAGCCGTCCGGCCAGCATCACGGTGAGGCCGCGCCCGTCGGGGCGCGCCAGCTCCACGACGACCTCGGGCCGCACCCGGCCGCGGCTGCGGGCGCTCACGCCGGAGACGGTGGCGGCGAGCCGGGTGCCCTGCACGAGCGTGGTGGACTCGCTGCCGCCGAGCACGTCGCCGAGGGCGGCGACGCCGGCGGCCGGGGTGGAGTCGTAGAAGTCGCCGAGCACGGCGCCGGCGCGGGCGCTGTCCCAGTACACCCGGCGCGCGGGGGCCGACCCGGTGCCGGGCACGGTGACGACGGGCAGCAGGGAGGTGCCGGCGGGGTCCAGCCTGCGGGTGAGCGCGAGCAGCGCGGCGGCGTCCAGGTCCACGTCGTCGCTCGCGCGCACCACGACCGGCCCGCCGGCCTCGAGGCGGGCGGTGTCCTCCACCCAGCCGTCCACGTCGGACGCGGCGCTCACGGCCAGGCCCGCGACGACCGCGGCGGCCACCAGCACGCGGACGGCCGCGGCCGCGTCGGCGGTGCGGGCCAGGCGGCGGGTGGCGACGTAGCCCGCCAGGCCGGCGTCGCGGCGGCGGACCAGCGCACGGGCGCCGGCGCGCAGGAGCACGAGGACGAGGCCACCGACCGCGAGCCCGACCAGCGCCGGGCCGGCCAGGACCACCAGGTCGGGCTCGCCCGTCCCGCTGCCGCTGCCCGTGCCGTCCTGGCCGGCGACCACGGCCCGGTAGCAGGCGAGCGCCCCCGCGACCACGACGAGCACCTGCCCGAAGGCGGCGGCCGCACCGGCGGCGGCGTGCCGCGGGCGTCCGCCGACCTGGTCGGCCAGCGGCTCGCGCAGCGCGGAGACCATGCCGACACCCACCGCGACCAGGCCGGCCAGCAGCACGACCACGGCCGCGACCAGCGCCCCGACGAGCACCCGGGCGGTGAGGACGACGGAGGCCGGCTCGCTCGTCCACGCGGGCACGGCCACCAGCGCGACCCCGAGCCCGGCGACGACGCCCAGCGCACCGCCCAGCAGGAGCACCAGCAGCGGCTCGGCGCTCAGCAGCGCCACCAACGGGGCGCCCTCGTGGCCGCGGAGGCGGGCCAGGGCGATCTCGCCGCGCCGCGCCACGGCCAGCTCGCGGCCGGTGGTGGGCAGGGCGACCGCGCCCAGCACGAGCAGGGGCAGCGCGAGCGCGCGGGAGGTGCCGGTGGCGCCGGCGACGCCGAGCACGGAGACGACCCCGGCCACGACCACCACCGTGAGGCCGAGCAGCGGCAGCAGGGTCCCCCGGCGGGACCACACGCCGCGCAGCGTGCGGGTCACGGTGCTCCCGGCGGACGGCGGAACGCGGCGTGGTCGTCCTCGGTCTCCGGCTCCGCAGCGGCGGCCGGTGCCTCGGGGGCCGGTGCGTCCTCGACGGGCGGGACCTCACCGGAGCCGGCCTCGTCCGTGTCGGTCGCGGAGGTGTCCGTCGCGGGGGTGTCCGTCGCGGGGGTGTCCGTCGCGGAGGTGTCCTGGGTGGGGCGGTCCTGGGGCGCCTCGGCTGCCTCGTCGAGCACCACCCGTCCGTCGTCCAGCGCGACGTGGCCGTCGCAGGCCTCGACCACGGCCGGGTCGTGCGTGGCGACCACGACGACCGCGCCCCGGTCGGCCTCGCGGCGCAGCTCGGCGAGCACGTGGCCGCGGTTGGTCTCGTCCAGCTCGCTGGTGGGCTCGTCGGCCAGCAGGACCGCGGCACCGACCGCGAGCCCGCGGGCCAGGGCGACGCGCTGCATCTGCCCGCCGGAGAGCTCCTCGACCTGCCGGGCACCCAGGTCGGCGATGCCGAACCGGGCCAGCGCGGCCAGGGCCTGCTCGTCCGCCGCCTCCGGCGCCACCCCGCGGGCGCGCAGCGCCACGGAGACGTTCTCGGCCGCCGAGAGCACGGGCACCAGGCCGTAGACCTGGAGCACGAAGGCCACGTCCGGACGCGGGTCGCCGGTGCCCGTCCAGGTGGGCTCGGCGCCGTGGGTGGCGGAGCCGGCGGTGGGACGCAGCAGCCCGCCGGCCACGGAGAGCAGCGTGGTCTTGCCCGAGCCGCTGGGCCCGGAGAGGGCGGTCATGGACCCGGCCGGGAAGCGGACCTCGACGTCGGCGAGCAGCGTGCGGCGGCCGGCGTCGTGGGTCACGCCGGTGACGACCAGGTCGGCCGGGGCCGCGACGGGCTGCTCGGCCAGCGGGCTGCCGGAGGCGCCCTCGGTCTCCTGCTCGGCGTTCTTCTGCTCGGGGGTGGTGGGCTCGGTGGTGCTCACGGGTGCCTCCGGTCGTTCTGGAGCGTCTCCGAGATCCCGCCACCGGCCCCGCCGGCGTCCGGGCCTCGTCCACGGTCCGGGCCCTGGTCCTGGTCGCCCGCCCCGCGGGAGACGACGAGCCGGTCCACGTCCTCCGGCTCGATCCGCACCAGCGTGCCGGCGGGCCACTCCTCGGCCAGGTGCGTGGGCAGGTGGACGACGCCCTCGGCGCCGACCACCACGTACTCGGCGCCCGCGTGGCCCTCGGAACCGACGCGGCCGCCCTTCATCGTGACGGTGCGGGGGAACGTGTCGGCGACCTCGGGGGCGTGGGTGACCACGACGACGGTGGTGCCGAGCTCGTCGCCGAGGTCGTGCAGGAGCGCGACCACGGCGTCGCGGTCGGCGTGGCTGAGCTGGCTGGTCGGCTCGTCGGCGAGGAGCAGCTGCGGGCCGCAGGCCACCGCGCAGGCCAGCGCGAGCCGCTGCCGCTGGCCGCCGGAGAGCGTGGTGACCACCTGGTCCGCCACCTCCTCCAGCCCCACGCGCGCGAGCAGCTCGCGCTCGGGCACCGCCTCCTTGCGCTCGGCCCGGGTCAGCGCGAGCCGCGCGAAGCCGACGTTCTGCCGCGCCGTGGCGTAGGGCAGCAGGTTGCGGGTGGCGCCCTGCAGCATGGTGGAGACCCGGCGCGAGCGCAGCGCCGCGAGCTCGGGCTCGGGCATCCGCGAGATCTCGTGCTCGCCGAGGAAGATCCGCCCGGCGCTGGGCTTCTGGATGCCGCCGAGCAGGGTGAGCAGCGTCGACTTGCCCGAGCCCGAGGGGCCGAGGAACGCGACCCGCTCGCCCGGCCGGATCACCAGGTCGACGCCGGAGAGCGCGACGACGTCGTGGCCCTCGAAGGTGCGGTAGAGGTGGACGACGCCGGAGCAGCGCACGCCGAGGCCACCGGGGTGCTCGCCGGCCGTGCTGCGGCGCGACGCGTCGTCGTGACGCA
Organism: Nocardioides bruguierae; assembly: GCF_023554635.1. Taxonomy (NCBI): domain Bacteria; kingdom Bacillati; phylum Actinomycetota; class Actinomycetes; order Propionibacteriales; family Nocardioidaceae; genus Nocardioides; species Nocardioides bruguierae. The sequence continues at coordinate 23,097 of NZ_JAMJPH010000026.1, forward strand.
GCAGGTCCTGGGCGGGTCCGCCGGCAGGGGGCACGGAAAGCTCCTCTGGCTCTGGGGGTGACGGCGGCGATGGTCCGGCACCCGGGCCCGGCCACCGTAGACCGTCCTGCCGACCCTGCCGAAGCCCCTGTGCGGGGTCGTGCTCCTTCCGTGACCTCGGCGCGCGGTCTCCACCGGTGCGCCCGGCCGCCCCGTCCCGCTGCTCCGGCGGCGCTGGGAGTGACCCGTGCCGCAGCCGCGCGACGGCCCGCAGGACGGATGCCGAGGTCCACCACCTGCAGTGGCACAGTGCGGCGGTGAGCACCCGTCTCCGCGCCGCGCTGGCCGACACCCGCCCGCTGGCCGAGCCGCACTTCCGGCGGCTGTGGACGGCCAACATCGTCACCGTCGTGGGCGCCCAGCTGACGATCGTGGCGGTGCCCGCGCAGATCTACGCCGACACCGGCTCGTCCGCCTACGTGGGCCTGACCGGCGTGTTCGGGCTGGTGCCGCTGGTGGTCTTCGGCCTCTACGGCGGCGCCCTGGCCGACGTCTTCGACCGGCGCGCGATCCTGCGGGTCACCACGGTGGGGCTCATCGTCACCAGCGGACTGTTCGCCGCCCAGGCGTTCGCCGGCTCCACCAACGTGTGGCTGCTGCTGAGCCTGTTCGCGGTGCAGCAGGCGTTCTTCGCGGTCAACCAGCCCACGCGCAGCGCGATCCTCCCCCGGCTGCTGCCGGCCGAGCAGCTGCCCGCGGCGAACTCGCTCAACATGACGGTGATGCAGGCCGGCGCGATCGCGGGGCCGCTGGTCGCCGGCGTCCTCATCCCCTTCACCGGGTTCGCCTGGCTCTACGCCGTCGACACCGTCTTCCTCTTCGCCACCCTGTGGGCGGTGCTGCGGCTGCCGTCCCTGGCCGTGGAGGGCGGGGCCGCGCAGGCCCCCGGCATCCGGGCGGTGGTGGACGGGTTCGCCTACCTGCGCCACCAGCCGGTGCTGCTGATGTCCTTCGTGGTCGACCTGGTCGCGATGGTCTTCGGCATGCCGCGCGCGCTGTTCCCCGAGATCGCGCACGTCGACTTCGGCGGCCCGGACGAGGGCGGGATCGTCTTCGCGCTGCTGTTCGCGGCCATCCCCGCCGGCGCCGTGCTGGGCGGCGTGTTCAGCGGATGGGTGTCCCGGGTGGAGCGGCAGGGCCTCGCGGTGCTCGTCTGCATCGCCGTCTGGGGCGCCTCGATGATCGGCTTCGGCCTCGCGGTGTGGGCCGCCACCGGCGCCGGCTCGCACGTGGCGCTGCTGGTCGCCCTGCTGATGCTCGTGGTCGGCGGGGCCGCCGACATGGCCTCGGCCGCCTTCCGGACCTCGATGCTCCAGAGCGCGGCGGAGGACTCCGTCCGCGGCCGGCTCCAGGGCGTCTTCATCGTCGTGGTCGCGGGCGGGCCGCGCGTGGCCGACACCGCGCACGGCATCGCGGCCGCCTCCGTCGGGGCCGCGGCGGCCGCCGCCGGCGGTGGCGTGCTCGTGGTGGTCGGGATCGTCGTGGCCGCGCTGCTGGTGCCGTCCTTCGTGCGCTACCGGGTCACGCGCACGGGCTGAGCGGCCGCCCGGCCCCTCACGCGTCGAGCAGGCCGCGCAGGTAGCCGGCCTGGCCGGCGTGCTGGGCGTCGTCGTCCACGACGCTGACCAGCCGCACCCCGAGGGTCACCGGCGGGTCCCACCGGGTGTCGACGACGGCGTCCAGGTCGGCCGGCGAGAGCGTCGCCAGGAAGGCCGTGGTGGCCTCGGTGACGGCGGACAGGTAGGCCAGCAGGTCCGCGGCCGAGGCCCGGACGGCGGCCACCTGCTCGGCCGTGTGGCCGAACCCGGTGTCCGCGCGCTCGACGCCGGCCCCGAAGCCGGGCAGCAGCCGGTCGGCGAAGCCCTGGGCCTCCCACACCTGCGGCGTGCCCGCCACGTCCGCGACGTGGTCGTCCTGGACGCGGGTCAGGTGCCAGACCAGCCACGCGATCGAGTTCGCCCCCGGGGACGGCTGCCACGCGAGCTGGTCGTCGGTGAGGCCCTCGACCGCGGCGGTCACCGACTCCAGGGAGCGGGAGAAGGCGTCGGTCAGCAGGTCGCTCGGGGTCATGCCACCGACGCTAGCCCGCCCCGTTCACCCCCTCGGCTGCGCGCGGCGGGGGTCCCCTCGGGCGTGCCGGGACGGCCCGGCTGGCAGCATGGAGGGGTGATGGCAGCGACGCCCGAGCACCCGTCCGAGCAGCACCCCGACCAGCACCCCGAGCCCCTCGAGGGGCTGCACGAGCCCCTGCTCCGGGTGGCCGTGCGGCTGCTGGGCACGCGCACCGAGGCGGAGCCGGTGGTCACCGAGGTCGGCCGCCGCGCCGCCGACGCCGACCCGGCCGAGGTCTTCGACCTCGCCACCTGGGCACGCACCGAGGTCGCTCGGGCCTGCCTGCGGCTGCTGCTGGAGCGCTCGCCGGGGCGCCGCGCCGCCGACGCCTCGCTGGAGCCGGCCGCGCTGGTCGGCCCCGAGGACCTCGCGGACCTCTACCTCGACGTCCCCGACGACCCGGCGGCCGCCCGGCCCCACGCGCTCACCCTCACCGCGTCCGCCCGCGAGCTGCTCGCGCACCTGCGGCCGGCCGAGCGGGTCGCGTTCGTCCTCCACGACCTCTTCGGCGACCACTTCGAGGACGTGGCGGGCGTGCTGGGTCGCACGCCCATGGCGTGCCGCCAGCTGGCCGACCGCGCGCGCCGCCGGCTCGCCGAGCTGCGCCGGGCCGCCGACGCCGGCATCGAGCGGCTCGACCGGGACGCGGCCGACCGGGCCGAGGACCTCGCCCTGGACGCCGTGGTGACCGCCGCCCTGGCCGCCCCCGCGGGGCTGGAGCCGCTGCTCTCCCCGGCGGTCGTGCTGCGCGCCGACCCGGCCGCCGCCGACCCGGACGGACCGCTGACCGGGCTGCTCGACGCCGCCTACCTGAGCGGCCCCGCCGCCGTGGCCGCCGCCCTCGCCCCGCTGCTCGCCGACGCGGTGGCCGCGCGGCTGGACGGCTACCCCGCCGTCGTCCGCCGGGACGAGGGGGGCGTGCGCGCGGTCGTCGGCCTGGCCCTGGACGCCGCGGGGCGGGTGCGCGAGGTGGACGTGCTCGCCGACCCCGACGTCCTGGCCGTCACCGACCTCTCCTGACCCGCCTCCCACCCGGCTCCGCCCCACAGGGGTCCGCAGGACGGCGGGGTGAACCGACCCGGCGCGCCCGCTGGGAGCCTGGGCCGGTGCGCCTGCCCAACCCCCTCGACCCCGTCTCCCAGCTGCTCGACCTGCTGCCCCGCGTGGTCGGTCTCGTGCCGACCGTCGAGGGCCTGCTGGACCGGATCGAGTCCACCAGGCTGGCCGCCGAGGAGCTGATCGCCCGGATCGAGACGACCCGCCGCAGCGGCGAGGACCTGCTCGCCGGCGCCGCCGGTCAGGTCGCCCGCATCGAGGCGCTGGTCGACTCCCTGGAGCCGCGGCTGACCGAGCTCGGCCCCGTGCTGGACCGGTTGGTGCCCATCGCCCGCGAGCTGGCCGACACCACCTCTCCCGACGAGGTGGCCGCCCTGGTGAAGCTCGTCGACCAGCTGCCCGAGGTGGCCGACAAGATGGAGAGCGAGGTGCTGCCGGTGCTGAGCACGCTGGGCACCGTCGCGCCCGACGTGCACGACCTCCTCGGCGTCGCGCGCGAGCTCAACGAGGTGCTGGAGAAGGTGCCGGGCGTCAGCCGCGCCAAGAAGAAGATCGACGCCGAGCAGGCCGAGCGCGGCATCGCCTGACCTGCGGCGGGAGAAATCTGTGTAGCCGCTGTCGGAGGGCGTGCCTAGGGTGCCGAGCGTGGCCGGGGCGTCCGGTCGCGAATCCTTCCCCGCTCACCACGCGAGGTGCCCATGACCGCCATGATCTCCGCCCGCGGGCTCACCAAGCGCTTCAAGGACGTCGAGGCCCTCTCCGGCCTCGACCTGGACGTGCCCGAGGGCACCGTCCTCGCGCTCCTGGGCCCCAACGGGGCAGGCAAGACCACCTCGGTGCGCTGCCTGACCACCCTCCTGCGCCCGGACTCGGGCACCGCCACGGTCGCCGGCGCCGACGTGCTCGCCGACCCCGACCTCGTCCGCTCGCGGATCGGCCTCTCCGGCCAGTACGCCGCCGTCGACGAGCACCTGACCGGGTTCGAGAACCTCGTGATGGTCGGGCGGCTCTACGGCCTGGGGCGTCAGCGCTCGCGCGAGCGCGCCCAGGAGCTGCTCGAGCGGTTCGACCTCACGGACGCCGGCGGGCGACCGTCGAAGACCTACTCCGGCGGCATGCGTCGTCGCCTCGACCTGGCCGGGGCGCTCGTGGCCTCGCCGCCGGTGCTCGTCCTCGACGAGCCGACCACCGGGCTGGACCCGCGCTCGCGGCTGCAGATGTGGGACGTCATCCGCGACCTCGTGGCCGGGGGCGCCACGCTGCTGCTCACCACGCAGTACCTGGAGGAGGCCGACCGGCTCGCCGACGACATCGTCGTCATCGACCACGGCCGCGAGATCGCCCGCGGCACCGCCGACGAGCTCAAGGCCCGCACCGGTGGCGAACGGGTCGAGATCGTGCTCGCCGACGGGTCGCACGCCGAGGCCGTCCGGTCGGTGCTGGCCACCGTGGCGGTCGGCGAGGTCGGCGTCGAGGAGAACGGCCGCGAGCTGACGGCCGCCGTGGAGGGCGGCGTCCTCGCCCTCCAGCGGGTGCTCACCGGCGTCCAGGAGCTACCGGGCGTGGAGGTCCTCGACGTGGGGCTGCGCCGCCCCACGCTGGACGACGTCTTCCTCACCCTCACCGGCCACGCGGCCGAGACCGACACCAGCGACGAGACCGCGGAGGCCACCCGATGAGCACCACCGAGAAGGCGTCCCTCGCCCGCGCCGGCCGCGGCCCGCTGGGGGCGCTGGAGGACGGCTGGGTCGTGGCCCAGCGCAACCTGGTCAAGATCAAGCGGGTGCCCGAGGTGCTCGTCTTCGTGCTGATCAGCCCGATCATGTTCGTGCTGCTCTTCGCGTTCGTCTTCGGCGGCGCGATCGACCCCGGCGACGGCAGCAACTACCGCGAGTTCCTGATCGGCGGCATCTTCGCCCAGACCGTGGTCTTCGGCGCCACGTTCACCGGCGCCGGCCTGGCCGAGGACATGCAGAAGGGCATCATCGACCGTTTCCGGTCGCTGCCGATGTCGCCCTCGGCGGTGCTCGTCGGCCGCACCACCTCCGACGTCGTCTACAACGTGCTGAGCCTGATCATCATGGCGCTCACGGGGCTGCTCATCGGGTGGCGCGTGCGCGAGGGCGTGCTCGACATGCTGGCCGGCTTCGGGCTGCTCCTGCTGTTCGCCTACGCGGTGAGCTGGGTGATGGCCTACGTCGGCCTGCTGGTGCCCAGCGTCGAGGTGATCAACAACGCCAGCTTCATCGTGATCATGCCGCTGACGTTCGTCTCCAACGCGTTCGTGCCGCTGGAGTCCTTCAGCGGCGTGCTGCGCCAGTTCGTGCTCTGGAACCCCGTCTCCGCGCTGACGCAGGCCAGCCGCGAGCTGTTCGGCAACACCAGCCCGGCCTCGGCCCCGGACGCCTGGTCGATGCAGCACCCGGCGCTCTACACGCTGCTGTGGGTGGTGCTGATCCTCGTGGTCTTCGTGCCGCTCTCGGTCAACCGGTACCGCCGCGCGACGTCCCGCTGACCCGGCCACGACCTGCCCCTGCCCGGCCCCGGTGCCGCTCCGGCCGGGGCCGGGTCGGTGCCCCGGGCCTGTGGAGAAGGTCCCGCGCGCGGGGCCGCGCTGCGCGATGATGGAGGTCCACGCGGCGTGTGCCGCCGGAGCCGAGGAGGCAGGTCGTGACCACGGACCCGACAGCACCTCCGACCGGACGGTCGGGGAGAGCCTCGACCGGCGGCGGCCACCGACGACTCTCCGACCCGTCCCGGTGCCCGGACTGCGGCGCTCGGCTCGGCCCCGCGCCCCGGCAGTGCCCCGTCTGCGCGCTGCCGCTGGACACCACTGACGCCACGACACTGCTCGACGCGCTCGGGCGGGCCGACGCGGCCCTCGACCGGATGCGGGCCGAGCGCGACCGCCGCGCCGAGGCTGCGGCCGCAGCGGCCGCCGCAGCAGCGTCCCCTGCTGCTCCGACGGACCCCGCGGCCTGGTCCCCGCCACTGCCCCGGCCGACCCCGGTCGCCGCCACGGACGTGGCGACCCCTCCCCCGTCTGCGGCCCCTGCGGCCCCTGCGGCCGCTCCACCCCGGACCGGGCTCACCGGGGCCACCGTCCCGCGGCTGCTGTTCACCCTGGCCGTGGTGAGCCTGCTGCTGGGCGCCGCGATCTTCATGGCGGTCACCTGGACGCGCCTCGGGGTGGGCGCCCAGACGGCGCTGCTCCTGCTCGTCACCGCGCTCGCCGCCACGGGCGCGCACCTGGCGGTGCGGGCGCGGCTGCGGGGTGCGGCGGAGTCGGCCGCGCTCGTGGCGGCCGGCCTCGCCGGGCTGGACGCGTTCGGGGCCCGGGCGGCCGGGTGGCTGGGTGCGGACCCGGACCCGGGGCTCGTGACTGCCCTGGTCGGGGCGGCGCTCGCCGTCGTCCCGGCGCTCCTGCTCCTGCTCCAGCGCAGGGCCGGGTCCGTGGAGCGGCCACGGCCGCCCCTGCCGCCGCTGGTCACCTCGCAGGTGATGCTGGGGCTCGGCACCGTGCTGGCGGCGTTCGGGCTCGCGATCGCGGCCGGAGGCGCCCGCAGCCGCGCCGGCGCCGACGACACCGCCGTCCTCACTGCCGCCCTCTGGGTGCTCGCGCTGGCCGTGCCGGCCCTGACACTGCTGGGCCGGGAGGCGCTGCGGGCGAGACTCGTGGTGACGGCCGTCGTGCTCGTCGTCGGGGCGGCGCCGGCCTCGGCCGCGCTGCTGACCGAGGCCCTCGTGGCCCTCGTGGACGACGGCGACTGGTACCCCGGCATCGTCGCCCGCCTGCTCCTCGCCGGGCTCGGCTGGGCGCTCCTGGTGCCCCTCGCGTCGAGCCGGTCCACCAGCGCTGGCACCGGGCAGCTGCGCGAGTGGGGTCGCGCGGCGTCCGCCCTCGTGGCACTGGCACTCGGGGTGCTGGCCCTCGCCGGGCCCGCCCTCACCGCGCGGCCCGAGGCCACCGTGCTCGTGGCCACCGTGGTCGCGGTGGTGCTGGCGGTGCTCGCCTCACTGGCTCCCTCACCGGCCCGCGACCCGTGGCGCCGTGCCGGCCGCGGGCTCGGCCTGGGTGTCGGCGGCGGTGCCGCCCTGGTGCTGGTGGGCCTGGTGGCGCTGCCGGCCGTCTGGTTCACGGCGCTGCCGACCCCCTGGGAGTCCTCGGCACTGGTCAGCCTCGACCCCGCCACCGACGGCCGGGGCGCGGACCTGGCCGACCTGGCCTGGCTGGTCGCGGCGTTGCTCCTCGTCCCGCTCGTGCTCGTGCCCGTGCTCGTCCGGCTCGCCCTGCCCCGCCGACCCGAGCGCGCCGCACCCCGCACCCTGCGCGCCACCGGCTGGGTCCTCGCCGCCACCGGCACCGCGTGGCTGCTGCTGATCGGCACCGACCTGGTCGTCGTGGTGGTGGCCTGGGCGCTGCTGGGCACGGTGCTGGCCGTCCGTCTCCCGGCGGGCCCCGCACGGGTGCTGCCGGCCACCGGCGCGGCGCTGGTCTGCGCCCTCGTCGGCGTCGGTCTGGGCTCGCCCTCGGCCGGGGCGAGCCTCGTGGCCCTGGTCGCCCTGGCGCTGGTCACCCTGCTCCTCCTGCCCGGGGACGCCCTGGCCGCCGCCCTCGGCGTCACGCGCGCCGGGCTGCGAGGCACGCTGCTCGCGGCGCTGCTGCTCGAGGCGGTGGTGGGCACGCAGGCCCTGGCGCGGGTGGTCGCACCGCTGTCCGAGCGCACTGCTGTGGAGGGTCGGGCCGGCGACGCGCTGCTCGTCGCCCTGGGCGTCCTGGGCGCCGGGCTCGTCGTGGTCGGCGTGGCCGCGGTGCTGCGCGACCTGCCGGTGCCCCTGGTCGTCGGCGCGGCTGCCGTCCCGGCGCTGACCGGGGCCGCCCTCGGCACCGCCCTCGACGGCCGGGCCGACCCGATGGTCGGTGCCCTCCTGGCGGCCGCCGCGGCCGCGGTCGTCGGCGGCGCCGGCACCGCGCTGGACGCGTCCGCGCCACCGCCGGTCGGGCAGCGCGGGGCGGCGAGCGTGGTCGTCCTCCTCGCGTCGCTGGTCACGCTGGCGAACCTGCTCGTCGGGCTCGTGGACCTGCTCGGCCAGGAGTGGCTGACCCGGCCGGCCACCGAGGAGGTCGGGGGGTTCGCCACGGCGGCGGCGCAGGCCACGGCACCGGTCCCCCTCGTCGCGGCCGCCCTCGCCCTCCTCCCGTGGTTCCCCCTCCTGCGCGCGTCGGGGCCGCTCGGTGAGCGGGCCCGCACCGGGACGCGCCGCGCGCTCGCCTGGGCCGCGCTGGTGCTCGGCGCCGGCGCGCTCCTCGGTGGCGGCGTGCCGCGGTGGCTGCCCGTCCTGCTCCTGGCGGTGCTCGCCGCCGGTCTCCTGCTCGCGCTGCCCCTGAGACGGGTCACGCCGCTCACCGGGGCGACGGCCGCCGGAGTCGTCGTGCTGGCGGCCCTCGGGTCGCTGCCGTCCCACGGCCTGGCCGCCGTGACCCTGGTGCTCCTGGCCGCCGCGGCGCTCGCCGCGCACCTCCTCGCGACCCGCAGCGAGCCGGGCGAGCCCCGACTCCTCGCGGACGTCCTCGCTGCCGGCGCCTGGGCCGCGGCCGCGACCGCCGTGCCGGTGCTCGTGACGCTGCCCGGCGGCCCCGGTCTCCGGGTGAGCGGACCGGTGCTGCTGCTCGGGGCCGCACTCCTGGTGGTGGTGGCCGCGGTGCGGCGCCGTGAGCCCGCTCCCTTCCTCGAGGTCGTCGTCGCCGCGTCCGTCCCGGTCGGGGCCCTCATGACCGTGAGCGTGGCCGCCGAGCCGCGTGCCGCGCTCGCCCTCCAGCTGGTCGCGGGCGGTGCGGTGGTGGCCGGTCACGCCGCCGCACAGCCGACCCGCCGCTGGGCCGGCTGGGTGGCCTCGGCGCTGGTCACGGTGGGCACCTGGCTGCTCCTGCACCGCTCGGGCGTGCGGACACCGGAGGCGTACACGCTGCCGCTGGCCGCCGGGCTGCTCCTGCACGGCGCCTGGCTCCTGCTCCGCGACCCGGCGGTCTCGGCCCGCCGGGCCCTCACCGCCGGGCTGTGGCTGGCCCTGCTGCCCAGCCTGTGGCTCAGCCTCCGGGAGCCGCTCAGCACCCGCCCCCTGCTGCTGGGCCTGGCCTGCCTGGCGCTGGTGCTCGTCGGGGTCCGACTGCGGCTGTCCCAACCCGTGCTGGCCGGGGCGGTGGTGGGCCTCGTCCTGCTCGGGCGCGAGGCGACGCCCTGGCTCACCGCCGGGCCCCGGTGGGTGCCGTTCGTGCTCGCCGGCCTGGTGCTCGGGGCCGTGGCGCTGACCTGGGAGGCGCGGCTGGCCGACGTGCGCCGCGCGGCCGCCTACGTGGGCAGGCTGCGCTGACGCCGCGCCGGGGCCACGAGGGGCACCACCCGGCTCAGAGGGCCCGTCAGAGGGCCCAGAGGTCGGGGTGCTCCGCGACCCAGGCCTCGGCGTCGCGCTTGCCCAGGGCCGCGGCGGCGTCGAAGAAGTCGGTGTCGAAGAGCAGGTAGGAGAGCAGCTCCCCCTGGAGCGGGGAGTCGCTGCCGAGCAGCCGGTGCACCATCTGAAGGTCGGGGTCGGCGGCGGTCCCGCGCAGGGAGCCGTGGTTGGCGCGGTAGACCTCCATCGCCACGTCGGCCAGCTCGTCGCCCCGCTCGGGCGCGAGGGCGACGTGCGGCAGCGGGCGCAGCGGCGCCAGCCCCTGACGCTCCCGGTAGCCGGCGAGCGCGGTCGCGACCTCCTCGTCCGCCAGCATCGCGTTCGTCTCGCGCACGCGGCGGACGTCCTGGCGCAGCGGGTCGTCCATGACGGCGCCGAGCAGCGTCGCCCCGCCGTCGCCGAGGTCCACGGGGCGCTGGTCGGCGTCGGTGTCGGCCGCCGGCGGGCGCATGCTCCCGGTGCCCACGGCCACCACGGCGTCCGCCCCGAGCTCCAGGACCGGGACGAGCGGGTTGCGGCGGCGGGTGGCGCCGTCGACGTACCAGCCCTCGGCCTCGGCCGGCTCGCGCACCCGCACCGAGGGGAACAGGACGGGGATCGCGGACGAGGCGAGCAGGTGCTCGACGCCCAGCCGGGCCGGCACGTACGCCCGGTTGTGCGCCTCGTCCAGGGCGGGGAGCGCCTCCGGGCCGCCGACCGCGGCGGGCGCGGTCTGGGCGAAGAGGGTGACCCGTCCGGTGCGGACGGCCGTGGCCGTGACCGCGAGCGCCGAGACGAGCCCGCTCTCGACGTTCTCGTGGACCCGATCCCAGTCGATGGAGCGGCCGAGGGTGCGGGCCAGCGGCTGGGTGCCCAGGAAGCCGCGCAGCCGGAAGCCGCTGAGCCCCACGGTCTCGGAGGCGTAGCGCAGCAGGACCTCGGGGGCCTGGCGCCAGATCGGTCGCATCACGTTCTTCTTCACCGCGCCCTCCAGCACGGCGCGCAGGCCGCGGGCCTGCTCGTCGGCCGGCAGGTGGGCGACGCCGGCGAGCGCTGCACTGAGCAGGGCACCCGCGCTGGTGCCGATGAGCACGGTGGGCCTCAGGTCGCGCCGCTCGAGCTCGGGGAGCAGCACCTCGAGGGCCCCGACCTGGTAGGCCGAGCGCGCTCCGCCGGCGTCGAGGACGAGGGCGACCGTGCGCTGCGCGGGGTCGGTCGCGGGCTTCGTGGGCACGCCCCGACGCTAGGGCGCGGCGGCCGCGGGCGGCCTCACCCGAGGGCAGGGGCCGGACGGCCCGGGCGGGCCCGGGCAGAGGTCCCGGTCCAGGGGGGACGCCTCCCCTGACAGCCGGGACCGGGTCGTCCTAGCGTCGAAGCACGACCACTACCACCAGGACCAGAGCCCACGGAGGCCATCATGAGCAGCGTCTCGATCGACAACCCCGTCGCCCCGCTCAGCGAGGAGGAGTGCTGGGCGCGACTGCGGTCCCAGGAGATCGGCCGGCTCGGCTACCGGCTCGTCGACGAGATCCACGTCGTGCCGGTCAACTACGTGGTCGTCGACTCACGGCCGGCGATCCGCACGGACGCCGGCAACAAGCTGCTCTCCGCCGCCCTGGAGTACGAGGTCGCGCTGGAGATCGACGGCTGGGGCGAGGAGCTGGGCTGGTCCGTCCTCCTGCGCGGCCGGGCGCACATCGTCGGCGAGGCGCGTGCCGAGCAGTACGCCGAGCTGGAGCAGGTGCCCTGGGTGCCCTCCCCCAAGTGGGACGTCATCGAGATCGAGCCCGCGGTCGTCACCGGCCGTGAGGTCTTCCTCACCAAGGGCCGGGTCCCGAGCGCCTGAGCACCCGTCACCTGCGCGAACGGGTGTCCTCCGGTCCCACGGTCCCGGGACCATCGGCCCCGGCGCAGGGGCCTGGTGCGTCGATAACGTCTGCGTCACCACCCTTCCCCACTGACGCCGACGGGCTCCGCCCACCGGCCGACGCCTCTCCCCCTGGAGGCCCGCCATGCGCTCCACCCACGCCTGCCACCAGCTCGACGACGCCCAGTGCTGGGCCGTGCTGCTCGAGCACGACCACGGGCTGACGACGCTGCCCGGCACCACCGGCACCGGCACGGCGGTCGTCCCGGTCGGGTACGTCCCGCTCGCGCCCGGCGTGCTCGCCGTGCGCTGCCCGGACCCCGACCTGGCCGACGGCGCCCGTCTCGGTGCCCGCGTCACCCTCGAGCTCAGCGGCGCCGGCCGCTCCTCGTCGTGGACGGTGCTGGTCAGCGGGGTGCTGCGCGAGCTGCAGCCCGAGGAGACCGGTCGCTGGAGCGACGACGTGCCCAGCCGCGGCCCGGTCGTGACCCTGCACGTGGACGCGGTGGGCGGCTGCGAGGCGCTGCTCGCCCAGCGGGGCCACGAGGTCCTGCGGCCCGCCTCCTGACCCCGCCCCGGACGCCCGTCCTGGCCCGCCCCGGGGTCGTCGGGGCCCGACCGGTCCGGACCGGTGCCCGCACCCGGCTGGACCACCGCCAGGACGCCCCGGACAGCGTGCGACGCGGCACGCACACGATTACGTCGTCCTTTACCTGCGCGAATGACCAAGGTCCTGGGACCTGGGTCACGTGCGGAGGGCCGAAGGTCCCGACGGATCCCCCTCGATTGGTGTGAAGAGCCTGTTCAGATACCTAGGCTGGTGTCTCAGCAGCATCCGTCGCACCGGTTCCCCCCCACCCGCGAGCACGGCCCAGGCACGACTCGACCTCGGAACCGTCGACGGCACCCCCCACCCACCCTCGCTTCCCCGGAGGGCCCGTGACCACGTGCCACACCTTCACCACCGCGCAGTGCTGGACGACGCTGCGTGAGCACTCCTACGCCCGCCTCAGCCTCGGCGCGTCCGGCTCCTGCGTGGTCGGCTTCGCCGTCGTCGACGCCGGCCTGGTCGCCGTCCGCTCGTGCGAGGCCCGACTGAGACAGGCCGCCGAGCGGGGCGAGCCCGCCAGGCTCGAGGTCAGCTGGTCGGGGCCCGTCTCCGGCTGGCTCGTCGTCGCCGAGGGCCGGCTGAGGCCGGCCGGTGAGACCGAGCGAGGGCGCTGGGGCGACGTGCCGGCCAGCGGTGCACCGGTCGCCCTCCAGGTCTCCCGGGTGCGCGGCGTCGACTCGCTCGCGCTGGGCTCCCGGGACGAGGACCGGGCGCCCGGGGTGGACCGGACGGAACGGAGGCAGGACGCGCCGGGCGACGACACGCCCCCGGCGCTCGCCCGACTGCTGCCCGCCCCCGTCCGCCTGCGCCGCGTGGGCTGAGCGCAGGCGCGAGCTGAGCGGCTGGGCCGCCTGGCGCGAGGCTCAGCTGCCCCCGGCGTCCCCGCCGTAGACCGGCGTCGAGCCCTGCGAGGGGTGCGCCGGCGCGTCGGCGACGTCGTGGATGGGCTGCTCGGGCAGCTTCTTGAGCTTGGTGCGGCGCTTGCGACGCGTCGGGATCATCGACCGCATCTCCTCGAGCTTGCCGAAGCAGAGCAGCCGGTCGCCGGCCTCCAGCACGTGACCCGCGTGCGGGTTCGGGATCACCTGGGTGCCCTGGTGCAGCGTGAGCGCGGTGATGTCGCGCTCGCGCAGGCCGGAGTCGCCGAGGCTCTTGCCCACGAGGTCGGACGCCTCGCCGACCTGGATCTCCGCGACGCCGTAGCCGGTGGAGACCGTGAGGCGCTGGCGCACGTCGATCTCGGGGAAGGCGACCTGGTTGTCGATGTAGTCGATGATCGCGCCGGCCACGTCGAGGTTGGTGGCGCGCTCGATGCCCTCCAGGCCCGGGGAGGAGTTGACCTCCATCACCAGCGGGCCGTCGTTGCCCTCGAGCATGTCGACACCGGCGACGCGCAGGCCCATGATCTGGGCCGCGCGCACGGCCACCTTCTCGAACTCGGGGTCCAGCGTCACGGCCTCCACCGAGCCGCCGCGGTGGACGTTGGAGCGGAACTCGTCGCCCTGGGCCACGCGCCGCATCGCGGCCACGACACGGTCGCCGACGACGAGGGCGCGGATGTCGCGACCCTTGGACTCCTTCACGAACCGCTGGATCAGCACGTTCTGGCGGGTCGACTGGAGCGTCTCGATGATCGCCTCGGCGACCTTCAGCTCCGGCGCCAGGATGACGCCGATGCCCTGGGTGCCCTCGAGCAGCTTGATCACGACCGGGGCGCCGCCGACCCGCTCGATCGCGGGGATCACGTCGGCGCGGTCGCGCACGAACGTGGTGGCCGGCATGCCGATCTGGTGCCGGGAGAGGATCTGGGTCGCACGCAGCTTGTCGCGGCTGTTCGCGATGCCCCACGACGTGTTGGGCGTGTAGACGTCCATCTGCTCGAACTGCCGCACGACCGCGGTGCCGAAGTAGGTCACCGAGTTGCCGATGCGCGGCAGGATCGCGTCGTAGGTGGAGAGCGGCTTGCCGCGGAACTGGAGGTCGGGCTCGTCGCCGGCCAGGTCGATGCCGAAGCGCAGCGTGTTGAGCACCTTGACCGTGTGCCCCCGGTCCGCGGCGGCGGTGCGCAGGCGCTGCGTGCTGTACGAGCGCGGGGCACGGGACAGGATGGCGAGCTTCAAAGGGATCCCCCGATGGATGGCCTGGGTCGGCTGGGTGGTCAAGTGGCAGGGTGGGTGTCGTTCAGCGGGCGTCCCGGGCGCCCGTCGCGAGCCGGAGAGGAACACCAGGGTGACCGAAGCCGTGCACACGGACGAGAGCGACCTCGAGGACGAGGGCGGACCTGCCGAGACCCCACCTTCCTACACGGTGGCGGGATGGCGCGAGTGGGTCGCCCTTCCGGGCTGCGAGGTCGCGTGGGTCAAGGCCAAGCTCGACACGGGTGCACGCTCGTCCGCGATCCACGCCTTCGACCTGGAGGAGATCGAGAAGGACGGGGCGCGCTGGGTGCGCTTCACCATCCACCCCTGGCAGGCCTCCGACGAGGACGCCGTGGTCGTCGAGCGGCCGGTGCTGGACGTGCGCGAGGTCCGCTCCTCCTCCGGCCACGCCGACGAGCGGTTCGTCGTCCCCATGGACGTCACCCTCATGGGCCGGACCGTCACCACCGAGATGACCCTGTCGCGCCGCGACGAGATGGGCTTCCGCATGCTGATCGGCCGCGAGGGCCTGCGCCAGGGCTACGTCGTCGACCCCGCGCAGTCCTACCTGGGCGGCAAGCCGCCGCTGGCCACACGTCGACGCAACCGCGGCCGCTGACGACCGGTCGTCGAGGTGCGAGGAGCCCCGGCGACGAGCCACGAGACGCCCGCACCCGGGCACCCACCTCGACCAGCGCAGGACCGGTCGTCGAGGTGCGAGGAGCCCCGGCGACGAGCCACGAGACGCCCGCACCCGGCCACCCACCTCGCCCTCATCAGTCACGATGAAAGACTGACCGGGTGCGTCCTTCCTTCGAGATCGGCCCGGTGCGGGTGCGTGCCGGCCGCACGCAGTCCGTCTCGCTGCCCATCACCCGCCTCGTCACGGGCGCGGACGTCGACCTGCCGGTGCGCGTGGTCCACGGCCGCGAGGACGGCCCGACCGTCTGGATCGACGCCGCCATCCACGGCGACGAGGCCGTCGGCGTCGAGGTGGTGCGCCAGGTGCTGGCCGGTCTCGACGCGAAGACGATGCGCGGCACGCTCATCGCGGTGCCGATCGTCAACGTCCTCGGCTTCTCCAACGGCGACCGCTACCTGCCCGACCGCCGCGACCTGAACCGCTCCTTCCCCGGGGCGGCGCGCGGCTCGCTGGCCTCCCAGATCGCGCACCTGATGATGACCGAGGTCGTGGCCAAGTGCGAGGTCGGCATCGACCTGCACACCGGCTCGGACCGGCGCACCAACCTGCCGCAGATCCGCGCCGACCTCGAGGACCCCCGGACCCGCGAGCTGGCCAGCGCGTTCGCCGCGCCGGTGATGATGCACGCCCGCCTGCGCGACGGCTCGCTGCGCTTCGCCGCCCGCGAGCGCGGGGCCACCGTGCTGCTCTACGAGGCGGGCGAGGCCTGGCGCATGGACCCCTGGGCCGTGGACGCCGGCGTGCTCGGCGTCCGGCGGGTGCTGGCCGCCCTGGGGATGACCGACCCGGTCGAGGAGGAGCCGCCCGCCGCGTCCGCCGTGTCCTGGCGCTCGGGCTGGGTGCGCGCCCGCGGCACGGGGATGCTGCACCTGGAGGCCCAGCTCGGTGACCGGGTCACCAAGGGCGACCGCCTGGGCGGGCTCTTCGACTCCTTCGGCAAGCGCGTGCGACTGGTGCGCGCCGACCGCGACGGCATCGTCATCGGGCGCACGGAGGCGCCGCTGGTCAACAGCGGCGACGCCGTCATCCACCTGGCGGAGGTGGAGGAGCCGGCCACGCCGGAGGGCGAGCACGGGGTGCCGCACGCCTCCGACTGCTGAGACCTGCTGAGGCCTGCTCGACACTCGGAGCGCTCAGCCGGCCACGACGCCGACGGCGAGCACCGCGCTGGTCTCCAGCTGCAGCATCCCGTCCACGAGGAGGTCGGCCACGTGCCGGTCGTGCGCGGTCTGCATCGCCTGCTGCACCTCGGGCGTCTGCGCGCGCAGCGTGACGCCGATGCCACCGACGCCGCCGGCCGCCCCGCGCCACAGCGTGTCGGGCGGGCAGGTGTGGGTCCAGGCCACCTCGCGGGCCCGGACGTCGACCAGGCCGGCGCCGGCCAGCAGGCCGGCGAGGCCCTCGACGGTCCGCGGGAAGTCCCTGTGGGCGGGCAGCCGCACCCCGGGTGGTCGCACGGCGCCGGCCTCGGCCAGCACCTGCTCCCACAGCCGGCCCTGCACGTGGGCGCCGCTGGGCCAGATGGTGACCACGACGCGACCGCCGCTGCGGGTCACGCGGGCCAGGTCGGCGACGGCGGCCCGGGGGTCGTCCAGGTGGTTGACCACGAACACCGACGCGGCCGCGGCCACCGCGTCGTCGGGCAGCGGGAGGTCGGGCAGCGCACCCTCGACGAGCCCGAGGGAGGGGTCGGCCAGGGCCCGCATCGCCGGGTCGGGCTCGACCGCGACCACCTGCGCGCCCGCGGCGGCCAGGCGGTGCGTGAGGGTGCCGGTGCCGGCCCCGGCGTCCAGGACGCGACGTCCCGCCACGTCGCCGAGCGCAGCCAGGACGGCGGGGTGCACGCCCGCGCACAGCGGCGCGAACGTCTCGGCGTAGGCCGCTGCGACCCCGGGGTCGTTCCATCCACCGCTCACGGGCGGGCAGTGTGCCAGCCCGGGGGCCGGAGCGTCGTCAGCGCGTGCTGACGAGCTGCGCGTCGCTGCCCGAGGAGTCCGTGTCGGAGGAGTCCGTGCTGCCGTCCACGCGGATGGGACCCAGGACGATGATCGAGGCCACCGTGGTGACCACCGTGGTGCGGTAGGCCATCCTCCCCACGCCCGCGCGGCGGCGGGGCGGGTGGGAGCGGTCGCTGTCTCGTCCGGGCGTGCGCATGGTCGGTCACCTCGTCGTCGGGGCATCAGGGGTCGTGCGCGGCACCGCGTCGTTGCGCCGAGATTGCGCCGCTACTCCCTAATGTCACCGTTTGGTAACGGTCCTACACCCCCCGCCCGGTTGGAACCGGTTCCTGAAACGGACCCATCCGCCGACCGGCGCGCCCCGAACGCGCAGGATGGGTCGCGTGAGCGACGAGCAGCCCCCGCAGACGGACCCGCAGACCGACCCGCACTCCGACCCCCGTGACCTGCGGCGCAGCGACTTCGGCGAGCACCGGACGGTCGCGCTGCGCTGGGCCGACACCGACCGCTACGGCCACGTGAACAACGCCGTGCACTACGAGCTGATGGACACCGCGGTGAACGCCTGGCTCTGGGAGACCAACGGCCTCTCGCCCGAGGCGCTGGACGCCGTGGGCGTCGTGGTCGAGACGGGCATGGGCTACTTCGCCGAGATCCACTTCCCCGGCTCCGTGGAGCTGGGCCTGCGGATCGAGAAGGTCGGCCGGTCCTCGGTGCGTTACCGCTGCGGCATCTTCCTGCCCGGGGTCGAGGAGCCCGCGGGGGTCGGTCACTTCCAGCAGGTCTACATCGACAAGCGCACGCGGCGCCCCGTCCCCGTCCCCGAGGAGGTGCGCCGCGTGCTGGGTCCGATCACCGTCTCCTGACGCAGATCCAGGTCAGGCCGTGAACGTGTGCGTGCCCGGGCCGACCGCGACCGGCTCCCCGCCGGGCAGCAGCACCGTGCCCGTGGTGCCCGTCGGCAGCGTGGCCTCCACGCTCAGCGCGCCGTCGGCGTCCACCTGCCAGGCCACCGATGCCCGGCCGTAGGGCGTGAGGTGGGCGGCGGAGGCGTGGGTGAGGCCGCCACCGGGGCGGGGCTCGACGCGGATCTCCCGCCAGCCGGGGGCCGCCGGAGCCAGGCCCGCGACGCGGCGGTGCAGCCAGTCGGCCACGGCCCCGAGCGCGTAGTGGTTGAACGACGTCATCTCGCCCGGGTTCACGGTGCCGTCGGGCAGCATCGAGTCCCACCGCTCCCAGATGGTGGTCGCGCCCATCGAGACGGCATAGAGCCAGGACGGGCAGCCCCGCTCGAGCAGCAGGTCGTAGGCGGCGGCGTCCTGGCCGGTGCGGGAGAGGGCCTCGGTGACCAGGGGCGTCCCCGCGAAGCCGGTGGCGATGCGGTTCTCCGCCTTGGCCACGAGGGCCGCGAGCCGCTCGCCCGCGGCGGGCAGGTCGGCCTCGTCGAGCAGGTCGAAGCAGATGGCCAGCGCCAGCGCGGTCTGGGTGTCCTCGGTCAGGGTGCCGTCCTCGGCGCGCCACCGGCCGAGGAACGCCTCCCGCACCTGGCCCGCCAGCGAGCGGTAGTGCCCGGCCACGTCCTCGAGCCCGAGGACGTCGGCGGTGTCGGCGAGGCGTCGCGCGGACTGGGCGAAGAAGGCGGTGGCCACCAGCGCCGGGTCGGTCACCGCGGCGGCCGGGTCCTCCGGCGGGGCGGCCGGGTCGAGCCAGTCGCCGAGCTGCTGGCCGCCCTTGGTCCACAGGTGCGTGGGGCCGGCGAGCCGGTCGACCAGGTCGACCCACCTGCGGCCCGACTCCAGCTGACGCGCCAGCAGGTCGGTGTCGCCGGTGGCGGTGAACAGGTCCCACGGGGTCAGCACGGCCGCGTCGCCCCAGACGGCGCCGGGCTTCGGCGGCGTCCACTGCGGGGTGGTGTCGATGTAGGGCACGTACCAGGGCACGTTGCCGTCCGGCTCCTGCTCGGCGGCCAGGTCGCGCAGCCACCCGGCGAGCATGCCGGTGCAGCGGTACAGGAACGCGGCGGTGGGCGCGAAGGCCTGGATGTCGCCGGTCCAGCCGAGGCGCTCGTCGCGCTGCGGGCAGTCGGTGGGCACCTCGAGGGTGTTGCCGCGCATCGACCACACGACGTTGGCGTGCAGCCGGTTCACGTCGGGCTCGGAGCAGGCGAACTCCCCGGCCGCCTCCATGCCGGTGTGCAGGACGCGGGCCACGACGGCGTCCTGGATCGTCTCGGGCGTGCCGCCCGGCCAGCCCGTGACCTCGGCGTAGCGGAAGCCGTGGAAGGTGAAGCGCGGCTCCCAGGTCTCCTCCCGGCCGGCGAGCACGAGGGTGTCGGTGGCGTCGGCGAAGCGGAGGGGGCGCGTGTAGAGCTCGCCGTCCTGGAGGACCTCGGCGTGCCGCAGCCGCACCTGCTCGCCGGCGTCCCCGGCGACGGTGATCCGCAGCCGCCCCACCAGGTTCTGGCCGAAGTCGAGGAGCACCGCGCCCGACGGGGCCGTCCACGCCGCCACGGGGGCGACCTCGTGGGCGCAGCGGACCGGGGGGCCGTCGGGAGCGACGAGGGTGGCGGGGTCGCGCTCGAGGACGCGGACGCCGCCGGTGGGCTCGCCTGCCCAGCCGGCCGTGCTCCAGTCCGGGTCGGCCGCGCGGGCGTCGTGGGTCTCGCCGTCGTAGAGCGAGGTGGCGGTGATCGGGGCGTCGTGCACCGCCCACGACTCGTCGGTGCCGAGCGTGACGGTGCTGCCGTCGGCGAGCGTCACCTCCAGCTGGGCCAGCAGGCCGAGGGTGTCGCCGTAGCGCTCGGCCCGGCCGCCGTGGAAGCCGAGCCGCCCGCGGTACCAGCCGTCGGCCAGCCACGCGCCGATCGCGTTGGCGCCCTCGTGCAGGTGCTCGGTCACGTCGTAGGTCAGGTAGCGCAGCCGGCTGGGGTAGCTCGTCCAGCCGGGGGCGAAGGCGTCCTCGCCGACCCGGCGGCCGTTCAGCTCCACCTCGGTGACGCCGTGGGCCGTCACGTAGAGCCGCGCCGACGCCACCGGGGCGGGCAGGTCCAGCTCTCGACGCAGGCGGACGACGCCGGTGACCGGCACCTCGGCGAGGGGGCCGACCATCACCGCGGACCAGTCGCCGGGCTCCAGCAGACCGATCTCGACGTGGGTCCAGCCCGACCAGTCGCTGGGGTCGGCGTGCTCGCCCCACACACGGACCCGCACCCGGACCGCCTCGCGGCTGCCCAGCGGCGCGAACGGCCACGGCCGCAGCACGCTGTCGTCGTCCTCGACCCACCCGGAGGTGGTGGTGACGCCGCCGGCGTCCAGCTCCACCTCGTAGCTGCGCTGGCGCCAGGAGGCGTCGGCGTCGACGACGAAGGAGAGCCGGGGCCGGGTCTCGCCGATGCCGAGGGCCTCGCGGTGGTGCTCGACGGTGGGCGCGCTGACCAGCGGGGAGGTCATGGGGGTGCCTTTCGTGGACGTGCCGGCGCGGGCCCGAGAGGCCGCCGGACGCGGAGAGGGGGGTGCTGCGGGTGCTGCGGGGTGCGGTGAGGTGCCGGGCTCAGCCCTTGACGGCCCCGCCGGCCATGCCCTTCATGACCTTCTGGTTCAGGAAGAGGTAGAGCGCGAGGGTGCCGAAGACGTTGATGCAGATGGCGGCGAACAGCGGCCCGTACTGGGTCTGGCCGAACTCGCCGGTGAAGTTGAGCAGGCCGGCCTGGATGGTGCGCAGGTCGTCGCTGCTGGTGAAGGTGAGCGCGATGAGCAGGTCGTTCCAGATGAAGAAGAACTGCACCAGCGCCACGGTGACCACGGCGTTGCGGACCATCGGGAAGCCGACGAGCAGGAACGCCTTGTAGATGGACGCGCCGTCGAGCACCGCGGCCTCGAAGATCTCCCGGGGCACCGCCCGGAAGTAGGTGGCCATCATGAACACCGTCAGCGGCAGGCCGATGGCGCAGTAGGTGATGAACAGCGGCCACAGGGTGCCGGTGATGCCGATCTCGAAGTAGGCGGTGAACAGCGGCAGCAGGATCATCTGGGCCGGCACCATGATCCCGAGCAGGAACATCAGCAGCACGGTGTTGCGGCCCTTCCAGACCATCACCTCCAGCGCGAAGCCGGCGGCCGTGCCCGCCACGACGATCACCGCGAGCGCGGGGAAGACCGTGATGACGGAGTTGCGGACGTAGGTGGCCAGGTTGCCGTCCGTCCAGGCGCTGGCGTAGTTGCTCCACACCCACTCCTGGGGCAGCGACCAGGCGCTGTTGTTGAGGAACTCCTCCTGCGTCTTGAGCGAGCCGAGGAACATCCACACGAGCGGGTAGACGACGGCCACGAGCATGATCGCGACGAGCAGCCGGGCGGGCAGCTGGGAGACGAACGAGCGCATGGGTCAGGCCTCCGTGACGTCGCGCCGCGCGGAGCGGAAGACGAAGATCGTGAACAGCAGCGACAGGATGGTGAGCAGCAGCGCGATCGAGGCGCCGTAGCCGTAGTCGCCGTAGCTGAACGACGTGCGGAACATGTAGAGCGTGAGCGGCGCCGTCTCGGTGCCGGGCCCGCCGTTGGTGAGGGCGACGATCGAGTCGAAGACCTTCAGCGTGCCGTTGATCGAGAAGATCAGCGAGGAGAGCAGCACCGGCATCGAGAGCGGGATGATGATGTGCCGGATCATCTGGAAGGTGCCGGCGCCCTCCATCCGCGCGGACTCCATGACGTCCTCGGGGATGTCGACCAGCCCGGTGT
Organism: Nocardioides bruguierae; assembly: GCF_023554635.1. Lineage (NCBI taxonomy): Bacteria > Bacillati > Actinomycetota > Actinomycetes > Propionibacteriales > Nocardioidaceae > Nocardioides > Nocardioides bruguierae. Next base: position 44,745 of record NZ_JAMJPH010000026.1, read on the forward strand.
AGAGCAGGACGGCGTAGAAGCCGGCCGAGCGCCACAGGTCCATCAGGATGATGACCCAGAAGGCGCTCATCCCGGAGCCGAAGAAGTCCATCGGCTCCGAGCCCAGGGCCAGGAGCATCTCGTTGACCGGGCCGGTGTTCGGCGCGATCTCGAAGAACTTCTGGAACATCAGGGCCACCGCGACCGTGGGCAGCACGATCGGGAAGAACAGCAGCGTGCGGATCAGCGAGGACGCCCGCTTGAGCACGAACACGTACAGCAGGGCCAGGCCGTAGCCGAGCGCCACCTGCGTGGTGGTGAGCACGAGGGCGTACTTGATGGTGAAGACCAGCGACTGGTGCACCTGCTCGTCGCCCCACAGCCGCGTGAGGTTGTCGACGCCGACGTAGCTGAAGCCGGTGATGGCGTTGCCGTCGAACAGCGAGTACCCGAGCGAGACGAGCACCGGGATCATCATCACCAGCGTGTAGACCAGCATGGCCGGCCCGAGGAGGACCAGGACCGCCTTCCGGTCGCCGAGGACGCGTTCCACTTCAACCTGCTCTCTCCGGGTCGCCGCCCGTGGGCGGCAGGGTCAGGGGGCCGGGCGTCGGGGGTGCCCGGCGGGTGCCGGTCCCCCGGGGGCACGCCCGGGGGACCAGCCTGTCGTCACTCGCTGTCGAGCGCCGACTGGACGGTGGACATGAAGTCCTCGGCCGAGGTGTTGCCGGAGACGAACGAGGCCGCGTTGGTCTGGCTGACGTTGGTGGCCTGGGCCCCGAAGAGGGCCTCGAACCAGAGCACGGAGCTGTCGGCGGCCGCGACCTGGTCGGAGACCTCCTGGGTCAGCGGGTCGAGCTCCACGTCGGAGTTCACGGTGAAGCCGGAGACCATGTCCTGCACCTCGAGCGCGGCGGCGCCCCAGTTCTCGGAGATGCAGGTCAGCCAGTCGCCGACCTCGGAGTTGTACTGCTTGGCCGAGAAGGTCATCGGCAGGCCCACGTTCGCGGGCGTCTGCTCGGCCGACCCGGCGCCGCCCTCGACGTCCGGGAACGGGAAGTAGCCGATGCTGTCGTTGCCGATCTTGTTGAGGTCCTCGTCGGAGAAGTTCGAGAGCACCCAGCTGCCCATGTAGAGCATGCCGGCGTCGCCGCTCATGAACGTGTTGACGGCGGTGTCGTAGTCGATGGAGCCGAGGCCCTGGCCGAACCAGCCCTGCTCGCCGAGGTCGGCGACGGCCTGCGCGCCGGCCACGTACTCGGGGTCGGTCAGCGCCGCGTCACCGTCGGCGACGGCCTGGAGGGCGTCCGGGCCGAGGTCGCGGAAGAGGTAGCCGGAGACCAGGCGGGTCAGCGGCCAGCCCTGCTCGCCGGAGGCGGAGAACGGCTGGACGCCGGCGGCGTCGAGCTGCTCGGCGGCGTCGACCATCTCGTCCCAGGTGGTCGGCACGTCGATGCCCAGCTCGTCGAAGAGCTCGGTGTTGTACCAGAAACCCTCGATGTTGTACTGGTACGGCAGGACGTTGAAGCCGCCGTAGAGGGTCTCGATCGTGGAGATCGCCGCCGGCGAGATGTCGTCGATGACGCCGAGGTCGGTGAGCGTCTCGTCGAAGTCGAGCAGCTGGCCCGCCTCGTCCAGCGTCTTGACGAGCTCGGGGGTGTTGCCCGCGGCGAAGGAGACCGGCAGGGCGTCCTGCCCGGCGAGCAGCTGGAGCTGCTGGTCGAGCTGGGTCTGCGGGATGGTCTCGATCTCGAGCGGGAGCGCGTCGTTCTCGGCGGAGCACTGGTCCGCGGCGAGCGACTCCAGCACCGGCGGGATGTTGGTGTTCTCGCTGTTGATCAGGAACGAGAACGCCTCCGGGTCGCCCTCGCCGGACGCGGAGTCCGAGCTGCCGCCACAGGCGGCGAGCGTGGTCAGCGAGGCGACGGCGAGGCCGACCCCGACGATCGTGGACCGGCGGCGCCGGCGAGTTCCCCAGGTGTTCACAAGCTTCTCCCTTGATCGCTCGCGCTCTGGATTGAAGCGCTTCAACATTCGTGACCGTAGCCACACGGCCGACGTGGTGTCAACCACATCTCGCGAACTCGTCGGGCGGTGGGGCCTTCGGGCTAGAGTCCGGGGTCCAACGGCACCGGCCTGCGCCGCAGGGCCGGGCGAGGCGCCCGGGAGGCCGGTCGCAGGGGCCGTCAGCAGAGTGAGAACACGCAGGTGAGAGGGGGTGGACGAGCTGGCCGAGAGCAACGGGCGGCGCAGCGTCCGCATGGCCGACGTCGCCGCCCACGCGGGCGTCGCGCTGGGCACCGTCAGCCACGTCCTCAACCACCCCGAGAAGGTCTCCCCGCACACGCTGGAACGAGTCCGCCGCTCCATCGACGAGCTCGGTTTCGTGCCCAACTCGCGGGCCCGCGCGCTGGCCGCCGGCACCAGCTCGATGATCGCCTTCATCGTCATCGACCTGGGCAACTCGTTCTTCCTCGACATGGCCCGCGGGGCCGAGCTCGAGGCGCAGGAACGCGGTCTGAACCTCGTCCTCGCCAACTGCGACATGAACACCGACAAGGAGCTCGTCTACCTGTCGCTGTTCGACGCCGAGCGCATGGCCGGGGTGCTCATCGCACCGCTGCCGAGCAGCGCGGACGACCAGTGGCGACTCCAGGAGTGGCAGAGCGACGTGGTGGCGCTCAACGTGGACGCCTCGGGGCGCGGCTGCTGCGTCACCACCGACGACGAGCTCGGCGGCTACCTGGCCGCGCAGCACCTGATCGAGGCCGGGTGCCGGCGGCTGCTGTTCACCGGTGGTCCGTTCTCGCTGCTGCCCATCGCGGACCGGTACCGGGGCGCGCAGAGGGCCGTCGCCGAGGCGGACGGGGTGAGCCTCGAGCTGCTCCGCACCCTCCAGACCAAGCCGGCCGACGGCCGCAAGGTCGGCGACGCGCTGGCCGCGCGCGCGGCGGACGCGCGCCCGGACGGGGTGCTGGCCGCCACCGACCTCATCGCCTTCGGCATCATCGAGGCGCTCGGCGTGCAGGGGGTCTCGGTGCCCGACGACGTGAAGGTCATCGGCTACGACAACAACCGCCAGGCGTGGGAGTCCACGGTGCCGATCTCGACCATGGCGCAGCCGGGCGAGGAGATGGGCCGGCACGCGGTGCGGCTCCTCGTGGACGAGATCCGCAACCCCGGCTCGCACGAGCACGAGCACGTGCGGCTCACGCCGACGCTGATCGCCCGGGAGAGCACCGGCACCTGAGCCGTGCTGCGGCCGGCGTCCCGTCTGGACGGGGTGAGGCGCCGCGTCCGCACGCTCTGGGAGCCTGCCCGCGTGAGCGAGCCCCAGGTCGGCGTCCCCGTCGTCGTCGTGAACCCGATCAAGGTCGAGGACCTCGAGGAGGTGCGCTCCTGCCTGGCCGCCGTGGCCGCCGAGCTCGGCGTGCCCGAGCCGCGCCTGGTGGAGACCACCGAGGACGACCCCGGCTTCGGCCAGACCCGCGACGCCGTCGACTCCGGCGCCTCCGTGGTCTGCGCGCTGGGCGGGGACGGCACCGTGCGCGCCGTCGCCCAGGAGCTGGCCGGCAGCGGCGTCCCGCTCGGGCTGCTGCCCGGAGGCACCGGCAACCTGCTCGCCCGCAACCTCGACCTGCCCGTGACCTCCCTGGAGGACGCGGCCCGGGTGGCGCTCGGCTCCTCGACCCGCACCATCGACCTGGGCTGGCTCGTCGCCGACCCGGCGCCCGGCCAGACCCCCGACCTCGCCGACCCGCAGCCGCCCGCACCGGCCGACAACGTGCACGCCTTCGCGGTGATGGCGGGCCTCGGCTTCGACGCCCACGTCATGGACGACGCCCCGGAGGACGTGAAGGCCAAGGCCGGCTGGGCCGCCTACGTGGCCAGCGGCGCCCAGCACCTCACCGACGACCCCTTCGACCTGGAGGTCTGGCTCGACGGCGGCGAGCCGTCGCACGTCGAGGCCCGCACCGTGGTCGTCGGCTCCTGCGGCGAGCTCACGGGCGGTGTGGTGCTGCTCCCCGACGCCGAGGTGGACGACGGCTGCCTCGACGTGGCCGTGCTGACGCCGAAGGGCCTCTTCGACTGGGTCGGCACCGCCGCCCGCGTGCTCGTCGGCCACACGAAGGACGGCCCGTCCCTCGAGCGCTCGCGCGCCAAGGTCGTCCACCTGCGCACCCCGTCGCCGCAGCCCTGCGAGGTGGACGGCGACGTGCTCGGCGAGGCCACCGAGACGGTGTTCGTCGTCCAGCCGGGCGCACTGGTCGTCCGCGCCTGACCCCTGCCGGACCCGCTAGATCTCGGCCAGCCAGGGATGCTCGGGGTCGAGGAACGACAGCGTCTCGTGCAGCCACGCCCGGGCGGTGCTGCTGAGCAGCGGGAGCGCCGCGCGCAGGTCGGCCTCGTCCTGCGGTCGGCGGCCGGGCGCCTTGTAGAGCAGCTGGATCTCGGGGCGCAGGTAGGGGACGCCGTCCACGCTGGTCAGCGCCTCGGCCATGGGCATCCGGATGCGTTCGTCGCGTCGGTAGACCCACTCCCGCGCACTGCCCGGCCCGACCACCACGTCGTACTCCCAGGGGTGGCGGGCACTGGGGCGGGTCCAGAGCTGGACGCACCCGTCGGGGAGCACCTCGGCGGCGGTGCCGTCCGGGCGGTCGTCCGGCAGCAGGGGCGCCAGCGCACCGCTGGTCGCGCTCCAGCAGTGCAGCCGGCCGGCCACGTGCCGTCGGAACAGTGGCAGCTCGTCACCGAGGACGGCCAGGTCGAGGTCGTGGTGGCCGCGGTGCGGGCCGGTGAGCGCCTCCACCGCGTACCCGCCCGCGACCCACCACGTGCCGGGGTAGCCGGTCATCAGGGCCACGGCGTCCGTCGGCGTGCGCCCGGCCCAGTCGCCGTAGAGGGCGGTGAAGTCCTCGTCCGAGAGGTCGTTGACGCCCATGTGGCAACCCTACGGCGGCCGGGCCGCCCCACGCTCAGCGCTCGACGGCTGCGTCGACGGCCAGGAGGTCGTTCTCGAAGCCGGCCCCGGGGGTGGCGCCGCCGAGCTCACGGACGCGGACGACCACCCCGGTGGCCACGTCGACGGCGACGTCGAAGGCCTCGGGGTAGACGCGCTCCTGCCAGTCGTGCGGGACGTTCTCCTCGCCCTCGGAGAACAGGCCCGCCACGCTGGGCAGCAGCTCGCAGCAGTCCCCTCCGCAGCGTGGCAGGTAGCCGTCGTGCGGCCGCATCGTCGCGGCCCAGGTGGTCCTGCCGTCCCGCTGCTCCACCCGGACGTCGCTCATCGCCACGCCCGTGGCCAGCTCCTCGGGGTCGAGCATCGCCACCCAGCGGAAGCTCCCGACCATCGGGTCGTCGTAGTCGACCCAGCGTGGTCCCACCCGGTCCGGGCGCGTCAGCACCAGGCCGTCGTCGCGTCGTTCGGGCTCGACCTCCTGGGGCGAGAGCCCCGGACCGGGCTCGATGGCCGGCGCACCGGCGCCGATGGACATCGTCACATGGCTGTAGGGCACGCCAGTCGCGACGCCGGACGCGTCACCGCGGACCCAGCGCGTCCACCCCGGCCGCACGACCCACGCCTCGGTGTCACCCCCGGGACGCTCCTTGCCGCCGACCTCACCGTGGACTTCACGGTGGACGAGGTGCAGCGTCGTCCACCGCCACGGCGAGGACCGGCACAGCGCGCGGAGGTCATCACCGGTCGGATGGGTCGGCAAGGCAGTCACGACACGAGGGTGACCGGAGGGCAGGCGCGGCCGCCACTGGTTTCACGTGCAACCAAGCAACTGCTGCCCAAGGTCCACGGCGCCCAGGTCAGAAGGCCTGCACCCGGTCCGCCCGCCCCCGCTGAGGCCTCAGCGTGCGGAGGAACAGAGCCAACGCCTGCCACCCGACGTAGAGGCCGGTCCCGAGCGCCGCACCCCACGCCACGACGGGACCGCCGAAGCCGTCGATCTGACCCAGCAGCACGGCCCAGAGCAGCGCGCTCGCGAGACCGGGCAGCGCCCAGACGAACGCCTCCTGCCGGGTCGTCATCGTCTCCCGCCGGTAGGCGCGACCGAGGAAGGTGGACGCGGCGAGCACGTACGGGACGCCGAACAAGAGCAGCGGCCAGGCTCCCAGGGGGACGAGCAGCGCCAGGCCGAGCCCGCCGGCCACCAGGTTGCTGATCAGGATGTCGCGTCGCACCGAGCACCTCCGAGCACCGCCCGGAGCGTCCGGTCGGGCATGCCTGACACTACTCCCGCCGACCGGTCTCGGCTCCCAGAAGTGCAGGTCAGCCGTGTCTGGTCGGTCTCAGTGCGCCATGTCGACGAAGCGAGAGTAGTGACCCTGGAAGGCCACGACGATGTCGCGGGTCGCGCCGTTGCGGTGCTTGGCCACGATCAGGTCCGCCTCGCCGGGGCGCTGCGACTCCTTCTCGTAGACGTCGTCGCGGTGCAGCAGGATCACCATGTCGGCGTCCTGCTCGATCGATCCGGATTCGCGCAGGTCGGACATCATCGGGCGCTTGTCGCCTCGCTGCTCGGGTCCACGGTTCAGCTGGGAGAGCGCGATGATCGGCACCTCGAGCTCCTTGGCGAGGAGCTTGATCTGACGGGAGAACTCCGAGACCTCGAGCTGGCGGGACTCGACCTTCTTGCCCGAGCTCATCAGCTGGAGGTAGTCGATCACGATGAGCTTGAGGTCGTGCTGCTGCTTGAGGCGCCGGGCCTTCGCCCGGATCTCCATCATCGTCATGTTCGGGGAGTCGTCGATGAAGACCGGCGAGCTGGAGACCTCGCCCATCTTGCGGGCCAGCTTCTGCCAGTCGTCGTCGGTCATGTTGCCGTTGCGGATGTGGTTCAGCGGCACCTTCGCCTCGGCGGAGAGCAGACGCATGGTGATCTCCGAGCGCGTCATCTCCAGGCTGAAGAAGACGCTGGCGAGCCCGTTGTGGATGGACGCGGCCCGCACCAGGTCGAGGGCGAACGTCGACTTACCCATGGCGGGTCGCGCCGCGACGATGATCATCTGACCGCCGTGCAGGCCGTTGGTGAGGTCGTCGAAGTCGGCGAAGCCCGTCGGCACGCCGTACACGCCGGCCTCGCGGTTGCCGATGGCCTCGATCTCGTCGAGGACGCCGTCCATGATGTCGGCGAGGGGCACGTAGTCCTCGCCGTTGCGCTTGTCGGCGATCTTGTAGACCTCGGCCTGGGCCTCGTCCACGATCGAGTCGACCTCGCCCTCGCCGGCGTAGCCGATCTGGACGATCTTGGTGCCGGCGTCCACGAGCTTCCGCAGGATCGCCTTCTCCCGCACGATCTCCGCGTAGTAGCCCGCGTTGGCCGCGATCGGCACGTTGGCCGAGAGCGTGTGCAGGTACGGGGCGCCGCCGATCTTCTGCAGCTCGCCGCGGCGCTGCAGCTCGTGGGCGACGGTGATCATGTCGGCGGGCTCGCTGCGCCCGTAGAGGTCGATGATCGCGTCGAAGATCGACTCGTGCGCCGGGCGGTAGAAGTCGGTGCCGCGGATGATCTCGCCGACCTCGGAGATGGCCTCCTTGGAGATCAGCATCGAGCCCAGGACGGACTGCTCCGCCGCCATGTCCTGCGGCGGCGTGCGGTCGCCGCCGCCGGACGTCGGACGCTGCCCCGCCTCGTAGGAGACGGGGCCGTCCCCCCAGTCCTCGAAGGGCGGCTCGCCGCTGCTCCGCTGGGTCTCCTCGGCGATGCTCATGCGGTTCCCGGCTCCCGTCCGTGAGGCGTCGACGTCCCTGCTCCGCCAGGCTAGGTCGCTGCTCCGACACTGCGGTGGACGCAGGGGCGGACGCGCGGCGCCGGGACGGTCGGCTGCTCCGGGTGAGCACCACCCGGAGACGTCATCCGGCGGGACGTTACGACCTCGGGGGCGGCCCGTAAAAGCTGGTTCTCCACAGGTCCTGTGGAGAACGTGGGGATGGCTGGGGAGTCCCTGTTGATCACTGCCCACAGGCTGGGGAGAACTCTGTGGAGCCTCGTCCCCAAATGTGGTGAACGGACGCTCTGACCTGCTGTTTCACAGGACACCGATCTGTGTGGAAAAGAATTTGTGGCCGCGAGCGTTCACTCGTCCGACACGTGGACGCCCCCGTGCAGCCATGTCGACAAAGCTCCCCGACGCACGTTTTCCACCGATCGGCAGGAGTTTTCCACCGGTCCGGGCAGATTCTTCATCGGCCTCTCAGGAAACCGCAGGTGGGGACCCTCCCGGGGGTGTGCCTCACCCCCAGGGCTCACCGCTGGAGGGCGTCCGGCGTCGCGGTCGGAGACGCTGACTAGCCTGGTCCGGTGCCGAGCGAGACGACCCCCAGCGCTGCGCCGTCCACCCGTCGCGAGGTCGACCGGGAGATCCTCCGCCTGGCCTGGCCGGCGTTCCTCGCGCTCGTCGCCGAACCGCTGTTCCTGCTCGGCGACGCGGCCGTCGTCGGGCGCCTGGGCACCACCCCGCTGGCCGGGCTGGGCATCGCCTCGGGCCTCCTCCAGACTGTCGTCGGCGTCTGCGTCTTCCTCGCCTACGGCACGACCGCGTCGGTCTCGCGCCGCCTCGGTGCCGGGGACCGGCGGGGCGCGCTCGCCCAGGGCGTCGACGGGCTCTGGCTGGCCGTGCTCATCGGCGTGGTGGCCACCGTGGTCGCCATCCCCCTCGCCCCGTTCCTCGTCGGTCTCTTCGACCCCACCGCGGCCACCGGAGACCAGGCCGTCGCCTACCTGCGCCCGGCGCTCCTGGGCACGACGCCCTTGCTGCTGATGCTGGCGGCCACCGGCGTGCTGCGCGGTCTCCAGGACACCAGGACGCCCCTCGTCGTCGCCGTGGTCGCCAACGTCGCCAACCTCGTGCTCAACGTGCTCCTCGTGCACGGCCTCGGCTGGGGCATCGCGGGCTCCGCGTGGGGCTCGGTGCTCGCCCAGGCCGGTGCCGCCGCCGCCCTCGTGGTGGTCGTGGCGCGCGGTGCCCGCCGGGAGGGCGCCCCCCTCCGCCCGGACGCCGGCGGGGTGCTCGCGGCCGCCCGGGCCGGTGCCCCCCTCGTGGTGCGCACGCTGACCCTGCGCGCCGCGCTCCTCGCCACGACCGCCGCCGTCACCCTGGGCGCCACCGGCAACGCCCTCGACGTCGACCTCGCCGCCCACCAGCTGGCCATGACGCTGTGGACGTTCCTCGCCTTCGTGCTGGACGCGGTGGCCATCGCCGCCCAGGCCCTCACGGGCCGCAGCCTCGGCGCCGGGGACCTGGCCGACACCCGGGCACTCACCCGCCGGATGATCGGCTGGGGGCTCGTCGGCGGGGTCGCCACGGGCGCCCTGCTCGCCGCGGCCAGCCCGTTCCTCGGCCCGCTCTTCACCCCCGACCCGGCCGTCGCCGACCGGCTCGTGCCGGTGCTGCTCGTCGCCGCCGTCCTCCAGCCCCTCGCCGGCGTCGTGTTCGTGCTCGACGGCGTGCTCATCGGCGCCGGGGACGGCTCCTACCTCGCCTGGGGCGGGCTCGCGGTGCTCGTCGTCTACCTGCCCGCTGTGCTGCTGGCCGGCCACCTCGCCGGGCTCGTCGCCGTCTGGGCGGCCTTCAGCGTCGTCTTCATGGGTGCGCGGGCCGTCGTCCTGCTCCTGCGCAACCGCTCGGGCGCCTGGATGGTCACGGGCGCCTGAGCAGCAGCCCTCCGGACGCGGACGAGGGCCGGACCCCTCGCGGGGCCCGACCCTCGTCGGATACTGCTGCGTCGAGCGACGCGTCAGGCCTTGACGACCTCGACGGTCACCGTGGCGGCGACCTCCTCGTGGAGGCGGACGGTCACGGTGTGAGCGCCCAGCGACTTGATCGGGTTCTTGATCGCGATCGTGCGCTTGTCCACCGACTCGCCGGAGGCCGCGCCCAGGGCGTCGGCGATCTCGGCGGGGGTGACGGAGCCGAAGAGACGACCCTCGGCACCGGCCTTGACGGACACCGTGGCCTGAGCGGCCTCGAGCTTGCCCTTGACCTCGACCGCGTGGTCGAGGTCGCGGACGGCGCGGGCGCCGCGGGCGGCCTTGATGGACTCGACGGTCTTCTCAGCACCGCGGGTCCAGCGGATGGCCACGCCACGGGGGACGAGGTAGTTGCGGCCGTAGCCGTCCTTGACCTCGACGACGTCGCCGGGGCCACCGAGACCGGTGACCTCCTGGGTGAGGATGAGCTTCATGTCTCAGGCTCCTTCTCAGCGACCGGTCGAGGTGTAGGGCAGCAGGGCCACCTCACGGGCGTTCTTGACGGCGGTCGCCACGTCGCGCTGGTGCTGGACGCAGTTACCGGTCACCCGGCGAGCGCGGATCTTGCCGCGGTCGGAGATGAACTTGCGGAGCAGGGTGGTGTCCTTGTAGTCGACACCGCCCGTCTTCTCCTTGCAGAACTGGCAAACCTTCTTCTTGGGCTTGCGCATCACTGCCTTGGCCATTGTGGTGCTTCCTTTCTAGAAGCCCGCCCCGGAGTGGCTACCGGGTCGGAATGGTTGAGGTTGATGAGCTGGGTACTGCTGGTGGACGGGCCCCGTCAGAACGGGGGCTCGTCCTGACCGACGCCGGGAGCGCCCCACGGGTCGCCACCGCCGGAGCGGGACGAACCGCCGCCGCCACCGCCCCAGGAGTCGCCTCCGCCGCCACCGCGCTGCGGTGCCGGGGTGGCCCAGGGGTCGTTGGCCTGCTGGGCAGGCGCGGAGGACTGCTGGCCGCCACCGGAGTAGCCGCCACCCCCACCGCCGCGGGACATGCGGGCGACCTTGGCCGTCGCGTTGCGCAGCGACGGGCCGACCTCCTCGACGTCCATCTCGAAGACCGTGCGCTTCTCACCCTCGCGGGTCTCGTAGGAGCGCTGCTTCAGCCGGCCGTGAACGATGACGCGCATGCCCTTCTGGAGGGACTCGGCGACGTTCTCGGCGGCCTGCCGCCAGATCGCGCAGGAGAGGAACAGGCTCTCGCCGTCCTCCCACTCGTTGGTCTGCCGGTTGAACGTGCGGGGCGTCGACGCCACCCGGAAGTTCGCCACGGCCGCCCCAGACGGGGTGAAGCGCAGCTCCGGGTCGTCGACGAGGTTCCCGATCACGGTGATGACGGTCTCGCCTGCCATGGATTCTCCCAACGCGCCGACGCGGGTGCGTCGGCAACTGGTCGTGTGTGCCGGTCGCGGTGCGAGGACGATCCTGCCCTGTCGCACCGACACCCGGCGAAGGTCTTCCACAACCGTCCGTCACGTCGTCGCCGACGAGCGGCGCCGCGGACGGACGGAGAGGCTCAGTGAGCGTCGGGGCGGAGGACCTTGGTACGCAGGATGCTCTCGTTCAGGGTGAACTGACGGTCGAGCTCCTTGACCGTCGCGGGCTCGGCCTTGAGCGAGATGACCGCGTAGATCGCCTCGGAGTTCTTCTTGATCTCGTACGAGAGCCGGCGGCGGCCCCACACGTCGATCGACTCCACGGAACCACCGTCGTTGGTGACGACGGAGAGGTACTTCTCCAGCGACGGCTGGATGGTGCGCTCGTCGAGGCTCGGCTCGAGGATGACCATCACTTCATAGGCACGCACAGCGTCTCCTCCTCCTCTGGACTCAGCGGCCACGGTCTCTCCGTGGCAGGAGGGCTTGCGATCCCCGGCAGCGGCCGCACGGCCGACAGCGGGGTTCCTCGCGCTCGCACTTCCGTCGGTGGAGGCTCACGTGAGGACAGTGCAGGCTACCAGCGGGCGCGCGCCGCCCACGATTCCACGGGACGGGCTCCCCGACGGGCCCCGACGCGGCGCCCACGCGGGTCGTCCGACTGATCCTGCCTGATCAGGGGTACAACCACCCCGTGACCAGTGCCACCACCCCTCCCGCCGACGAGAAGCGGCCCACCACGCCCGTGGCCGGCTCCGTCCTGGCGGGTCGGCTCGTGCTGCGCGACCCGGTCGGCGAGGGCTCCCTCGGCCCCGTCTGGCGGGCCTTCGACCTCGAGGTCGGACGCTGGGTCGCCGCCGCTCCCCTGGAGCCCGCCGAGGTCGGCCGGGCGATCGTCGAGCACCCCCACGTGCTCGGCCTGCTCGACCACGTCCGCACCCCGGAGGGCCCCTGGGCCACGGCGCCGCTGGTCGGTGGGGGCACCGCCACCCAGCTCCTGGCCGACCACGGCCCGCTGCCGACACCGTTCGTGGCCGTGCTGCTCGACCAGCTCCTCGACGCCCTGGTGGCCGTGCACGCGGCCGGGCTGGTGCACCGCGACGTCACCACCACCAACCTGCTGCTGCGGCCCACCGGTTCGGGGCGTCCGCACCTGCTCCTCGCCGACTTCGGCCTCGCCACCCGCGCCCACGGCCGTGGGCGCATCCTGCTCGGCACCCCCGGCTACGCCAGCCCCGAGCAGGACGACGGCGCGCCACCGCACCCGCGGGCCGACCTGTACTCCGCGGGGGTCGTGGCACGCGAGCTGCTCACGGGGGCACCGCCGCCCGGCCACGCCTCGGAGCCGCCGCAGCCCACCGTGGCGGGCCCGCTGGCCGACCTGGTCGCCGAGCTGACCGCCGAGGACCCCGACGAGCGTCCCCTCTCGGCCCGCGAGGCCCGGTCGATGCTCCAGGCGGCCGGGGTGCCGCCGTCCGCCCCGTGGGCCGAGGACCTCCGACCGCCGTGGGTGCCCGACCGGCTCGGGCCCGACCCCGAGCCGCCCGGCGAGGTGGCCGTGGCCGGGTCGCCCCGCGCGCAGGAGGACCGGGACGAGGCCGGCCACCGGCACCGCTGGTGGGTCCGCTGGCTCGTGGGCGGCGAGGGGAGCGACGAGCAGCCCGGGTGACGGTGCCGTCTCCTACGCTTCGGGCCATGAGCACCACCGCACCCACCGGGCCCCTGCTGGGCGCCCACGTCGACCAGACCGACCCGATCGCCGAGGCCGCCGCGCGCGGCACCACGCTGGTGCAGATGTTCCTGGGCGACCCGCAGTCCTACAAGGGCCCCGTCGTGGAGTACCCCGGCGGCGCCGAGGCGCTCCGGGCGGCCGCGCAGGAGTCCGGCGTGCAGGTGGTGGTGCACGCCCCCTACATCGTCAACGTGGCCACCACGAACAACCGGATCCGCATCCCCAGCCGCAAGCTGCTCCAGCAGCACGTGGACGCCGCGGCCGAGATCGGGGCGATCGGTGTCGTGGTGCACGGCGGGCACGTGAACAAGACCGACGACCCGGCGAAGGGCTTCGACAACTGGCGCAAGGCGATCGAGGCCACCGACCTCAAGGTCCCGGTCTGGATCGAGAACACCGCCGGCGGCGACCACGCCATGGCCCGGCGGCTCGACCGCATCGCGGGCGTGTGGGAGGCGGTCAGCAAGGCCGAGGGGTTCGAGCAGGTCGGCTTCTGCCTCGACACCTGCCACGCGCACGCCGGCGGCATCGATCTGGGCGACGTGGTCGAGCAGGTGAAGGCGCTGACCGGCCGCATCGACCTGGTGCACTGCAACGACTCGCGCGACGAGTTCGACTCCGGCGCCGACCGGCACGCCAACGTCGGGGCCGGGGCCATCGGTGCCGACGTGCTCGCCGACGTGCTGCGGGCCGCCGGCGCCCCCGTCGTCCTCGAGACCCCGGGCGGCGCCGCCGAGCACCTGGCGGACTTCGAGGCCCTGCGCGCCCGGCTGTAACGTCACCGCCGTGCCCGCCGAGACCCTTCCCCCGCCGACGCTGCGCGTCGCCGAGATCGACCCCGCGGACCACCTCGCCTTCCTCGAGTCCCGCCCCGCGGCCAGCTTCCTCCAGACCCCGGCCTGGGGCCGGGTCAAGGCGGAGTGGCGCCGCGAGTCCGTCGGGTTCCTCGAGCAGGGCCCGGACGGCGGCGAGCGACTCGTCGGCGTCGCGCTGGTCCTCTACCGGCAGCTGCCCAAGGTGCGCCGCTACCTGGCCTACGTGCCGGAGGGGCCCGTCCTCGACGACTGGGACCGCGACCTGCGCTCGGTGCTGCCGCCCCTGGCCGCGCACCTGAAGGGTCGCGGCGCGTTCGCCGTGCGGATCGGCCCGCCGGTGGTGCTCTCGCGCTGGGACGCCAAGCAGGTCAAGGAGGGCGTCGCGGACGAGGCGGTGCGCCGCCTGCACGACATGGCACCGAGCGAGCGCAGCGCCGAGGGCGCCCGCGTGGTCTCCCAGCTCACCGAGCTGGGCTGGCGCGCCCAGGTGGCGGAGGGCGGCTTCGCCGCCGGCCAGCCGCAGTACGTGTTCCAGGTGCCGCTGACCGGCGCCGACGGCACCCCCCGCAGCGAGGACGAGGTCCTCAAGGGCATGAACCAGCTGTGGCGGCGCAACATCAAGAAGGCCGACAAGCTGGGCGTCGAGGTCGCCTGCACCTCCGGGGTCGCGGAGACCCTCGAGGCCCTGGCCGACTTCCACCCGCTCTACGTGCACACGGCCGAGCGCGACCACTTCACCCCGCGTCCCCTCTCCTACTTCCGCACCATGGTCGAGGCGCTGGCCGGCGAGGGCGAGGCGCTCGGTCAGGACGACCGGCTGCGGATCTGGACCGCCCGGCACGAGGGCGACCTGGTCGCCTCCACGATCTCGGTGCGGGTCGGCACCCACGCCTGGTACTCCTACGGCGCCTCCTCCACCGAGAAGCGGGACGTGCGCGGCTCCAACGCGATCCAGTGGGCGATGATCCGCGACGCGCTCGCCCACGGCGCGCACGTCTACGACCTGCGCGGCATCACCGACACCCTGGACGCCGACGACAGCCACGTCGGCCTCATCCAGTTCAAGGTCGGCACCGGCGGCGAGGCCGTGGAGCTGGCCGGCGAGTGGGACCTGCCGCTGAACCCGCTGCTCTACAAGGCGTTCGACCTCTACATGGGTCGGCGGTGACCCGGCCGTGAGCCTCTCCCTCACCGTGGACGGCGCCCGCTGGCGCACGCACCTGCTCGACGTCGCCGCGGCACTGCCCGGGCTCGTGCCCGTGGCCAAGGGCAACGGCTACGGCTTCGGCCTCGGCCGGCTCGCCCGCCGGGCCCAGTGGCTGCACGAGCGCGCCGTGGCGGGCGACGCCGGCAGCGCCGGCACCCCGCTGGACCCGGGCGTCGCGGACACGCTGGCCGTCGGCACCTACGAGGAGCTGGGCGAGGTCGCCTCCCGCTTCGACGGGGACCTGCTCGTGCTCACCCCCTGGCGCCCGTTCGGTGCCGCGCTGGACGTGCTCGAGCACGAGCGCCTCGGCCGCCGCGTCATCCACACCCTGGGTCGCCTCGAGGACGTGGAGGACCTGCTCACCCGCCGTCCCGACGCCCGCGTCGTGCTCGAGCGGAGCACCACCATGCTGCGCCACGGGTTCAGCGCCCGCGACCTGTGGGAGGCCTCCGCCGCCCTGCGTCGCCACCCCGCGGCCCGGCTGGAGGGCGTGGCGCTGCACCTGCCGCTCGCCCAGGGCGACCACTTCTCCCAGGTCAACCGCCTGCTCACCGACGTCGTCGGCGCGGACCTGCCCGGGGCGGCCGACGGGCACGCCGGCGCGCACCGCGTGTGGGTCAGCCACCTCACCGACTCCGAGCTCGGGCGGCTGCGGCACGACTGGCCCGACCTCACCTTCCGCCCGCGCACCGGCACCCGGCTGTGGCTCGGCGACCGCGACGCCCTGCGCGTGCGCGCGCACGTCCTCGACGTGCACCCGCTCGAGCGCGGCGACGTCTACGGCTACCGCGGTCGCACGGCGCCACGCTCCGGCCACCTGCTCGTCGTCTCCGGCGGCACCGCCCACGGCATCGGCCTGGAGGCGCCCACCGGCTCCCTCGACCTGCGCGGCCGCGCCGGCACCCTGGCCCGCGGCGGGCTGGACGCGCTCGGCCTGGTGCGCAGCCCGTTCAGCATCGACGGCACGCAGCGGCTCTTCGCGGAGCCGCCGCACATGCAGGCCTCGATGCTGTTCGTGCCCACCGGCTCCCGCGTCCCGGCGGTGGGCGACACCGTCGACGTGCGGGTCCGGTTCACCACCACGTCCTTCGACGAGGTCGTGATCGAGGGCTGAGGCCCTGACCCTCTGACGCCCGGCCCGCCGGGTCTCAGGCCCGGACGGGCAGCAGCGAGCGCAGCCGCGGCGCGGCGAGCCGGCCGGCCACGGGCCCGCGCACCGGGTCGTGACGCGGGCTGAGCACGTCGCGGACGACGAGGCTCACGAGGTAGACCTCGCCCAGCACCCGCAGCACGATCGCGAGCCAGTAGAAGCCGGCGTCCCCGCCGCCCGCGGGGGCCAGGAAGCCGCCGAGGTACCACCAGACGAAGGCGAAGTAGAGCACCTCGGTGCCCTGCCACACGACCTGGTCGCGCCACCGCGGCCGGGCCAGCGCCGCCAGCGGCAGCAGCCAGAGCACGTACTGGGGCGAGTAGACCTTGTTGACCAGCAGGAAGCCGGCCACGAGCAGGAACCCGAGCTGGGCCAGGCGCGGCGGCTCGGGCGCCACCAGCCCGAGCACCAGCACCCCCACGCACCAGGCCGCGAAGAAGACCAGCGAGACGTCGTTGATCAGGCCGATGTCGATCGTCGTGCCCGAGGCCTGCTGGGCGACCAGCCACAGGGAACCGAGGTCGGCGCCCCGGTCGTCGTTGAAGGACCAGAAGACGGTCCACGGGCCGGTGCCGCCGAGCAGGGCCGGCACCTGCGCTACGACCCAGGCCGCGACCGCGGCCAACGTGGTCAGACCGAAGCCGGCGAGGTCGCGCCGGGGCACCGCGGCCGGGTCGATCGTGCCGCGGGGGCCGGGGCGCCGGTCGCGTCGCAGCGCGAGCACCAGCACCGCACCGAGCAGGAACAGCGGGTACAGCTTGGTCGCCGTGCCCAGCCCGATCATCAGGCCGGTGAGCACCGGTCGGCCCCGCGCGTGCGCCCACAGCGCGCCGGCGACGAGCACGACCGCCACGAGGTCCCAGTTGACCAGCGCCGTGAGCAGCAGCGCCGGGCTCGCGGCCATGAAGACCGCGTCCCAGGGCCGCCCCGGCGAGACCCCGGCCAGCAGCCAGACCGCGAGGAGCGTCAGCAGCGCGAACCCGGCCGCGTTGACGATGACGTAGCCGCGGATCTCCCGCTGCACGTCGAGGTCGCCGAAGAGCTGGTCGACGGAGAGCGCTGACCGCGCGTCCAGGTCCGGTGCGTCGCCGGTGGCCCCGGCCAGCCACTGCGCGGCCACGGCCGTGCCCCACGCCCAGTAGGAGATCCCGACCGGGTACTCCATCACCTGCGGGTAGCGGTCACGGACGTCCTCGTCGGTGGAGTACGGCCAGGCCAGCTCCGCGAGGCCGCGGCCGGTGTAGAGGTAGGGCAGGTCCGAGTAGCACATGTGCGTGTAGCGCGTCGTGCCGTCGGTCCAGGTGTTCTCGTAGCAGGGCGCCTTCTGGAGCATCCCCAGCGCGAACGTGATCGCGGTGATCGCGAGCAGCACGCGCACCGGCGTCCACCAGGGGTGCCGCCCGGCCCGGGAGCCGACCGGGCCACCGAGGCCCTCGCTCAGCCGACCGGCGACCGGGTCGTCCTGGGTGGGGTGGACGTGCGCGTCGCCGCGCTCCTGGCTACCGGGCACGGGACCCACCCCACCAGAGTCGCTCACGCGGTGCCAGTGCTCATGCGGCCGCACCCGCGCGGCCACCGGTCCGGCGGCGACCGGAGCGGCGGCGCTGACGACGACGGCGCTCGGCCGTGGTCCGCCCCTGCTGGCCCGCGGCCGAGGCGCTGCCGCTGGGCTGCGTGGTCTGCGAGGGGCTGGAGCCGTCGCTGGGGCACAGGACCAGGCCGCACGAGTCGCTCGCGGTCGGGTCCGTCGGGCTCGGCGAGGACGTGGGCGTCTCGCTGGCAGTCGCCGACGGGGTCTGCGACGGCGTCGGGGTCTCGCTCGCGCTCTCGGACGGCGACGCGCTCGGCGACTCGCTGGCCGACTCGGTCTCCGTCGGGGTCGGCGCGGACGTCGTGGGCTCGTGGCCGTCGGGCGCGTCGCCGTCGACGTAGGCGGGCTCCGGGAAGTCCTCGACCTCGACGCCCTCCATCAGCCGCTCCATGACCGCCTCCCAGGTGGAGGCCGGGTAGGCGGAGCCGAAGTAGGAGGGCAGCCAGCCGTCCAGCTGGTCGTCGCCGTCACCGCGGACGTACATGACGGCCGTGGCCATGTTCGGGGTCATGCCCACGAACCACGCGGAGGAGACCTGGTCCTTGTCGTTGGTGGCCGTGCCGGTCTTGCCGCCGACCGGGCGGCCCAGCGCCAGGGCGGTGCGGCCGGTGCCGTTGTTGACGACCTGCTGCATGGCGTAGGCGGTGTCGGCGGCGACGTCCGCGCTCATGGCACGCGTGGTGTCGTCGGCGTCGTAGCGGTAGTCGACGCTGCCGTCGGCGAGCTCGACCTTCTGCACGACGTGCACGTTCGCCCGGACGCCGCCGTTGGCGATGGTCGCGTAGGCGTTGGCCATGTTGATCGCGCTGATCCGCGCCTTGCCCAGCGTCAGGAGCGTGTCGTCGCTGTTGAAGTCGCGGCTGGTGCTCGGCATGCCGGGGTAGCGCTGGTCGGCCTCGTTCGGCGGGATGCCCATCTTCTCGGCCATCCGGTAGATCTTCTGCGGGCCGTTGTCCATCGCGGCGGACATGTCGACGAAGGCGGTGTTGACCGACTGCTCGAGGGCGTAGATCGCGTTGATGGCCGAGCCGTAGTCGTTGCCCAGGCCGTCGTAGCCGGTGCCCTCGTTGCGCACCTCGAGGCCGTCGGGGAACTCGAACGGGCTGTTGCCGTCGAAGGTGTCCTTCAGCGAGAAGCCCTGGCTCAGCGCCGTGGCGAGGGTGATCGGCTTCATCGTGGAGCCGACCATGCCGCCGGCGGTGGCCCAGTTGATCTGGGACTCCAGGTAGTCCTGGCCGCCGTAGAAGCCGCGCAGCGCGCCGGTGCCGGGCTCGACGCTGGCGACCGCGACGTGCAGCTTCTTGTTCTTCTTCATGCCCTCCGGCTTGGCCTCGCGCACCCCGCGCTCGGCGGCGCGCATGGCCTTCTGCGTGAGGGTGGTGGTGACCCGCAGGCCGCCGCCGTCGATCTGGTCCTCGGTGTAGCCGAGCTGGAGCAGCTCCTTCTTCACCAGGGTGAGCATGTGGCCGCGCTGGCCGCCGTAGGTGCTCTCGCCCTCGATCTTCGGGAAGGCGGGCAGTCGCTTCTTGGCCTGATCGGCCTGCTGCTGGGTGATGGAGCCGAGCTTGGCCATCGAGTTCAGCGTGTACTCGTAGCGGCCGATCAGCGCCTGCCGGTTCTCCTTGCCGTTGGCGGGGTCGAACCGGGTCGGGTTGTTGATCACCGAGGCGAGCACGGCGGACTCGCGCAGCGTCAGGTCCGCCGCGTCCTTGGCGAAGAAGGCCTGGGCGGCCGCCTGCACGCCGTAGGCGCCGCGACCGAAGTAGATGGTGTTGAGGTAGTTGGCCAGCAGCTCGGACTTGCTGACCTGGCGCTGCAGCTTCAGCGCGAGCAGGGCCTCCTTCAGCTTGCGGCTGTAGGACTGCTCCTGGGTCAGGTACATGATCTTGATGTACTGCTGGGTGATCGTGGACGCGCCCTGGGTGTCGTTCCCGGCCGCGTTGTTGACCACCGCGCGCAGGATGCCCTTGAAGTCGATGCCCGAGTCGGTCCAGAAGGTCTGGTTCTCGGCCGCGACCACCGCGTCCTTCATGTTCTGCGGCATCTCGTCGTAGGAGATCGAGGTGCGGTCCTGGGTGGCGAACTGACCGATCTGCGAGGAGCCGTCGGCGTAGTAGACGAACGACGTCTGCGTCTCGAAGTCCTCGTTCGGGTCGGGCAGCTCGGTGACCTGGTAGAGGTAGACGAGCGAGCCGACGCCGACCAGCGCCAGCACCAGCCCGGCCACGAGGCCCCACTTGACGACGCTCAGCAGGCGCCGCTTCCACGAGCGCTTCGGCTTCGGCGGCTTCGGCGCCTTGGTGACCGGGGGCCCCTCGGCCCGTCGCTTGCCACTCACTTCGTCGTGCTCCGTCGTTCGGGGACAGGGTGGGTCGGGGCCGGGAAGGGCCCCGAGGACGCTCCAGAACGGGCGCGCCTCGCCGGGGCGCTGACCCCGGACCGTCGTTCAGGGTACGCACACGCACCCGGGACTCCCCCCTCCGCGAGGGCGACGAGCCTCACGTCCGCGGAGCCTGCGGATCTCGGCAGATTCTCAGGACGGGTGACTAGCGCCACACGGATATATCAATACGATACGTCGTGTGACACGCCGTGCGGAGACCATCGAGCTGGCGGTCCTCGGGCTGCTGCACGAGGGCCCGATGCACGGCTACGAGCTGCGCAAGCGGCTCAACCTCATGCTGGGCTGGGGTCGCGTCCTCTCCTACGGGTCGCTCTACCCCACGCTCAAGAAGATGCTGCGCACCGGCCTCATCGAGGAGGCCGAGCTCGGGAGCGTCCGCCCGAGCCGCCGACCCCGCATCACGTACCAGCTCACGGACGACGGCCATCACAGGTTCGAGCACCTGATGACCGAGGTAGGACCGACCGCCTGGGAGGACGAGACCTTTGGCGTGCGGTTCGCATTCTTCGGCCGGACGGACATGGAGAGCCGACTGCGGGTCCTCGAGGGACGACGCAGCCGGCTCCAGGAGCGCCTGCACCGCGTGCAGGCCGACCTCGCGCGCACCCAGAAGGAGGTCGACCGCTACGCGGCCGAGCTCCAGCGGCACGGCGTGGAGTCGGTCGAGCGCGAGGTGGACTGGCTCTCCCGGCTCATCGACGCCGAGCGGCGCGGTGGGCAGCCCGGACCCGTGGATGGCGCCCACCTGCCGGCGGGCACCCCGGACGGGGGCCCGCCGGACCGCACCTGAGAAAGGACACCCACATGGGTTCTGTTCGCGTCGCCATCGCGGGAGTCGGCAACTGTGCCAGCTCCCTCGTCCAGGGCGTGACCTACTACGCCGACGCCGACCCGCGGACCACGGTCCCGGGCCTCATGCACGTCGAGCTCGGCCCGTACCACGTCGGTGACGTGGAGTTCGTGGCTGCGTTCGACGTCGACGACCTCAAGGTCGGCAAGGACCTCTCGGAGGCCATCGGCGCCTCGCAGAACAACACGATCACCTTCGCGCAGGTGCCGACCCTCGGCGTCGAGGTGCAGCGCGGCCCGACCATGGACGGCCTGGGCAAGTACTACCGCCAGACCATCGACGAGTCGCCGGCCGAGCCGGTCGACGTCGTGCAGGCGCTGAAGGACTCCGGTGCCGACGTCCTCGTCTCCTACCTGCCCGTGGGCTCGGAGGAGGCCGACAAGTTCTACGCCCAGTGCGCCATCGACGCGGGTGTCGCGTTCGTCAACGCGCTGCCCGTGTTCATCGCCTCCGACCCGGTGTGGGCCAAGAAGTTCACGGACGCGGGGGTGCCGATCGTCGGTGACGACATCAAGTCCCAGGTCGGCGCCACCATCACCCACCGCGTGATGGCCAAGCTGTTCGAGGACCGTGGCGTCGCGCTGGACCGCACCTACCAGCTCAACGTGGGCGGCAACATGGACTTCAAGAACATGCTCGAGCGCGAGCGCCTGGAGTCGAAGAAGACCTCCAAGACCCAGGCGGTCACCTCGAACCTCACCGGCGAGCTGGCCGGCAAGATCAGCGACCGCAACGTCCACATCGGCCCCTCGGACCACGTGGAGTGGCTCGACGACCGCAAGTGGGCCTACGTGCGCCTGGAGGGTCGGGCGTTCGGCGACGTGCCGCTGAACCTGGAGTACAAGCTGGAGGTCTGGGACTCCCCGAACTCCGCCGGCATCATCATCGACGCCGTGCGCGCCGCGAAGATCGCCAAGGACCGCGGCATCGGCGGCCCGATCGTCTCGGCGTCCTCGTACCTGATGAAGTCGCCCCCGGTGCAGCTGCCGGACGACGAGGGACGCCGTCGGGTCGAGGCGTTCATCGCGGACGCCGAGTAGGTAGTACTGCCCGTCATGCCCCGCCGGCCCGGACCGGTGGCCTCGAGACAGGACCTCGTCCTTCCTCGACCTCCGGTCCGGGCTCACGCCCCATCTCTGGCCTTCCGCTCAGTGAGAGCATGAGGGCATGGCCGGCAACACCTCGACCCCCGGCGCCACGGTCACCTCCCGCGTGATGGCGCTGCTGAGCGCGTTCGACGAGCACCACCGCCGGCTGGGGCTGACCGAGCTCGCCCGGCGTGCCGGGGTGCCGGTGCCCACCGCGCACCGGCTCGTCGGGGAGCTCACCGCGCACGGGGCGCTCGCCCGGGACGCCGAGGGCCGGTACACGATCGGCCGGCGGGTCTGGGACCTCGGGCACCTCGCGCCCGTGCAGTCGGGCCTCGTCGAGACCGCCTCGCCGTTCCTGCACGACCTGTACGCCGCCACGCTCGTCACCGTCCACCTGGCGGTGCGCGACGGCGAGGAGTGCCTCTACCTCGACCGGCTGCGCGGCCACGCCTCGGTGCCGGTGGTCAGCCAGGTCGGCTCGCGGCTGCCGCTGCACGCCACCGGCGTGGGCAAGGTGCTGCTCGCCCACGCGCCGGCCGAGGTGCAGGAGCGGGTGCTCGCCCGGCCGCTGCGCCGCTCCACGCCGCACACGGTGGTCAACGCGCGGGTCCTGCGCACGCAGCTGGAGGCCGTCGTCCGGGACGGGTGGGCGACCACGTCCGAGGAGATGACGCTCGGGGCGGCCTCCGTCGCCGTGCCCGTGCTCCGCCGCACGGAGCAGGGTCCCGACGTCGTCGCCGCCCTCGGGGTGGTCGTGCCGCCCAAGCGGCTCCAGCGCAGCCGGCTGGTGGCGGGGCTCCAGGTGGCCGCGCAGGGCATCGGCCGCGCGCTCGGCCCGGGCTGAGGCTCAGCCCCGCGCGGCCCACCAGGCGAGCAGCTTCTCCCGGGCGACCTCGGGCTCCTGCGGGCCCTCGTCCATGCGCAGCTCGAGGAGCCACGTGTAGGCCTCGCCGACCTCGCGGCCGGGTGCGATGCCCAGGATCTCCATGATCTGGTTGCCGTCGAGGTCGGGGCGGATCGAGTCCAGCTCCTCGCGCTCGCGCAGGTCGGCGATGCGCCGCTCCAGGTCGTCGTAGGTGCGCTGGAGCCGCTCGGCCTTGCGCTTGTTGCGCGTGGTCGAGTCGGCGCGGGTCAGCACGTGCAGACGCTCCAGCTGGTCGCCGGCGTCGCGGACGTAGCGGCGCACCGCGGAGTCGGTCCACTCACCGGTGCCGTAGCCGTGGAACCGCAGGTGCTGCTCGACGAGCTGGCTGACCTGCTCGGTCTCCTCGTTGGAGAACCGCAGTGCCTTCATCCGCTTGCGGGTCATCTTGGCGCCGACGACGTCGTGGTGGTGGAACGTCACCGAGCCGTCGTCCAGGAACTTGCGGGTGCGCGGCTTGCCGACGTCGTGCATGAGCGCGGCGAAGCGCGCGACGAAGTCGGGGCCCTCGAGCCGCTCGGCCTCCAGATCGATCGCCTGCTCGAGCACGGTGAGGGTGTGCTCGTAGACGTCCTTGTGCCGGTGGTGCTCATCGCGCTCCAGCGCCAGCGCCGGCAGCTCGGGCAGGACGCGCTCGGCCAGCCCGGTCTGCACGAGCAGCGTGAGGCCGCGCCGCGGCCAGCGGGCGCACACCAGCTTCACCAGCTCGTCGCGGACCCGCTCGGCGGAGATGATCTCGATCCGGTCGGCCATCGCGGTCATGGCGGCCACGACCTCGGGAGCGACGTCGAAGCCGAGCTGGGCGGCGAACCGGGCCGCGCGCATCATCCGCAGCGGGTCGTCGGAGAAGGACGCCTCGGGGGTGCCGGGGGTGCGCAGCAGCCCCTGGGCCAGGTCGAGCACGCCGCCGAAGGGGTCCTCGACGGTGCGAGCGGGCAGCCGCACGGCCATCGCGTTGACGGTGAAGTCACGGCGGCCGAGGTCGCCGGCGAGGCTGTCGCCGAAGTCGACGTCGGGCTTGCGGGACGACGGGTCGTAGGACTCCGAGCGGTAGGTGGTGACCTCGATCTGGAAGTCGCCCTTGCGGCAGCCGATCGTGCCGAACTCGCGGCCCATGTCCCACATGCCCTCGGCCCAGCCCTTGAGCACCCGCTCGGTCTCCTCGGGGCGTGCCGAGGTGGTGAGGTCGAGGTCGTTGTGGCGGCGGCCGAGCATGGCGTCGCGCACCGGACCACCGACGAGGGCGATCTCGTGGCCGGCCTCGGTGAACAGGCGACCCAGGTCGTCGATCACCGGGCCCAGCCGGTCCAGCTCCGCCGTCACGGCGCGCTGCACCTCGACGATGCTCACGGGGGTGGGGTCGGTCTCCGGCACGGCGGACCACTCTAGTGAAGACACCGCCCGCACGCCGCATGCGCGAGCACCCGCCCCGGTGCGGGTGGCCGCACGGGCCCGTCCGCCGTCCCGGGTGACGATCCTCTCCCCGCCTGGCGGGGCTGGGCGTCAGGGCGTGCCCGCCCCTCTATCCTGCGCACGTGCCTCGCCTGCCCGGACCCGTCGTCGCGCCCCTGCCCGGGCGCCCCGACCGGCGGCGTCCGGACGCGCCGCGGGTGGTCCGGCTGCTCGTGGGGCTGGTGCTGGCCCTCACCGTCCTGCCCGTGCTGGGCGTCACCCCGGCCACCGCGGCCGACGAGGCCGCCGAGCCGCTCACCCTCACCCTCGACGAGGTCTCCCCGCAGATCCCGGCCCGCGGGTCGGTGCGGGTCTCCGGCACGATCACGAACACCGACGACGTCACCTGGACGACGATCAACCTCTACCCGTTCGTGGGCACCGAGCCGATCACGACCGCCGCCGGCCTGGCCGCGGCCTCGGAGACCGCGCTCGACGAGGTCGTCGGCGAGCGGGAGGCCAGCCGGGGGCCGTACCAGGTGATCGACCGGCTCGACCCGGGCGACACCGTCTCCTACTCCTTCCGCGTGCCCGTGCGCCGCCTCGCGCTGACCGGCCAGGGCGTCTACTGGTTCGGGGTGCACGCCCTCGGCCAGGACGACGTCGGCCGCGACGACGTGGCCGACGGCCGGGTGCGCACCTTCCTGCCGCGCGTGGTCGACGACACCGCCTCGGTGCCGGTGGCCGTCGTGCTCCAGCTGCGCCGCCGCGTCCGCTACGACACCGACGGCTCCGTGGCCCGGCTCGACACCTGGACCAGCTCGCTGGACCCCGACGGCCGGCTCGGTCGGCTGCTGCGGATGGCCGAGGGGGCCGGCTCCAGCGGCGTGACCTGGGTGGTCGACCCGGCCGTCACCGACGCCCTCACCCGCCTCGCCGCCGGCAACCCTCCGCGCTCGACCGCCCCCACGCTCACCCCCGAGGAGCTGGACGAGGCGACGGAGAGCCCCGACGCCTCCGCGAGCCCCACCCCCGCGCAGCCGCAGCCCACGGACGAGGACGACGTCGCCCAGGAGGAGCCCTCGGGCAGCGCCTCCCCCTCCGACGAGGACAGCGCGCCCGAGGAGGACGAGCCCGAGCTGGACGCGGCCACCCAGGCCGCGGCCGACGCCGCCGCCGACTACCTCGCCCGGCTCCAGGTGCTCGCCGACCAGGGGCAGGAGTTCCTGTCGCTGCCCTACGGCGACCTGGACGTGGCGGCCGCCGCCCTGCGCGGCCGACCCGGCAACCGGACCGTCGCCGACCCGCGGCAGAGCACCGCGGCCGACCCCTCGGCCTCCGTGTCCCCCTCGGCGTCCGCCTCCGCCTCGTCCAGCTCTTCCTCGAGCGCCACCAGCACCCCCGAGCCCGGGGAGACGGTGACGGTGGAGCCCGACGAGGACGCCACCGACGAGCCCACCGACGGGCCCAGCGACGAGCCGACCGACGACCCGGCGGCCCGCACCGCCGCCTCCTACGTCCCGACGACGGGGCAGGACTGGTTCGACGCCGCCCGCTTTCGCGCCGGCAACCTGCTGGCCGGCACCACCACCCGGACGATGCCGGTGGTGGCGCCCCCCGGCGGCTACCTCTCCGGCCGCGCCCTGCGACTGCTCGGCAACCGCGAGACCGTGCTGCTGACCGACGACGCCGTGCGCGACGAGGGCCTGCGCACCGACGGCGTCGCGCCCACCACCGTCTCGGTCGCCGGCAACCGCGTCGTGCTCAGCGCCTCGGCGGTGCTGGACGGCGGCCCCGACTCCGACGACCGGCCCTCCACCCTCTCGCTGCGCCAGCGGCTGCTCTCCGAGGCCGCCGTGCGCTCCGCGACGGTCGCCGGCGAGGACAGCGAGGCCGTGCAGCCGCTGGTCGTCGTGCTGCCCGCGTGGTTCACCCCGGAGGACCCGGACACGTTCCTGGCCCAGCTCGACCTCCCCTGGACCGACCCCGACGCCCTCACCGAGGCCACCGTGGGCGGCGGCGGCACCGCGCTGCGGCGCAGCGCGCTGGTCTACGGCCGCGCCGCCGCGTCCGCCCAGATCGAGGCCGGCGTCTTCACCTACGCCCAGCGGCTCGCGGCCGCGGGCGCCGGGCTCCAGGACCTGCTGACCTACAACGACCAGGTGGGCTCCGACGTCCTGGACGAGGCGCTCACCGACCTCGGGTACGGCTGGCGCCGCCGACAGACCGCCATCAGCCGCGCCGCCTTCGCGAGCACCGTCAGGCTGCGCAGCAGCATCGGCGGCGTCACCATCAGCGGGCCACCGGGCGTGACCCTCTCCAGCGCCACGGGCAGGTTCTCCGCCACCGTGGAGAACACGCTGGACGAGGCGGTCACCGTGCAGGTCACGGCGTCGACCGACGCCGACCTCGCCGTCGACCAGCCCGACGCGGTGACCGTGGCCGCCGGTGGCTCCGCGACGATCCTGCTCGACGCCACCGCCCTCACCCAGGGCGTGCACACCGTGCGGCTGGTGCTGGTCGACGCGGCCGGCACCCCCACGGGCGCCACCGTCACGGTGCCGGTGCGCGCCGCGGCCGTCAGCGACGTCATCTGGCTGGTGATGGGCTCCGGCGTCGTGCTGCTCTTCGGCGCGATCGCGGTGCGGCTGTTCCGCCGCGTCCGCCGTGCCCGGGCCACCGCCCGCGAGGCGCGGGCCGCCGGCGCCGCCCCGGCCGGGACGGACCACGCGAGCCAGGACCGGGCGGACGAGGCGGACCAGGACCAGACGGACGAGCACGACCAGCAGGACGGACCCGCATGAGCGACCCGCAGGAGCCGAACCCCGACCAGGATCGCCGCTCGCTCCTCTCCAGCTCGGCGGTGATGGCCGCCGGCACGACGTTCTCCCGGCTCTCGGGCCTGATCCGCTCGGTGCTGCTCGCCGCGGCGCTGGGCAACCTGGCGCACGCCGACGCGTTCAACGTCGCCAACACCGTGCCGAACATGCTCTACATCCTGCTGGCCGGCGGCGTGTTCAACGCCGTGCTCGTGCCGCAGCTGGTGCGGGCGATGAAGAACGACGCCGACCGGGGCGAGGCCTACACCAACCGGATCATGACCCTCGCGGTGCTGTTCCTCGGCGCCGTGACGGTGGCGCTGGTCGTGGCGGCGCCGTGGGTCGTGGCGCTCTACTCCGACCCCGACTGGCCGCCCGCGGTCACCGAGGCCACCGTCGACCTGGCCCGCTACTGCCTGCCGCAGGT
Organism: Nocardioides bruguierae; assembly: GCF_023554635.1. Lineage (NCBI taxonomy): Bacteria > Bacillati > Actinomycetota > Actinomycetes > Propionibacteriales > Nocardioidaceae > Nocardioides > Nocardioides bruguierae. Next base: position 72,263 of record NZ_JAMJPH010000026.1, read on the forward strand.
GTTCTTCTACGGGGCGTTCGTGCTGGTCGGCCAGGTGCTCAACGCCCGCGGCCGGTTCGGCCCGATGATGTGGGCACCGATCGCCAACAACGTGGTCTCCGTGGCTGTCCTGCTGGTCTACCTGGGTGTCTTCGGCGCGGCAGACGCGGCTGAGCAGGTAGGTGGCTACACGCCGGGCCAGGAGGCGCTGCTGGGTCTCGGCTCGACGCTGGGCATCGCGGTGCAGCTGCTGGTGCTGCTGCCGTACCTGCGCGAGGCCGGCTTCGTGTTCCGGCCCCGGTTCGACTTCCGCGGCTCCGGGCTCGGCCACACCCTGCGACTCGGCATCTGGACCGTCGGCTTCGTCATCGTCAACCAGGCCGCCTACACCGTCGTCGTCCGCCTCGCGACGTCCGGCACTGCGGGCGGCACGACCGAGGGCACCGGCTACTCGGTCTACTCCGCAGCCTTCCTCATCGTGATGGTGCCGCACTCCGTGGTCACCGTCTCGCTGGCCACGGCCGTCCTGCCCCGGCTCTCGGCCCGGGCGGAGGACGGCGACCGCGCCGGCGTCGCCGACGTCCTCTCCTCGGTGATGCGGACGTCGCTGGCGGTCATCGTCCCGTTCGCGCTGCTGCTGCCGGCGCTCGCCGACCCGCTCGCCCGGGTGCTGCTCGGCTGGGGCGCCGCCGAGGGCACCGTCGAGAACTACGTGCCCACCATCGCCGTGTTCGGCCCCGGCGTCGCCCTGTTCACGCTGCACTACCTCGTGCTGCGCGGGTTCTACGCGCTGGAGATGACCCGGACCGTGTTCTGGATCCAGTGCGTCGTCGGCGCGGTCAACGTCGCCGTCGCCGTCGCCCTGGTGAGCGCCACCGGCGTCGAGGCCACCGCGCCCTCGCTCGCGATCGCCTACGCCTGCGCGTACGCCGCGGGCTCCGCGGTCTCCTTCGTCGTCCTCGGGCGACGCCTGGGCGGCCTGGGCGGACGACGGCTCGCCGGCTACGGCCTGCACCTGGTGCTCCTCAGCGCGGTGACCGCGGGCGTCGGGTGGGGCGTGGCCCGCCTCGTCGGCGTGGGGCTGGACGACCGGCTGCCCGACAAGCTGTCGGCCCTGGCCGAGCTGGCCGCGGTCGGCGTCGCCGCCGTCGCGGTGTACCTGGTGCTGGCTCGCCTCACCCGCCTGCGCGAGGTCGCCGAGGTGCTCGACACGGTCGGCGTCGGCCGGGTGCTCGCCAAGCTCCGGCGTTGACCCGCCACGCAGCCTGCCCACCTCGTACGGTGGCCCCACCGGGCCTACGATGAGGCCCACGTGACCGGTGCCGTGCACGGAGGTACCGGTCGCACCCCGCGACCACCCCCACGGCGAACGGAGCGCAGCGTGCCCCTGTCCAACCGCCCCGGCGACGAGCTGGTCGGGCGGTACCGGCTCGTGGACCTGCTCAGCGAGAGCAGGGGCGGTCGGTTCTGGCGGGCGCACGACCGGGTGCTGGAGCGACAGGTCGCGGTGCACGTCATCAGCGAGGACGACGACCGCGCCGATGCGCTGCTCGACGCCGCCCGACGCTCGGCCACCGTGCTCGACCCCCACATCCTGCGGGTGCTCGACGCCGCCCGCGCCGACGGCCTCTGCTTCGTGGTCAACGAGTGGGGCAGCGGCACGTCGCTGGACACCATGCTCTCCGCCGGCGGCCCGCTGCCGCCGCGCCAGGCCGCCTGGCTGGCCGGGGAGGTCGCCCAGGCCACCCGCACCGCGCACCGCGCCGGGGTGCCGCACGGGCGCCTGGTGCCCGAGAGCGTGCTGGTCGACTCCTCCGGCTCGGTGCGGATCATCGGCTGGTGCGTCGACGCGGCGCTGCACGGCCGCGGCGCCGGCTCCACCGAGGACGACCTCGCCGACCTGGCCGGCCTGCTCTACGCCGGGCTCACCGCCCGCTGGGGCGGCCCGTCCTCCTCGTCCGTGCCCGCGGCCCCCCGCGACCACGACCGGGTGCTGCGGCCGCGGCAGGTCCGCGCCGGCATCCCCCGCCCCCTCGACAGCCTCTGCGACGCGCTGCTCAACCCCGACGGGGACGAGGCCCGCAGCGCCGAGGACGTGGTGGAGGAGCTGGAGGACTTCGTCGGCGACGACACCGGCCTGCGACGCTCCATCATCGGCCGGCTGGTGACCCCCGAGCCCCGCGTCTCCCTGCCCGCCGTGCCGGACTTCTCCGTGCGCGAGACCGCCGTGGAGCAGCCCACCCAGGCCTGGACGCCGCCCGCGGACCTGGGGGCCCCCTCCGACGACTCCGTGGACACCGGCGACACGGTCGCGGTCGCGGCCGCCGGGGCTGCTGCTGGGGCCGGGGCTGCTGCTGTGGCCGCCGGAGCGCACGCGGCGGCCGTCGGGGACAGCGACGACCAGCCCGACGACCAGCCCGACGACCCGGGCGACCCGGGCGAGGACCTCAGCGGGGGCCAGGGCGAGGCCGCGACCGCCGAGCACGCCGCTGTCCCGGCCGCGGACGACCCCCTCTTCGGCGACGTCCCGCCCGCGAGCGGCGAGGTCCCCGACGACGCCGACGCCGACGACGCCGAGAGCACTCCCGGGGACGAGGCGGACGACCCGGCCGAGGACGAGCCCGACCTGGGCCCCGCCACCGTGGCCACCCTCCCGCCCCAGCCGGCAGCCGCCCCGGGCAGGGAGACGGGCGTGGAGACGGGCGAGGAGAAGGGCAGCCAGGGCCACCACCGCCCCGCCCCCGGCCCACCGCCCGAGCCGCTCGCACCCGTGCCTGCGCGTCCGCTGTTCGCCCCGGACCCCGAGGACGGTGGGCCCGCCCGCCGCACGCGCCACCCCGCGCCCACCGGGCCCGAGCCGGACCCCGAGTACTGGCCGTGGGAGACCGGCACCGGCACGGTGCCGCCGATGCTCCCGCCCGAGGACGACGACGTCCCGCCGCCGCGCAGCCCGGGTCGGCGCACCCTCACGGTCGCCGCCGTCCTGCTCGTGCTGCTGGGGCTCTTCGTCGCGCTCACCGTGGCGTGGAACGTCGGTCGGGGCCGCACCCCGCTCGGCGCCGAGCCGACCACGCAGGAGACCTCGGCCTCGGCGACCGACGGCACCTCCGCGTCCGCCGAGCCCACGCCCCTGACCGGGCTGACCGCCACGGACCTGGACCCCCTGGCCGACCCGCCCGAGGAGAACCCGGAGCTCGCGCCGAACGCGGTCGACGGCGACGCCTCCACCTCCTGGGTCACCTCCACCTACATCCAGGACCTGGGGCCGTCGGGCCTCAAGACCGGCGTGGGCCTCGTGGTCGACCTCCAGGACGTGACGAGCGTCGACAGCGTCCGGGTGCAGCTGCGTGGCCGCCCCACCGGCTTCTCGCTCTACCTGACCGACGACGAGGTCACCACCGACCCCGCCGCCGTCGACGGCCTGGAGCCGGTCGCCTCGCGCGGTCGGGCCGGCACGGACGTCACCGTCGACCTGGACGGGGCCCAGGGCCGCTACCTCACCCTGTGGCTCACCTCGCTGCCCACCGTCGACGGCGGCTTCCGCGGCGAGGTCCGCGAGATCACCGTGCTGGCGGCCGAGGACGGCTCGTGAGCCACCCGGACGCGCCCGGCGACGTCCCCCTCGAGGAGCTCGACGACAAGGAGCTCGTGCGTCGTCACGTGGCCGGCGAGCCCGGGGCCTTCGGCGAGCTGTTCCGCCGGCACCGGGACCGCCTGTGGGCCGTCGCCCTGCGCACCTGCGGCAACCCCGAGGACGCCGCGGACGGCCTCCAGGACGGCATGGTGGCCGCCTACCGCCGCGCCGGCAGCTACCAGGGCCGGGCCGCCGTCACTACCTGGCTGCACCGCGTCGTCGTCAACGCCTGCCTCGACCGGCTCCGCGCCCAGCAGGTCCGCCGGGCCGAGCCGCTGCCCGACGTCCTGCCCGTGCACCTGGAGGAGTACGGGCCCCGCGGCGCCGACGGGCCGCCGCCGACGGACCCGGCCGCGGAGGTCGTGCGCGGCGAGACGCGACGGGCGGTGCTCGAGGCGCTCGCCGAGCTGCCCCTGGAGCAGCGGGCCGCCCTCGTCCTCGTGGACATGGAGGGCCACTCCGTGGCCGAGGCCGCCGACATCCTGCGCTGTGCCGTGGGCACCGTGAAGTCGCGCTGCTCCCGCGGGCGCGCCCGCCTCGCCGTGCTCCTGGCCGACCTGCTCGAGAACGCCGAGACACCCGTCACGCCCCCGCCGGGGAACCCCGAGGGGCGGCGGGCCGTCCCACCCGTGGAGCCACGCGGCCCACCCACCGCCTGACCCCCCCTTCTGACCACCCCCCTGACCACCCCGCTGCCCACCACCCGAGAGGAGCCCCGTGACCACCCCGACCCCGCGCGAGCGCGACGACCAGGTGCGCGCGCTCCTCGCCGGCGTCCGCGAGGACGAGGGCACCCCCACCGAGGTCGCCTCCCGGCTCGACGACGTGCTCGCCCGGCTCGAGGCCGGCGAGGACGTGCCCGGGCCCGCCTCGCCCGCGGCCGTCGTGGAGCTGGCCGCGGTGCGCCGTCGCCGGGTCGTCCGGCTGCTCGCCGGTGCTGCCGCGGTCGTGGTGCTCGGCGTCGGCGTCGGCAACGGCGTCCAGTACCTGTCGGGCGGCTCCTCGGGCAACGACTCCGCCTCCTCGGCGGCCTCCTCGCTCACGCAGGGCGACGCCGCGGACTCCTCCGCCGGCCGCACCAGCGAGGACGACGGCGGCGCCGCCGAGAGCGGGAACGACACCTTCTCCGACCAGTCCGGCCGGGTGCAGGTGCCGGTGCAGCAGGTCCTCTCGCTCGACGGCACCCTCCAGCCCGTCTCCGAGGCCGCGTTCGCGGACGACGCGCGCCGCCTGCGCTTCCGCCTGCGCGCCGGCGAGGGCTCCCGGGCGGCCGGCGCCGGGCTCGGCGCCGACTGGCAGGCCTGCACCCCCGCCGACTGGGGCCGGGGCCGACTCCTGGCCGTCGAGTACGACGGCCGCGCCGCCGTCCTCGCCTACCGCCCGTCGGAGGGCGAGACGCAGGTGGTCGACGTGCTCCAGTGCGGGTCCGGCGACGTCCTGCGCTCGGCCACCCTCACCGGCCGCTGAGCGTGACGTCCACCCGCGGCATCGCGGACCGGGGTGGGGGAATGGCGCTCGCCTACGATGCGTTCGCAACGATGCACCGAGCAGCAGAGGCATCGACCGGCGAGGGACGAGTCCCCCGGTCGTCGAGAGCCCCACGAGGGCTGGAACGAGGAGCGATCCAGGCATGACCCTGAACGAGCAGGAGACGGCCGCGCAGGACACGGCTGTCCGCAACGTCATCATCATCGGCTCGGGTCCGTCCGGGTACACCGCAGCCGTCTACGCGGCCCGCGCGAACCTGAGCCCGCTGGTCTTCGAGGGCTCCGTCACCGCCGGTGGCGCGCTCATGAACACCACCGAGGTCGAGAACTTCCCCGGCTTCCGCGACGGCATCATGGGCCCGGCCCTGATGGACGAGATGCGTGCCCAGGCCGAGCGCTTCGGCGCCGAGCTGGTGGCCGACGACGTCGTCGAGGTCGACCTCACCGGCGACGTGAAGGTCGTCAAGACCGCCACCGACACCCACCGGGCGCACTCCGTCATCCTCGCCACCGGCTCCGGCTACCGGAAGCTCGGCCTGGAGAAGGAGAACACCCTCTCGGGCCGCGGCGTCTCCTGGTGCGCGACCTGCGACGGCTTCTTCTTCCGCGACCAGCACATCGCCGTCGTCGGCGGCGGCGACTCCGCCGTCGAGGAGGCCACCTTCCTCACGCGCTTCGCCTCGAAGGTCTCCATGATCGTGCGCCGCGACGAGCTCCGCGCCTCCAAGATCATGCAGGAGCGGGCCCTCAACGACCCCAAGCTCGAGATCGTCTGGAACTCGGCCGTCAGCGACATCCACGGCGAGGACAAGGTCTCCGGCATCACGCTGACCGACACCGTGACCGGCCAGACTCGCGACCTGGACGCCACGGGCCTCTTCGTCGCCATCGGCCACGACCCGCGCAGCGAGCTGCTGAAGGGCCAGGTCGACCTCGACAGCGAGGGCTACGTCCTGGTCAAGCACCCCTCGACCGCGACGAACCTCGCCGGCGTCTTCGCCTGCGGCGACCTCGTCGACCACCACTACCGCCAGGCGATCACCGCGGCCGGCACCGGCTGCTCCGCGGCCCTGGACGCCGAGCGCTTCCTCGCCGAGCTCGAGACCACCGCCACGTCCCCCGCCGACGCCGAGGCCCGCGCCGAGGCCGAGCTGGGGGTCTGAGACCCGCACCGGGGTCCCCACCAGGGGCTTCCCCACCGCCGGTCGGGGCGGAACAATCGAGGCCCCCGACCGTGTTGAACCCACATCCGACGCCGCGTGAGCAGCGTCGCCCAGGCGCACACCGCTGCGCGACCAGATCAGAAAGGGACATCCTCGTGGCCAAGATGGATGCAGTCACCGACGCCGAGTTCGACACCTCGGTCCTCCTGTCCGAGAAGCCCGTCCTCGTCGACTTCTGGGCCGAGTGGTGCGGCCCGTGCCGCCAGGTCTCCCCGATCCTGGAGGAGCTGAACGGCGAGCACGGCGACAAGGTCACCTTCCTCAAGATGAACGTGGACGAGAACCCGGTCACCCCGGCCTCCTACCGCGTCACCGGCATCCCGACCATCAACGTCTACTCCAAGGGCGAGGTCGTGAAGTCCATCGTGGGTGCGCGCCCCAAGGCCGTGCTGCTCAAGGAGCTCGCCGAGTTCATCTGAGTCCCCGCCCTCCCCGGAAGGCCGCGCTCAGTCCGCGTCCCCGTCGTCCCTGCGGACGGCGGGGACGCGCCGTTCCGGAGCCGGTGCCGGGGCCGGGCGCACGACCCCGGCGAGCCTGCCCAGCGCCGCCTCCACCTCCTCGCGCCAGGTCAGCGCGGTGCGCAGGTCCATCCGCATCCGCGGGGCCACCGGGTGCGGTCGCACGGTGCGGAAGCCCACCCGGGCCAGGAACTCGGCCGGCGCGGCGCAGCCCGGCGCGCTGCCGTGCGAGCCGAACGCCTCCAGGGCCCGCACGCCACGACCGACGAGGTCGCGGGCCGCCTGCTGCACGAGCATCCGGCCGAGTCCCCCGCCGCGGTGGTCGGGGTGCACCCAGAGGCCGGCCAGGAGCACGGCGTCCTCGCCCGCGGGGGCCGTCGGGAAGGCGCCGGCGCCCGGCAGGTGCCCGGCCGGGGCGTAGAGCACGTGGGCCACCTCGACGCCGTCGACCAGCAGCACCCTCCCGCACGACCCCCACTCGCGCAGGCGCTCGGAGACGAGCGCCTGCTTCTCCTCGGCGCGCTCGTCCTCGGGAACCCGGTCGCGACGCACCGGGTCGAGCTCCCAGAACAGGCACCGGGCGCAGGGCGAGCCGGTGGCCTCCAACCGGTCCAGCGTGAGCGGGACTCCTCGTCGTGCCACGTGCCACCTCCGTGTGGGCCGCGACTGACCAGCACCTGACCGGCGCGTGCGATGGCGGGCCTCATCGTTCATGCTAGGGGGACCATGGAGTCCACGCCTGCCCGCACCAGCACCCGCCTCGACTCGTTCGTCGACCGGTACGCCGCCCGCACCAGCGGGATGACGGCGTCCGAGATCCGTGCGCTCTTCGCCGTGGCCTCCCGCCCGGAGGTGGTCTCCCTCGCCGGCGGCATGCCGAACATCTCCGGCCTCCCGCTCGACGTCGTCGGCGACGCCATCGGCAACCTGGTCGCCGAGCACGGTGCCGTCGCGATGCAGTACGGCTCCGGTCAGGGCGTCCCGTTCCTGCGCGAGCAGATCACCGACGTGATGCGCCTGGAGGGCATCGAGGCGCACCCGGACGACGTCGTGGTGACCGTGGGCTCGCAGCAGGCGGTCGACCTGGTGACCCGCATCTTCTGCGACCCGGGCGACGTGGTGATCTGCGAGGCGCCGTCCTACGTGGGGGCGCTCGGCGTCTTCCGTGCCTACCAGGCCGACGTGGTGCACGCCGAGATGGACGCCCAGGGCCTGGTGCCCGAGGCCCTCGAGCAGGCCATCGCCTCCTGCAAGCGCGCCGGGCGCAAGATCAAGTTCCTCTACACGATCCCCAACTTCCACAACCCTGCCGGCGTGACGCTGAGCGCGGAGCGTCGCACGCGGATCATCGAGATCTGCCGCCGCGAGGGCGTCCTCGTCCTGGAGGACAACCCCTACGGCCTGCTCGGGTTCGACGAGGCCCCCATGCGGGCCATGCGCGCCGACGACCCGGACAACGTCATCTACCTGGGCTCCTTCTCCAAGACCTTCGCCCCGGGCTTCCGGGTGGGCTGGGCGCTGTGCCCGCCGCCGGTGCGCGAGAAGATGGTGCTCGCGCAGGAGTCCGCCACGCTGTGCCCGCCGCAGTTCTCGCAGATGGCGGTCTCGGCCTACCTCTCCAACCACGACTGGCAGGGCCAGATCAAGCAGTTCCGCGAGATGTACCGCGAGCGTCGGGACGCGATGATCTCCAGCCTCGCCGACCTGATGCCGGCCGGCACCCACTGGAACGTCCCGGACGGCGGATTCTACGTGTGGCTCACGCTGCCCGACGGGGTGGATGCCAAGGCGATGCTCCCGCGCGCCGTGACCGCACGCGTGGCCTACGTGCCCGGCACCGCGTTCTTCGCCGACGGCTTCGGCTCCCGCTCGATGCGGCTCTCCTTCTGCTACCCGACCCCGGAGCGCATCCGCGAGGGCGTGCGGCGGCTGGCCGGTGTCGTCGAGGCGGAGCTGGAGCTGCGCACCATGTTCGGCGCCACCATCTCCGCGCCGGGCCTCTCCACCGGGTACGACAACCCGAGCGTCGACCTGTCCTGAGGTCGTCCCGGGCCCATCCGCGGTCGTCGGGGTGCCCACGCGGGTTCCCTCGGATGTGGGAGAGTCACCGCATGCGTGACATCACCTACCCGGCGATCATCGTCGCCGCCAAGACGGCGTTCAGGCTGCTGGGTCAGCGGTTCCAGATGACCGGCACGGAGAACGTGCCGCGTGAGGGCGGCGTCATGCTGGCCTACAACCACATCGGCTACGTGGACTTCGTCTACGGCGGCCTGGGGGCCAACCCGTCCGGGCGCCTGGTGCGGTTCATGGCCAAGCGCGAGATCTTCGACCACCCGGTGGGCGGTCCCCTCATGCGCTCGTTCCACCACATCGAGGTCGACCGCGCCGAGGGGCAGGGCTCCTACCTCAAGGCCGTCGACTACCTGCGCAAGGGCGAGGCCGTGGGCATCTTCCCCGAGGCCACCATCTCGCGCTCCTTCGAGCTGAAGGAGTTCAAGAGCGGCGTGGTGCGGATCGCTGCGGCCGCCGGCGTCCCGATCGTCCCCGTCGTCCTGTGGGGCACGCAGCGGATGATGACCAAGGGTCACCCGAAGGACTTCTCCCGGGGCAAGACGATCGCGATCCGCGTGGGCGAGCCGATCCCCACGACCGGGGACCACGACGCCGACCTCGCCGCCCTGCACGCGGCCATGGCGCAGATGCTCGAGGACGCGATCGCGGCCTACCCGGCCGACGAGCAGCCTCCGGGTTCCTGGTGGCTGCCGGCACGTCTCGGGGGCTCCGCACCCACGCCGGACGAGGCGGAGAAGCTCGACCAGGCGGAGAAGAGAGAGCGAGCAGCCCGTCGCGCGGCCAAGCGCGCGAAGAAGTAGCGCTCAGATCGCTTCCTGACGAACTCCCAGGACGCCGAAAGGGCCCGATCCGCACGGATCGGGCCCTCTCTGTGTCTGTAGACCGACAAGTCATTTTGTCGACTTATCGTCTTGTTGCTTAGTCGCTGGATGGATCTGTGGACTCCTGATCGGTGTCCAGGATGCCGAGGATGCGCTGCAGGTCCTCCATCGAGGCGAACTCCACGGTGATCTTGCCCTTGTGCTTGCCGAGGTCGACCTTGACGCGGGTCTCGAACCGGTCGCTCAGCCGGTCGGCGATCTCCGTGAGGCCCGGTGCCTGCGGCTTGCGACGAGCCGTGCGGCGCGGAGCGTCCTCGTCGCCGGAGCCCAGCGCCACGATCTCCTCCAGGCCGCGCACGCTGATGCCCTCGGCGACCACGCGCTGGGCCAGCCGGTCCTGGGAGTCCGCGTCGCCCACCGCGAGCAGAGAGCGGGCGTGCCCCGCCGACAGGACGCCGGCCGCCACCCGTCGCTGCACCGCGGGGCTCAGCCGCAGCAGGCGCAGCGTGTTGCTGATCTGGGGGCGCGACCGACCGATCCGCTGCGCCAGCTCCTCGTGCGTGCAGCCGAAGTCCTCGAGCAGCTGGGCGTAGGCCGAGGCCTCCTCCAGCGGGTTGAGCTGCGAGCGGTGCAGGTTCTCCAGGAGCGCGTCCCGCAGCATGGCGGTGTCGTCGGTCTGGCGGACGATCGCCGGGATGACCTCCAGGCCCGCCTCCTGCGCGGCCCGCCACCGCCGCTCGCCCATGACGAGCTCGTACCCGTCACCCGCGTCACGGACGACGACGGGCTGGAGCAGCCCGATCTCGCGCAGGGAGTGCACCAGCTCCGCCATCGCGTCCTCGTCGAAGACCTGACGCGGTTGGTGGGCGTTCGGCCGGATGCGCTCCAGCGGGAGCTCGGCGAAGTACGCACCCTCGACCGGCGCCAGCGACGTCGTGCCCGGGGACGCGGACTCGACGGACCCCGACCGGGAGGACGAGTCCGCCGCGGTACGCCCCGATGCAGGAGAGCTGCTCACACCCGACGCGTCGGTCGCGCCGGCATCCTCCGTGGCGGGCGGCGCGGTCGGGATGAGTGATCCGAGGCCCCGACCGAGACCGCGCCGCGTGCCGGGACGCTGACCGCCGCTCATCGCTCGACCCCGCGGAAGGCGAACTCACGAGCCGCCTCCAGGTAGGAGAGCGCCCCCGGGGAGGCCGGGTCGTACGTCATGACGGTCTGCGCGTAGGAGGGTGCCTCGGAGACGCGGACGGAGCGGGGGATCGTCGTGCCGAGGACCTGGTCGCCGAAGTGTGCCCGGACCTCGTCGGCGACACCGGAGCTCAGGCGCGTGCGTGCGTCGTACATGGTGATGAGGATGGCGGAGATCCTCAGGTGCTGGTTGAGGTTCGCCCGCACCAGCTCGACGGTCTCCAGCAGCTGACCGAGCCCCTCCAGGGCGTAGTACTCCGCCTGGATGGGGATGAGCATCTCCTCGCCGGCGACCAGGGCGTTCAACGTGAGCAAGCCCAGCGACGGCGGGCAGTCGACGATGACGTAGTCGTACCGGTTCTCGCCCGCCTCCGCGCCGCCCACCCAGGGGTGCGCCTGGATCGCCTTGCGCAGACGGCTCTCGCGCGCGACGACCGACACGAGCTCGATCTCCGCGCCCGCCAGGTCGATCGTGGCCGGGCAGACCCACAGGAGGTCGTGCTCCGGGCTCTGGGTGACGACCTCCTCGAGGGGGACACCGTCCACGAGCATGTCGTACGTCGAGGGCGTGCCCCGACGGTGGTCCACGTTCAGGGCGGTGGAGGCGTTGCCCTGCGGGTCGAGGTCGATGACCAGCACCCGCTGTCCGAGCTGGGCCAGGGACGCGGCCAGGTTCACCGACGACGTGGTCTTGCCGACGCCGCCCTTCTGGTTCGCGATCACCACGACACGCGTCCCGCGAGGCCGTTCCACCGGGGGCCGCGAGCCCGCCTGCCCTCGTGCGAGCAGCGTGCTCTCCGCGGCGCGGGCGAGGGGCGTGTCCTCGTCCGCCATGGCGACGTCGTAGCCGGCCATGTCGGCTGCGGTCCTCACGCGGTAGCCGGTGGGCGTTTCACGTGAAACGTCGGCCTCCGCCGCTTGCTCGGCACCGACCTCGTCGGGCCCCTGACCGCTCTCGCCCTGTGGAAAAATCTCACTCACCTGTGGAATCTCACGCTCAGGGTGCTTCTCGCACCGGTGGATAACTCCCGAGACCGCTGCCGTGGTCACCGACCCTGACGGCCCCGCTTGCGACGACGAGACGTGTCCTGGCGGCGCTTCGCTCCTCCGACGGAGCCCCGAGGGGGCCACGTTACCGACCCGGGATCGGCCCAGGGAACTCGGCACAGCGTCGTGGGGGTGTCGAGGACCTCCTCACCCACGACCAGCACCTCCGGTCTACCCCAGCCGGCGCGCTCGAGAGCGGGGCCGGCCTCCACGATCTCGTCGTCGACCGAGGAACCCTTCATCGCCAGGACGTGCCCCTGTGGCCGCACCAGCGGCATGCACCACTCCAGCAGCGTGCTCAGCCCTGCCACAGCACGAGAGGTGACCACATCGAAGCCACCGAGGTCCACCGCACTGTCCGCACGGCCACGGTGCACCGTGACGTTGGTGAGCCCCAGCTCGTCGACGACCTCCTGCAGGAACGTCGTGCGACGGAGGAGCGGCTCGATCAGGGTCACGGAGAGATCAGGCCGCCGGATGGCCAACACCATGCCCGGCAGGCCGGCACCGGTGCCCACGTCGGCCACGTCGACGCCCTCCGCGATGGCATCGGCCACGACAGCCGAGTTCAGGAGGTGCCGCTCCCACAGACGCGGGGCCTCACGCGGACCGATCAGGCCGCGCACCACCCCGTCCGTGGCCAGCAGCTCCGCGTAACGCTCTGCCAGCGCCACTCGCTCGATGCCGAACACCCCCTGCGCCGCAGCGGGCACAGGGGGTGTTTCACGTGAAACCTCAGGGGGCTCGACGTCACTCAGGGCGGATCACCACGTACCGACGGGGCTCCACGCCCTCGGACTCCGACACCAGACCAGCGGCGGCCACGACGTCGTGCACGACCTTCCGCTCGAAGGGGCTCATGGGCTCCAGCCGCACGGCCTCGCCGGACGACTTCGCCTCCTCCACGGCCGCGGCGCCCTGCGCCTCGAGCACCTCGCGGCGACGGGCACGGTGGCCCGCAACGTCCAGCATGAGGCGGGAACGCTCACCGGTCGACCGCAGCACGGCCAGCCGCGTCAGCTCCTGCAGGGCCTCCAGCACCTCGCCGTCCTTGCCCACGAGCTGACCCAGGTCACCGCCGATGATCGACACGGCGGCGCGGTCACCCTCGACGTCCATGTCCAGGTCGCCGTCCAGGTCGGCGATGTCGAGGAGCTCCTCGAGGTAGTCAGCGGCGATCTCGCCCTCGTTCTCGAGTGCCTCGACGCGGCTCTTCTGGTCGCTCATCGGGACCCTCCGTCCTTCTTCTCGACACCGGCGTCTCCGGTGCTCTTCGCCTGGTTGCCCTGCTTGGACTGGTTGGGCTGGTTGGGCTGGCCCTTGCGGCGCTGGTCACGCGACTGACGCTTGGGCTGCTGCCGCTGGGCCGGCCGACGCTCCTCGGTGGTCTCCTCGACGGCGGCCGTGGCCGTGGCCGTGGCACCACCGTGACGGGCCGCCTTCGCCGCGTCCCGCTTCTCCTTGGCCGCGAACGCCGGAGTCCCGGGCGCGGGGTTGTTGCGGATGACGTAGAACTGCTGGCCCATCGTCCACAGGTTCGACGTGGTCCAGTACAGGAGCACGCCGATCGGGAAGGCCACGCCACCGACACCGAAGGCCACGGGCAGGATGTAGAGCAGCATCTTCTGCTGCTGGGCGTACGGCCCGCTCATGGCGTCGGCCGGCATGTTCTTGCTCATCAGCTGGCGCTGCGTGACGAACGTGGTCGCCGTCATCGCGAGCACCAGGAACAGCGCGAGCAGCATGACGCCCAGCTGGCCGCCGTCCGCGCGCCACACGCCCGCGCCCCAGAAGCTCTCGGCCAGGGGGATGCGCCCGAAGATCAGGGCCGAGCCGAAGGACTCCGCCATGTTCACGTTCAGGAACCCGTGCGGGGTGGAGTCCCGCGCCGCCTCGTTCAGCAGGTGGAACAGGGTGATGAAGATGGGCATCTGCACGAGCAGCGGCAGGCAGGCGGCGAACGGGTTGGTACCGGTGTCCCGGTACAGGTTCATCGTCTCCGCGGCCAGCTTCTCGCGGTCGTGCTTGTACTTCTCCTGCAGCGCGCGCACCTTGGGCTGCAGCAGCTGCATGTTGCGGCTCGACTTGATCTGCTTCACGAAGAGCGGGATCAGCAGCGCGCGGATCACGACCGTGAGGCCGATGATCGACAACGCCCAGGTCGAGCCACCGTCGGGGTCCATCCCGAGGGTGGTGAAGAGCTTGTGCCAACCCACCAGCACGGCCGAGATGGCGTAGTACAGCGGCGTGGCGATCAGGCTCAGCAGGTCACCGAGTGCACCCACGGGTCAGACTCCTTGCTCGTGCGGCGCGGCGTCGTCTGCGCCGCGGTACGTGGTCATGGTGCCGGACGCCTCCGCGTCCACCGGCACCGGTGGGCCGTCGACGTGCCCCGGGACGGGGTCGTAGCCGCCGGGGGCCCAGGGATGACAGCGGGCCAGCCTGCGTGCCCCCAGCCACGACCCCTTCACCGAGCCGTGCAGCTGCACGGCCTCCAGCGTGTAGGCCGAGCAGGAGGGGTAGTACCGGCACACCTGCCCGTAGATCGGGCTGATGAACAGGCGGTAGCCCCGCAGCAGGACGATCAGCACGTACTTCACGACATCACCCGATCAAGGCAACGTGCGAGGTCCGCGCCGAGTTCCGCCGACGAGGCCGACGCCGCGGCGGGCAGCGCCCGCACCACCAACGTGCAACGGCCCGGGAGCAGAGAGATCTGCTCCCGGGCCAGATGACGAAGCCGGCGCTTCACCCGGTTGCGGACGACCGCGACGCCCACCGCCTTGCTGACGACCAGGCCCACCCGGGACTCCCCGGGCAGCCCGCCGTCCTCGGCGAGGTGGACGACCATCGTCCGCGACCCCGCCCGGCGACCACGACGCACCGCCTCACGGAAGGAGGCGGAGTCGGTCAGCCGGTTCGGGGCGGCGAGCACCGGTGGGTGCCCGCGACTCAGACGGCCAGGCTCTTGCGGCCCTTGCGGCGGCGACCGTTCAGGATCGCCCGGCCGGCACGGGTCCGCATGCGGAGGCGGAAGCCGTGGACCTTGTGGCGACGACGGTTGTTCGGCTGGAAGGTGCGCTTGCTCATCGTGAGCTCCTCGTTGTTGGACGTCGGCGGCGTGGTCTCCCCACACCAGGGCCGTCACCCGACCCGATCGGCAGCGCCCCGGCCACGGCGTGCGAGAGTGCTCGCACCCCGTCCCAGGGTTCCCGGACCGCCCTTCGGCCGGCACCGCCCACCCACGCGAGGGCCCGTCTGGTGCGGACCAGCCCCGTGGACATGCGGCACCCGTCGACCTCGGGTGACCGGCCAACGGTACGCGCGGCGCGAGACCAGGGTCAAACCACGCGCGACCCCCCGCCGCACCCCTGTGGATGACGGCTTGCCCGCACCTCCACCACGGGGCTACGTTCGCCCGCATCCCCCACGGCCTGCCGGCCCCGGACCCGTCCGGGGATCTCGCAGTTCGTGGGACGTACCGCCACCGCGCACCTATCCTCTGACCTGCAACGGAGCAGCCGAGGTCGACACGCGGCGGCACTCGGGCCCCTCGCCACGAGTGCCCGGCGGGCATTTCCCACAACCTGTGGACAACGTTGTGGAACACGCATCCTCAGGAAGGCCCCACCTCACCGTGACGGACGAGCCCAGCACCTCGCTCTCGGACGCCTGGAGCGCCGTGCTCGCCGACCTGCAGCCGAACCAGCGCGCGTGGCTGACGGCCTCCGAGCCGGTGACGCTGCACGGCACCACCGCCATCGTCGCGGTGCCCAACGACTTCACCCGGCAGCAGCTCGAGGGGCGTCTGCGCGCCCAGCTCGAGGACGCGCTCTCGGTCACCTACGGCACCGAGATCCGCCTCGCCGTCACCGTCAACCCCGACCTCGACGCCGCCGAGAGTCCCGCGCCTGCGCCGGTGGCGGACCTCGCCCCCGTGGACGCCCCGCCGCCCGCACCCCGGGTCGACGCCCAGGTCACCCTGCCGCCGCCGAGCACCGGCCCGGCCGCGGCACCGCCGGCCGCCGAGAAGGACCGTGGAGCCCCCGAGACCCGGCTGAACCCGAAGTACACCTTCGAGACGTTCGTCATCGGCTCGTCCAACCGGTTCCCGCACGCCGCCGCGGTGGCGGTGGCCGAGGCACCGGGCAAGGCCTACAACCCGCTGCTGGTCTACGGCGACTCCGGGCTGGGCAAGACCCACCTCCTGCACGCCATCGGCCACTACGTGCGCTCGCTCTACACGACCGCCCGCGTGCGCTACGTGTCCAGCGAGGAGTTCACCAACGAGTTCATCAACGCGATCCGCGACGACCGGCAGGACCGGTTCAAGCGTCGGTACCGCGACGTGGACGTGCTCCTGATCGACGACATCCAGTTCCTGGAGGGCAAGACCCAGACCCAGGAGGAGTTCTTCCACACCTTCAACACGCTGCACAACGCCAACAAGCAGATCGTGCTCACCTCGGACCGGCCCCCCAAGCGCCTGGAGGCGCTGGAGGACCGCCTGCGCAACCGGTTCGAGTGGGGCCTGATCACCGACGTGCAGCCGCCGGACCTCGAGACGCGCATCGCCATCCTCCGCAAGAAGGCCGCGATGGACCGGCTCACGGCCCCGCCCGACGTGCTGGAGTTCATCGCCTCGAAGATCCAGACGAACATCCGTGAGCTCGAGGGTGCCCTCATCCGCGTCACGGCCTTCGCGAACCTCAACCGCCAGGAGGTCGACATGACCCTGGCCGAGATCGTGCTGAAGGACCTGATCCCCGACGGCGGCGAGCCCGAGATCACCGCCGGGCTGATCATCGCCCAGACCGCCGCGTACTTCGGCCTGAGCATCGACGAGCTCACCGGCCCCAGCCGGGGCCGGCACCTCGTGATGGCGCGCCAGATCGCCATGTACCTGTGCCGCGAGCTCACGGACCTGTCGCTGCCCAAGATCGGCGCCGAGTTCGGCAACCGCGACCACACGACGGTCATGTACGCCGACCGCAAGATCAACCAGCTGCTCGCGGAGCGCCGCGCGGTCTTCAACCAGGTCAGCGAGCTGACCAACCGCGTGAAGATGCAGGCCCGCCAGGCCTGAGCCCGCGACGGCGCCTCAGCCGTCCAGGTGCGCCAGGAGCCGGCCGAGGTCCGCGCGCAGCCGCTCCGCCTCGTCCCGCTCCAGGCCCATGGCCCCGGCCAGGCGGAGGGGGACGTCGGCCACCTGCTCGCGCAGCGCCCAGCCCTCCTGCGTGCAGGAGACCAGCACCCGACGCTCGTCGGCCGGGTCGCGCCGGCGCACGATCCGCCCCGCCGCCTCCAGTCGCTTCAGCAGGGGCGTGAGCGTCCCGGAGTCCAGGTGCAGGCGCGACCCGAGGGCGGAGACGGACACGGGGGAGTCGGCGTCCCACAGCGCCAGCATCGTCAGGTACTGCGGGTAGGTCAGCCCCGACGGCTCCAGCAGGTCGGCGTACGTCCTGGTCACCGCGCGCGTCGCCGCGTAGAGCGGGAAGCAGAGCTGGGCGTCGAGCGCGAGCTGCGGGTGCTGTGGAGCCACGTCCCCAGGGTAGACGCTTGACAATTAGATTGTGCGCAATACATTTGTGGACATGGAAACTGTGTACACCGCCACCGCACTCGCCACCGGCGACGGCCGCAACGGCCACGTCGCCTCCTCCGACGGCCTCGTCGACACCGACGTCCGCATCCCGAAGGAGATGGGTGGCCCCGGCGGCGCCACCAACCCCGAGCAGCTCTTCGCCGCCGGCTACGCGGCCTGCTTCCACTCGGCGCTCAAGGTGGTCGCCCGCGGCACGGGCGCGGACCTGGGGGAGACCGAGGTCGTCGCCGACGTCTCCATCGGCACGCTCGAGGGCGGCGGCTTCGGCCTCGCCGTCGGGCTCGAGGTCACCATCCCCCGCCTCGACCGCGACCAGGCCCAGCAGCTGGTCGAGCAGGCCCACCAGGTCTGCCCGTACTCCAACGCGACCCGCGGCAACATCGAGGTCACGCTCACGGTCGCCTGACCGCACAGCAGCACCCAGGGCCGGCAACGGCCCGTCTCGAGGCCCCCGACGCCGGCTCGGTGTCGGGGTCCTGTGCCGTCCGGACGCTCCCGCCGGCCGTCCTCGACCCTGTGGAGAACCGGCCCGCCGGAGATGAACTACACGGTGGTGACTTGAGGATCCCGTGGCAGAGCCCTCCACACGGACGAGGATCCCCACACGGACGCCAGGATCCCCACGACGTCCTCCACACCCCCTGTGCACCTCGATCGAGCGTGGCGACCAGGCATTACCCACGTCGTCCACAGGATCCACCGGACCTATGACCACTCTGGATCCATCACCGACTCGATTCCCGGTGCACTTCTGCACCGACCCCTTCCTGGGGACAAACCCTCTCCGCCCCCGGGGGCGACCTGCCGGAACCACCTGGCCCACCCCGACCCCTCGCTGTCGAAGGTGGCAGGTTGCTGCCACAGACGGACAGCCGCACGACCACGACCAGGATCACAAAAGTCCGTGGGATCACCCGCGGCGTGCCGGTGCGCCGACGCGCGTGGCAGGATTCGACTTCCGCGAGGCCGGCCCGCCGCCGGCCCACCACGAGGAGAGGGACGCCAACAGTGAAGTTCCGCGTCGAACGCGACGTGCTCGCCGACGCCGTCGCCTGGGCGGCACGCAGCCTGCCCGCACGGCCGAGCGTCCCCGTCCTCGCAGGTCTGCTGATCCAGGCCGGCGACTCCGGCCTCGTCCTCTCCGCCTTCGACTACGAGACCTCCGCCCGCGCGACGCTCGCGGCCGACGTCTCCGAGGACGGTCGGGCCCTGGTCAGCGGTCGTCTGCTCGCCGACATCTGCCGCAGCCTCCCCGCCAAGCCGGTGGAGATGACCCTCGAGGGCGCTCGCGTCTCCCTCACCTGCGGCAGCGCGCGGTTCAGCCTCCAGACCATGCCGGTCGAGGACTACCCGACCCTCCCGGAGATGCCCACCGCCACCGGCACCGTCGACAGCGGTCTGTTCGCCCACGCCGTCGCCCAGGCCGTCACGGCGGCCGGCAAGGACGACATGCTCCCGGTGCTCACCGGCGTGCGGCTCGAGATCGACGGCTCCAGCATCTCCCTGCTGGCCACCGACCGCTTCCGCCTCAGCCACCGCGAGCTGGGCTGGAACCCGAACACCCCCGACGCCACGGTCGCGGCCCTCGTCCCCGCCAAGGTGCTGGCCGACACGGCCAAGTCCCTGAGCGCGGGCGACGAGATCACCATCGCCCTGTCCGCCGGCAACGGCGGCGAGGGGATCATCGGCTTCGAGGGCGCGGCGGCCGGCGGCGTGCGCCGCACCACGACCCGCCTGCTGGACGGCGAGTTCCCCAAGGTCCGCAGCCTGTTCCCGAACGAGCACCTCACGGTCGCCAAGGTCGACAAGGCCTCGCTGGTCGAGTCGGTGCGCCGCGTCTCGCTGGTGGCCGAGCGCAACACCGCCGTGCAGCTCGCCTTCGTCGACGGCGTGCTCACCCTCGACGCCGGCTCCGGCGACGAGGCGCAGGCCTCCGAGTCGGTCGAGGCCGACATCGACGGCGACGAGCTGACCACCGGCTTCAACCCGCAGTACCTGCTCGACGGGCTCACCGCGATCGACGAGCCCGTCGTCGAGCTGGCGTTCACCCAGGCCTCCAAGCCCGTGGTGATCTCCGGCACGACGGACGAGGCGGAGGGGCCCGGCTTCCGGTACCTGCTCATGCCTCGCCGTCTGCTCTCCTGACGACGTGGATACCGTGGGGTCGTCGGACGGCACCCGCGGCACCCACCGGGAACCGCAGGACCGTCCCGAGCAGACCCGGCAGCAGACCCGGCAGTGACTGACAACGAGGAGCGCGTGCATGGACATCGGACTGGTCGGCCTCGGCAAGATGGGTGGCAACATGCGCACCCGGCTCCGCCAGGCGGGGCACACCGTGGTCGGTTTCGACTTCGACCCGGCCCTGCGGGACGTGGACAGCCTCGAGGCGCTCGTGGAGGCGCTGCCCAGCCCCAAGGTCGTGTGGGTGATGGTCCCGCACGGCAAGCCGACGCACGACACGGTCTCCCAGCTCGGTGAGCTGCTCTCCGAGGGCGACGTGGTCGTCGACGGCGGCAACTCCAAGTGGACCGACGACGCCCGGCACGCCGCCGAGCTCGGCGAGAAGGGCATCGGCTTCGTCGACTGCGGCGTCTCCGGCGGCGTCTGGGGCCTGGAGAACGGCTACGCCCTGATGTGCGGCGGCTCGAACGAGGACGTGGCCAAGGTCCAGCCGGCCTTCGACTCCCTCAAGCCGACCGACGGCGGCTTCGTGCACGCCGGCCGCAAGCCGGGCGCCGGCCACTTCGCCAAGATGGTCCACAACGGCATCGAGTACGCGATGATGCAGTCCTACGCCGAGGGCTGGGAGCTGCTCGAGGCGGTCGACCTCGTCGAGGACGTGCCGGCCACGTTCGACTCCTGGCGCAGCGGCACCGTCATCCGCTCCTGGCTCCTGGACCTGCTCACCAACGCGCTCCAGGACGACGAGCACCTCGAGGCGCTGCGCGGCTACGCCGACGACTCCGGCGAGGGCCGGTGGACGGTCGAGGCCGCCATCGACAACGCCGTCCCGATGAACGTCATCGCCGCCTCGCTCTTCGCCCGGTTCACCTCCCGCCAGGAGGACAGCCCGGCGATGAAGGCGATCGCCGCCATGCGCAACCAGTTCGGCGGCCACGCCGTCCACTCCGGCGCGAAGGGCTGAGGGAGCCCCGCTCCCCCGGCCCCACCACCGGCACTCCCGCCCCGCTCCCCGAGCCCCGCACCCCGGTCGCCATGCACGTCTCCCACCTGACCCTGCACCAGTTCCGCTCCTACGAGCAGGTGGACGTCGCGCTGGAGGCCGGGGTCACGGCGTTCGTGGGGCGCAACGGCCAGGGCAAGACGAACCTGGTCGAGGCGATCGACTACCTCTCGCGGCTCTCCTCCCACCGGGTCGCCGGCGACGCCCCGCTGATCCGCGCGGGCGCCGACCGCGCCCTGGTCCGGGCCGCGGTCGTCCGGGACGGGCGGACCGCCGTGCTCGAGGTGCAGCTCAACCCCGGCAAGTCCAACCTCGCGAAGGTCAACCGGTCCGCCCTCCCCCGTGCCCGCGACCTCGTCGGCCTGGTCCGCACGGTCGTCTTCTCCCCCGAGGACCTGGCGCTGGTCAAGGGCGACCCCGGCGAGCGCCGCCGGTTCCTCGACGACCTGCTGGTGCTGCGGGCACCGCGGCTGGCTGGCGTCCGCAGCGACTACGACCGGGTGCTCAAGCAGCGCTCCTCCCTGCTCAAGACCGCCGGCGCTGCCCGTCGCGGGTCGTCCTCCTCCGAGGGGGCGCTGGCGACCCTCTCGGTGTGGGACTCCCACCTGGCCCGCACCGGCGCCGAGCTGCTGGCCGGGCGGCTGCGCCTGGTCGAGGAGCTCTCCCCCTACGTCGGCCGCGCCTACGAGTCCGTGGCGCGTGGCGCGGGCCGCGACGACGCCCGGATCGAGTACCGCCCCTCCTTCGAGCTGCCGCCGGCCCACGACCAGGAGACGCTGGAGAAGACGATCCTCGTGGAGCTCGAGGCGCGCCGCCGCGACGAGCTGGAGCGCGGCGTCTGCCTCGTCGGCCCGCACCGCGACGACCTGCTGCTCACCATCGGCTCGGACGACGGCCCGCGACTGCCCGTCAAGGGCTACGCCAGCCACGGGGAGTCGTGGTCGTTCGCGCTCGCGCTGCGCCTGGCCTCCTTCGACCTCCTGCGGGACGACGGCGACGACCCGATCCTCGTGCTCGACGACGTCTTCGCCGAGCTGGACGCCGGCCGGCGCACCCAGCTGGCCGAGCTGGTGGCCGGCGCCGAGCAGGTGCTGGTGACGGCCGCCGTGGCCGAGGACGTGCCCCCGGCGCTCGCGGGTGCGCGCTTCGCGGTCGCCGGCGGCGAGGTCTCCCGTGTCGAGTGAGTCGCCCCGTCCCGAGGGGGACGGGGAGGACACGGGTGCCACGGACGGTGGGCCGCAGGAGGTGGCGTCGGACGCCGCCGAGCTCCCCGAGCCGCGCACCGGCCCCGAGGAGGAGCCGCACGACGACGCTGGGCTGGACCTGGCCCGCCGCATCGCGCGCGCCACGGCCGCCGGGGGGCTGCCGCCGGACAAGCGGTCACGCCGGCGTCGTCCTCGTGGTGACGCCCCGAGGAAGGCGCGGGGGGACGACCGGGACCCGCAGCTGCTCGAGGGCTCCCTCTCCCGGCTGGTGGCCGACCACGGGTGGGCGCTGGACCTGCGGGTGCACGGCGTCTTCGCTCGCTGGCCGGACCTGGTGGGCGAGGAGATCGCCGGCCACTGCACGCCGGAGTCCTTCACCGAGGGACGCCTGCTGGTGCGCACCGACTCCACCGCCTGGGCCACCCAGCTGAAGCTGCTCGCCCCCCGGGTGCTGGCGCGGCTCAACGAGGAGCTCGGGCCCGGCACCGTGACGTTCCTGGACGTGCAGGGCCCCCACGCCCCGTCCTGGACGAAGGGGCCCCGCCGGGTCAAGGGACGCGGCCCGCGCGACACCTACGGCTGAGCGGATCGCGGGATGGACCGCGGGCCGTGCCCGGTGGACGGCAAGTGGCCCTCTCTGCCGATCTGCGGGCCTCGCGTCCGTATCCGGGGCCGTTCCCACCCCCGTTCGGCGCTCTGAGCGGCCGTTCCGGGGCGATGAGAGGGGTCCGACGGACGATTCATCCCCCGTGGCGGCGAGGGGGACGTGGCTCAGAGGCGCTCAGCCGCTAGACTGAGCCCGGGTCACGACTGCGTGACCCTTCGTCTTGCGTCAGGCCCGACACCCCCCGGTCGGCGCCGACCCCCGGGAAGAGGTAGCAGTGACCGAGCAGGCCGGAAACCCCGCCACCGACGGTGACGGGAACGTCCCCGAGATCACCACCGACATCGCCACCGGCATCCCCGCCGGCGCCGACCCCGAGGTCGCCTACGACGCGTCGGCGATCACCGTGCTGGAGGGCCTCGAGGCGGTCCGCAAGCGCCCCGGCATGTACATCGGCTCCACCGGTGAGCGCGGCCTGCACCACCTCATCTGGGAGATCGTCGACAACGCGGTGGACGAGGCCCTGGCCGGCCACTGCGACCGCATCGTCATCACCCTCACCGAGGACGGCGCGATCCGCGTCGAGGACAACGGCCGCGGCATCCCGACCGACACCGCCCCCGGCCAGGAGCTGCCGGCGCTGACGCTGGCGCTGACCGTCCTGCACGCCGGCGGCAAGTTCGGCGGCGGCGGCTACAAGGTCTCCGGCGGTCTGCACGGCGTGGGCGTCTCCGTCGTCAACGCGCTCTCGAGCCGGGTCGTGGCCGAGGTCAAGAACCGAGGCCACCTGTGGCGCCAGACCTTCACGCTGGGCGACCCCGACGGGCCGCTGCAGGAGGTGCGCCCCATGGAGGACGGCGAGGCCACCGGCACCACCGTCAGCTTCTGGGCCTCCCCCGACATCTTCGAGACCACCACCTACAACCTCGAGACGATCACCTCGCGCATCCGTGAGATGGCCTTCCTCAACAAGGGCCTGGAGATCGTCGTCCGCGACGAGCGCCCCGAGGGCGTGGCCGTCGCCGAGGTCGTCGAGGGCGAGCCCGTGGAGGAGGCGGTGGAGACCGACGCCCCCGTCCGCGGCGAGGGCGGCGCGCTCGAGCAGGTCTTCAAGTTCGACCGCGGCCTGGTCGACTACGTCGAGCACCTGAACAAGCGCAAGACGATCGCCACGCCGTCGGTGATCTCCTTCGAGGCCGAGACCCCGGCCTCGGTGGAGAACCACATGAGCGTCGAGATCGCGATGCAGTGGAACACCTCGTTCGCCGAGTCGGTCCACACCTTCGCCAACACGATCAACACCCACGAGGGCGGCACCCACGAGGAGGGCTTCCGTGCGGCCCTCACCTCGCTGGTCAACAGCAAGGGCGAGGACTGGGGCCTGATCAAGAAGAAGGAGGACCGGGTGTCGGGCGACGACATCCGCGAGGGCCTCACCGCGATCATCTCCGTGAAGATGGCCGAGCCGCAGTTCGAGGGCCAGACCAAGACCAAGCTCGGCAACACCGAGGCCAAGGGCTTCACCCAGCGCGTCGTCCACGACGAGTTCGGTGCGTGGATGGAGGCCAACCCTCAGGAGGGCAAGGACATCGTCCGCAAGGCCCAGGCCGCCGCGATGGCGCGCATCGCCGCCCGCAAGGCGCGCGACCTGGCCCGCTCCCGCAAGGGCTTCGGCACCGGCGGCTCCCTGCCGGGCAAGCTCGCCGACTGCCAGTCGCGCAACCCCGCCGAGTGTGAGGTCTTCATCGTCGAGGGTGACTCCGCCGGCGGTTCGGCCAAGTCGGGCCGCGACCCGCGCATCCAGGCGATCCTCCCGATCCGCGGCAAGATCCTGAACGTCGAGAAGGCGCGGCTGGACAAGGTCCTGGGCAACCAGGAGGTCCAGGCGATCATCTCGGCGCTGGGCACGGGCATCCAGGAGGAGTTCGACCTGGAGAAGCTGCGCTACCACAAGGTCGTCCTCATGGCGGACGCCGACGTGGACGGCCACCACATCAACACGCTGCTGCTCACCCTGCTGTTCCGCTTCATGCGGCCGCTGATCAAGGAGGGCTACGTCTACATGGCGCAGCCCCCGCTGTACCGCCTGCGCTGGAGCAAGCCGGCCGAGCACGAGTTCGTCTACTCCGACGCCGAGCGCGACGCGCTGCTGCGCGCCGGTGCCGAGGCGGGCAAGAAGCTGCCCAAGGAGAACCCGGTGCAGCGCTACAAGGGTCTGGGCGAGATGAACGCCGACGAGCTGTGGGAGACCACGATGGACCCGGACAACCGGCTCCTGCTCCAGGTCACCCTCGACGACGCCGCCCACGCGGACGAGATCTTCTCGATCCTCATGGGCGAGGACGTCGACCAGCGGCGCTCCTTCATCCAGCGCAACGCCAAGGACGTCCGATTCCTGGATATCTAGGTCTCTAACCCCAGTCCTAGATACCGGTAGAACGAACCAGAGAGATCGAGACACGTGACTGAGACCCCCACCGACGGCATCACCCCCACCCCGGGGCCCGGCGGGCGCATCGAGCGCGTCGAGCTGCAGACGTCCATGCAGCGCTCCTACATCGACTACGCGATGGCGGTCATCGTCGGCCGCGCGCTGCCCGACGTGCGTGACGGCCTCAAGCCGGTGCACCGCCGCGTCCTCTACGCGATGTTCGACGGCGGCTACCGCCCGACCGCCGGCTTCTCCAAGTGCTCCCGCGTCGTCGGCGACGTCATGGGTCAGTACCACCCCCACGGCGACTCGGCGATCTACGACACCCTCGTGCGCCTGGCCCAGCCGTGGGTGATGCGCGCGCCGCTGATCAACGGCCAGGGCAACTTCGGCTCGCCGGGCAACGACCCGGCCGCCGCCATGCGGTACACCGAGTGCCGGATGGCGCCGCTGGCGCTGGAGATGGTCCGCGACATCGAGCAGGACACCGTCGAGTTCGGCCCGAACTACGACGGCCGCTCCTCCGAGCCGCTGGTCCTCCCCTCTCGCTTCCCGAACCTGCTGGTCAACGGCTCCGCGGGCATCGCGGTCGGCATGGCGACCAACATCCCGCCGCACAACCTGCGCGAGGTCGCCTCCGGTGCCATCTGGGCGCTGGAGAACCCCGAGGCGACCCGGGAGGAGCTCCAGGCGGCGCTGCTGGAGCGGATCAAGGGCCCCGACTTCCCCAACGCGGCGCTCATCGTGGGCCGGCAGGGCATCGAGCAGACCTACAAGACCGGGCGCGGCTCGATCACCCAGCGCGCCGTGGTCGAGGTCGACGAGGACAGCAAGGGCCGCACCTCGCTGGTCATCACCGAGCTGCCGTACATGGTCAACCCCGACAACCTGGCCGAGAAGATCGCCGACCTGGCGCTCTCGGGCAAGGTCCAGGGCATCGCCGACGTCCGCGACGACACCTCCTCGCGCACCGGCCAGCGCCTCGTGGTCGTCCTCAAGCGCGACGCCGTGGCCCGCGTGGTGCTGAACAACCTGTTCAAGCACACCGAGCTCCAGACCAACTTCAGCGCCAACATGCTGGCGCTGGTCGACGGGGTGCCGCGCACCCTGACCATCGACCAGTTCATCTCGCACTGGGTCGAGCACCAGGTCGACGTCATCCAGCGGCGCACCCGCTTCCGCCTGAACAAGGCCGAGGAGGACGCGCACATCCAGCGCGGCCTGGTCAAGGCGCTGGACGCGCTCGACGAGGTCATCGCCCTCATCCGCCGCTCCCCCGACGTCGCCGAGGCCCGCACCGGGCTGATCCAGCTGCTGGAGATCGACGAGATCCAGGCGGACGCCATCCTCGCGATGCAGCTGCGCCGCCTGGCCGCCCTGGAGCGTCAGAAGATCATCGACGAGCTGGCCCGGCTCGAGGAGATCATCGCGGACCTGCGCGACATCCTCGCCAACCCGACGCGTCAGCGCACGATCATCGCCGACGAGCTCACCGAGATCACCGACAAGTTCGGGGACGACCGGCGCACGCAGATCGTGGCCGCGGCCGAGGGCGACATCTCGATGGAGGACCTGATCCCCGACGAGGAGGTCGTCGTCTCCATCACCCGCGGTGGCTACGCCAAGCGCACCCAGCGGCACGCCTACCGCGTGCAGAAGCGCGGCGGCAAGGGCGTGCGCGGGGCGACCCTGCGGGGCGACGACGTCGTCGAGCACTTCATCGCCACCACGAACCACCACTGGCTGCTGTTCTTCACCACCGCCGGTCGTGTCTACCGCACCAAGGTCTACAACCTGCCCGAGGCGGCCAGGGACGCGAAGGGCGGCCACGTCGCCGGCCTGCTCTCGTTCCAGCCGGACGAGCAGATCGCCCAGGTGCTGGCCATCCGCGACTACGAGCAGGCGCCGTTCCTGGTGCTCGCCACCCGCGCGGGCCTGGTGAAGAAGACCCGCCTGGGCGACTACAACTCTCCTCGTCAGGCCGGCGTCATCGCGATCAACTTCCGCGAGGACGACGACGCCCTGATCGGCGCGGAGCTCGCCTCGGGCGAGGACGACATCCTGCTCGTCTCCCGCCACGGCCAGGCGATCCGGTTCCGGGCCGAGGACAGCCAGCTCCGCCCGATGGGCCGCGCCACCTCCGGCGTCACGGGCATGAAGTTCCGCGACGACGACTCGCTGCTCTCCCTGTCGGTCATCCGTGCCGCGCAGGTGGCGGCCGAGGAGGCCGCCGGCCTGGCGGAGACCACCGAGGACTCCGCCGACGTGGAGGTCAGCTCCGAGGCCGTGGAGGAGGTGAAGGCGCAGTTCGTCTTCACCATCACCGACGGCGGCTTCGCCAAGCGCAGCCGCATCTCGGAGTACCGCCTGCAGTCCCGCGGCGGCCTGGGCATCAAGGCGATGGCCCTGACGAACGCCGACCGCGGTGGCCTCGTCGGCGCGTTCATCGTGGAGGACGGCGACGAGATCATGTCGATCACGGCCACCGGCCAGGTCGTCCGCTCCCCCATCGACGCGGCCTTCCGCGCCACCGGCCGCTCCACGCAGGGCGTGAAGTTCGTCAACCTCAAGCGCAACGACTCCGTGGCCGTCGTGGCCCGCTCGGTCGAGGCGAAGGAGGAGCCCGCCGAGGACGAGGTGGAGGGTGCCCCCGAAGGGGTGGACCCGGCCACGGACTCGGGTGCCACGGCAGAGGGTGCAACAATCGCAGAGGGTGAGGCGTCGCAGCAGGTGAGCGGCGACGAGCCCGCGACCGACACGGCCCCCGCGGCCACCGACGAGCACGACGAGGATGACGACTGATGACGGAGCGTCCCACCCAGGAGCGAACCGCCCCCGCCGAGCAGACGGCGGCGTTCGGCAACGGGCTGACCTCGTCCCGCCCGGCGGAGAAGCCGCAGAAGGCGCCCGCGCCGGCCAAGGACACCGTGAGCGTCGCCCCGTCGCGTCGCGCCCGCCTGCGCCTGACCCGCGTGGACCCGTGGTCGGTGATGAAGACCGCGTTCCTGCTCTCCATCGCCGCCGGCATCGTCACCGTGGTGGCCGTGCTGATGGTGTGGAGCGTGCTCGGCGGCGCCGGCGTGTGGGACTCGATCAACCAGACCGTCGCGGACGTCGTCGGTGAGGACTCGATGGGCGGCTTCGACATCGAGGCCTACCTCGGCACCTCCCGCGTCGTCGGCTTCACGATGGTGATCGCCGCGATCGACGTCGTGCTGCTCACGGCCATCGCGACCCTCGGCGCGTTCCTCTACAACATGGCGGCCGCGCTGCTCGGCGGCATCGAGATCACCCTCGCCGAGGACCGCTGAGCCGCACCCCCCCACCCGCACGTCGATCTCGGGTGCCGCCGCGTTTTGTGGCGTCAGCGGCACCTCGGGTATCGTCCACTCTCGGTTCAGGGCACGACATCGTGCCTGATCCGGGCGGTCGTGAGAGCGACCGACGGGCCTATAGCTCAGACGGTTAGAGCGCTTCCCTGATAAGGAAGAGGTCACAGGTTCAAGTCCTGTTAGGCCCACCCAGCACCACCATCTCTGGCCCGCGACGCTCGGCAGGAGCAGCCATGAAGAAGATCCTCCTCGTGGCCCTGGCCGCTGCCGCGGCCGTCGTCGCGAAGAAGCAGCTCGACCGCACCAAGGCCGAGCAGGCGCTCTGGGCCGAGGCCACGGACGACGTCACGTCCCACTGACCCACGCGGTCAGTCCAGCACTTTCCCACCGCGGCCCCGGCCGCACGGGGCCTTGGCGCAATTGGTAGCGCACCTGCTTTGCAAGCAGGGGGTTAGGGGTTCGAGTCCCCTAGGCTCCACCAGCTCCCTCACCGATCGGCCGGCAGGGCTGATCAACCGAGCGCCAGCGCCACCGGCGCGGCGAGCGCCGAGAACCGGGCGATCCGCCCGACGAGCACGAGGGCTCCGAACTCCCAGCGCGGCTGCGCCGTGGCACCGGCCGCGACGCTGACCACCATGAGGGGTGGCAGGCCGACCGTGGCCGCGGTCAGCACCAGCGGAGCGCGCGTGGCGCGGTGACCGAGGTGGGCCGCCACGTGGGTGGCCCACCGCGAGGACGGTCGCCGGCGGTGCCGGGCCAGGAGCGCCGAGCCGCGCCGGGCCGCCTCGAAGAGCCCGACCTTGGCCAGGGTCTGCCCCACGGCGAGCGCCAGCACCAGCCCGGTGGTCACCGACGCGCCGTGCCGGCCGGCGGCGACCGCGAACAGCTCGGCGTTGGCGACGGGCACGAACGCCGAGAGGGCACCGAAGCCCAGCGCTCCCAGCAGCGTCAGCACAGCGGTGCCGCGGCGGTCGCGAGGATGGTCATGCCCGGGAGATCGGCACCGCCGCGCAAGCGTTGACGTCCCTCACGAGAACTTTACCGAGACGCACCGGCGTGTCGCGGCGTGTCGTGGTGGCACGCGGGCGCGGCTGGTCTAGCGTTCTTGCAACGGCTGCGGCCGGCCTGGGGAAGGGCCGTCCGTGGCCGTTTCCACGTCCGGACGCGGTGCGCCCGCCTCGTCCGCCTGTCCCCGGCGGACGGCGCGGGCCGCGTGAGGACGAGGAGCAGGGACGGTCGCCGGCCACCGCCGTGTCGTGGTGGCACGCAGGACGGCGGTGCGCGGAGGCCCGTGGCCCCCCTCCGGCGGGGCGGGGCGCACCCCCGGCCGGGGGGGGCG